>NZ_FXAS01000014.1:0-152572 GCF_900177785.1 Cedecea sp. NFIX57 | reverse complement strand
AAGCTGGTGACCATCCTGAATGCAATGCTTCGGGATAATAAAGAATGGGTGACGACATAGCGCCACCCTTGACTTTAAACACAGCTGCTCTCCCTCACGGGGAGAGGGTCAGGGTGAGGGTAAAAAAACCAGAAGTGATGCAGTGAATACAATTCAAAGTGAACGCAGCAGAAAACTCACCCCTTCTGCCGAACCCTGGCAATAAACTCATCCACCGAATCCACCTGCCCGGCGATCAGAATCAGGAACTTGCCCAGCTCAATCGCGTGGCTGACGCAGGCCAAACGAGTAGCCTCATCCTCGATACTTTCCAGATCGGCGACGTGAGACAACCCCACAGAGCGGCGAATCAACTCGGTGCCGCAGAAGCCCACCGCATCAACCCACACTTTTTGCAGGTAGTGCTCAACGTAGCCTTCCGTTGCCAGCGCCGCGTCGCGTGTTTTCGCGCGGGCAAGCGCCGTAAAGCGCTCAGAGAAGCTCAGCCACAGTTCCTGAATATCTTTCAGACGCTGTTCTCGATGGCTGGCGGCATCCCTCGGACCAAAATGCCCCGGCAGCGCGCAGTAGTTCAGCAACAAGTTGCCGATAGCGGTCCCGAGATCAAATCCGACCGGGCCCACGTAGCCAAATTCAGCGTCGATAGCTTTCAGGCTGCCTTCCGCGACGAAAATCGACCCGCTGTGGATATCGCCGTGCAGCAGCGCTTCCGCGCTTGAGAAGAATTTATGCTTCAGCAACGCCACGGCCAGCTTCAGGTCGCTGTCGCTTCGCAGCCCGGCAACCTGTTGTTCCAGCGCGGCCGGGTAGTTATTTCGCTCGTGGATCTGATACGGATCGTTAAAGAACAGATCTTCGGTGATTTCGCACATTTCCGGATTGATAAAGCGGGCAACCAGCGCCTTCTTATCGTACGGGTGCAGATAAAAATCTGACGTGTGGAACAGCGCTTTGGCCAGATACTCACCAAGCTGACTGGCCGCCTGAGGATAATAAACGCCCTTCACCAGCTCGCCGCGCCAGATACGATGGCTGGAGAGATCTTCCATCACCATCACCGCCAGCTCCGGGTCGTAATGCACCACGTTGACCGTGTGTTCCGGGCTGTGCTGGTAGTGTTCAACCAGCGTCTGCGCCTCAAGGCGAGCGCGGTCCAGCGTCAGCGGCCAGGACTCCCCCACGCAGCGTACATACGGCAGCGCCTGCTTCACGATAGTTCGGCTTACGCCTTGAGTATCAAAGATTTTAAACACCAGATTGAGGTTGCCATCGCCCACTTCCTGCGCCTCCACCAGCTCAGACGGCGTCTGCAGCCCGCCAAACTGTTGAGCATAGGCCACTGCGTCAGCGGCGGTAAAAGTGCGGTAGTGCGACATGGCGATCCTCTCAGAAAATAAAGTTAATTAAGACGTTTGGACGTCTATACATCTGGAAGTCATGTTGGCACAATATACCGCAACAACGCAACATGGAATTAACACGAATGCATAATTTAAAAACCACCAGCCTTGAAGTGCGTGATAACCAGCTTTGGATCCTTGACCAACAGGCGCTACCGCAGCAGAAAAACTGGCTCCCGGCGCACACCGTGTCGCAGTTAGTCGCCCATATTCACGCCCTTAGCGTGCGTGGCGCGCCGCTGATCGGCCTTTCCGCCAGCCTGCTGCTGGCGCTGCTGGCAGAGCAAGGGCTGACAAAAGCTCAGCTCGCTGAGGCGCTGGAAACCCTGCGGGCGTCCCGCCCGACGGCGGTGAACCTGATGAATAACCTCGACCGCATGAAGCAGGCGCTGGCCCAGGAAAACGTTGTGGCTGCTCTCGAAGAAGAAGCGCTGCGGCTGGTGGCGGAAGATAAAGTGCTGTGCGATAACATCGCTCGTGCCGGAGCAGCGCTGGTTAAGCCCGGCAGCCGCCTGCTGACCCACTGCAATACCGGTGGGCTTGCTACCGCAGGCGTCGGCACCGCGCTGGGCGTTATTCAGCGGGCATTTAACGAAGGGAACGTCACCTGCGTTTGGGTGGACGAAACCCGCCCGCTGCTGCAGGGCGGCAGGCTGACGGCATGGGAACTGGGTGAGCTGGGCATTCCTTACCAGCTGATTTGCGATTCAATGGCCGCCAGCCTGATGGCGAAAAAGCAAGTGGATGCCATCTGGGTGGGCGCGGACCGCATCGCCGCGAACGGTGACGTGGCCAACAAGATCGGCACCTACAGCCTGGCCGTGCTGGCGCATTATCACGGTATTCCGTTCTACGTTGCCGCCCCGCACACCACGCTCGACAGAAACTGCCCGAACGGTGAAGCCATTCCGATTGAGCAGCGTGCCGCCAGGGAAGTGACCGGCGTGGCAGGCAGTTTTGGCAGCGTGCAGTGGGCGCCCGAAAACGCAAGCGTGTATAACCCGGCGTTTGATGTCACCCCGGCAGAATTAATTAGCGGCTGGATTTTGGATACGGGCGTGGTGACGCCGGAACAGGTTCGGGATGGGGTATTTTTGCCGAAGAAATAATGCCCCTCACCCCGGCCCTCTCCCCAAGGGGGCGAGGGAGGAAAAACGACATGCAATATTGTTTATTCCCTCTCCCTCTGGGCTGAGGGAGAAAAAACGACATGCGATATTGTTTATTCCCTCTCCCTCTGGGAGAGGGTTAGGGTGAGGGTAAAAACCAGAAGCGACTCGGTGGCTGAGAACGTCGGGAACGCATCTCAGCCGACCCAGAACTGGGAGATAAAAAAGATCGGGAAGTGAACGGCGCAACAGCTGGATTAAAAAGCCTTCCCGAAGGAAGGCTCAACTCAACAACTACGGCAGACGTGGATAAGCATCGGCAATCGCATCGCCGGTGAAGTGCGCCACCCAGCCTTCCGGGTTATCAAAAATACGAATCGCGGTAAAATGCGGCTCGGAACCCATATCAAACCAGTGCGGTGTTCCGGCCGGGACGGAAATCAGGTCGTTCTTCTCGCAGAGGATCTGATACACCTTGTCGTCCAGGTGCAGGCAGAACAGCCCCGCGCCTTCTACGAAGAAACGCACTTCATCTTCGCCGTGGGTATGCTCGGACAGGAATTTGGTCCGCAGCACGTCTTTCTGCGGGTTATCCGCACGCAGGCTGATCACATCCCAGCTCTGATAGCCCTTCTCCGCCACCAGCTTGTCGATAGCATACTGATAAGCGTGAATCACCGTTTCCGGCGTTGGGTCGTTGCCTAAATCCTGGTTCGCTTCCCAGCGTTCAAAACGCACATCTTTGGCGTTCAACTGCTCGCGAATCTCTTGCGCGTCCGTGCTGTGCCATACCGGCTCCTTTGCTTCGGTATCGGTAAAAATGGTCAATGCGCTCATGAAGAAAACGACTCCAGATTAATGTGGTCGAAACGGTTTACCTGGCGATGACGGCTGACGTCATCCGCCTCGCCGCGAATAAGCTGCACGGTTTGCCAGCCGGCTTCCCGTGCGGCATCCAGCTCCTGGTGAATATCTGACAAGAACAGCAGTTCTTCTGGTGCCACGCCGATCTCCACCGCGATGTTGCGGTAGGACTGCGCTTCACGCTTGGCCCCAACGTGGGTATCAAAATAGCCGCTGAACAACTCAGTAATATTCCCGGCGTCGCTGTAGCCAAAGAGCAGCTTCTGCGCCGCCACCGAGCCAGATGAGTAGACATACAGGGCAATACCCTGCTGTTTCCAGGCCTTCAGCGCCGGCAGTACGTCATCATAGAGATGGCCGGTGAAGTCTCCATTCACGTAGCCATCCCGCCAGATAAGGCCCTGCAGCGCCTTTAGCGCGGTAGATTTACGATCTACATCCATGAAGCTAAACAACGTCTCAATCAGCCGCTCAATATCCGCCTGCGGTTCATTAATTTCCGCCCGCAGGTCGTTGAGTATTGGGGCTATTTCATTTTGCTGCTCGCGAACAAAACCCGCGAGGCGTTCGCGGGCATACGGGAACAGGATGTTGTGCACAAAGCGAATGTCGCTGGTGGTGCCTTCAATATCGGTAACAATGGCGCGAATCATCATCTCTCCAGCCGTTAGCGCTGCGTTATGTTGGCAACTGAGGTCATTATTATTTAGACGTCTAAGCGTCTTGATTGCTAAATCTTAACATCGTGTTATAGTCCCGGCAACACAGGGAAACACACGCACCACGTTAAGGTCGAAGAATAATGAGCCACTCCCCTTTGATTCCAGAAAGCAAACTGCCGGCGCTCGGTACCACCATTTTCACGCAAATGAGCGCCCTTGCGCAGCAACACAACGCCATTAACCTCTCCCAGGGATTCCCGGATTTCGATGGCCCGCGCTACCTGCAGGAACGCCTGGCGTTTCACGTCAGCCAGGGCGCGAACCAGTATGCACCGATGACCGGCGTTCCGGCCCTGCGCGAAGCCATCGCCGAGAAAACCGAAGCCCTGTATGGCCACAAGCCGGATGCCAATACCGATATCACGGTCACCGCTGGCGCCACTGAAGCGCTTTACGCCGCCATCACCGCGCTGGTTCGCCCGGGTGATGAAGTGATTTGCTTTGACCCGAGCTACGACAGCTATGCCCCAGCCGTGACGCTTTCCGGCGGCATTCTGAAACGTATTGCCCTCCAGCCGCCGCACTTCCGCGTTGACTGGCAAGAATTTACTGCCCTGCTGAGCGACAAAACCCGCCTCGTCATTCTTAACACGCCGCACAACCCGTCCGCTACCGTCTGGCGAAAAAGTGATTTTGCCGCGCTGTGGCAGGCCATTGAGCAGCACGAAGTCTACGTGCTGAGCGACGAAGTGTACGAGCATATCTGCTTCGACGAAGAAGGCCACGCCAGCGTGCTGGCTCACCCACAGCTGCGAGAGCGCGCTATCTCTGTGTCCTCTTTCGGCAAAACGTTCCATATGACGGGCTGGAAAGTGGGCTACTGCGTGGCACCGGCGGCCATCAGCGCGGAGCTGCGCAAAGTTCACCAGTACCTGACGTTCGCGGTGAATACCCCGGCGCAGCTTGCGATTGCCGACATGCTGCGTGCCGAACCGGAACATTATCGTGAACTGCCGGAATTTTACCGCGCTCGCCGCGACCGCTTTGTTGAGGCGCTGGCGGATAGTCGGTTTGAAATTCTGCCCTGCGAAGGGACTTATTTCCTGCTGGCCGACTACAGCGCAATCTCCGATCTCGACGACGTGAGTTTCTGCCAGTGGCTGACTAAAGAAGTGGGCGTGGCGGCGATCCCGCTGTCGGTGTTCTGCGCGGATGCTTTCCCGCATAAGCTGATTCGCCTGTGCTTTGCCAAGCAGGAAGCGACGCTGGACGCCGCAGCAGAAAGGTTACGTCAGGTATAAAGCGACATTCCCCGTCGGCGGACGGGGAAAATTACAGGCTGAGGATCTCTTTGACGAACGGAATAGTGAGCTTGCGCTGGGCGGTAATAGAAGCGTGGTCGAGCTGATCGAGCGTCATAAACAGGGTACGCATTTCGCGATCGAGGCGTTTTAACAGGAAACGCCCCACGTCTTCCGGCAGCTCAAACCCCCGCAGCCTGGAACGCAGCTGCAGCGCCTGCAGCTTGTCGTCATCGGAAAGCGGCTGCAGCTTGTAGATTTGCCCCCAGTCCAGGCGGGAAGCCAGGTCAGGCAACTGCAAATTTAGCTGGCGAGGCGGCCTGTCGCCGGTGATCAGCAGGCGAGTTTTCCCGGATTCCAGAATGCGATTATAAAGATTGAAGATCGCCATTTCCCACGGCTCATCCCCGGCCACGCATTCGATATTGTCGATGCAAACCAGCGACAGCTGCTCCATCCCGTCCAGCACTTCCGGCACAAACCAGGTGCGCTTATCCAGCGGCACATAGCCCACGGCTTCACCGCGCTGGGAAAGCTCTGCGCAGGCCGCATGCAGCAAATGGCTGCGCCCGCCGCCTTCACGCGACCAGAAATAGATGTACCCGCTGTGATCCTGACGGAGTACCGCCTGCAGGGCGGCTAATAAAGAAGGGTTGTCACCCGGCCAGAAACTCGCAAAGGTTTCGTCGTCGGGAAGATAGAGTGGCAGTGAGAGCTGTGCCGGCGTATTCAGAAGTACCTCAACCATAACAGGCAGAAAATCGAAACGAGTCTAACACAGAATGGCTGAGGTTTAGAACCGGGCGAGGATCCGCCCGGCGAGGAAACGATCAGGCCTGCGCGTCGTTGTCTTTCGCGTCAAGCACGACTTCTTCCGGGCGCAGTATGCTGATAAGTTTGAAAATAAGGCTCAGGCCAACGCCGACGATGGTCGCCAGCGCCATGCCTTTCAGCTCTGCCGCACCGATGTGCACCTTCGCCCCGCTCACCCCGATGATCAGGATCACGGAGGTCAGGATCAGGTTTTGTGCTTTGCTGTAATCCACTTTGGATTCGATCAGCACGCGAATACCGGAGGCGCCGATCACTCCGTACAGCAGCAAAGAAACGCCGCCCATCACCGGCACCGGGATGATTTGAATCGCCGCCGCAAGCTTACCGACGCAGGAAAGCAGAATGGCGATAATTGCCGCGCCGCCGATAACCCAGGTTGAATACACGCGGGTGATCGCCATGACGCCGATGTTCTCACCGTAGGTGGTGTTTGGTGTGGAACCAAAGAAGCCGGAGAACACGGTTGAAATGCCGTTGGCAAACATTGAGCGGTGCAGGCCCGGGTCGCGAATCAGGTCTTTTTTCACGATATTCGCAGTGACCACAAGGTGGCCTACGTGTTCGGCAATAACCACCAGCGCCGCAGGCAGAATGGTGAAGATAGCGAACCATTCAAAGCGAGGTGTATAGAAGGTTGGCAGCGCGAACCAGTGCGCTTCGCGGATTGGCGTCACGTCTACCACACCCATAGCGAAGGAGAGCGCGTAGCCCGCCAGCACGCCGATGAGAATCGGGATAATGGCCATAAAACCACGGAACAGCACGGAACCAAACACCGTCACCGCCAGCGTGACCAGCGAGATAATAATGGTGGTGGAATCCGGGGATGCGCCTTCCGCAGGCAGCAGCCCAGCCATGTTGGCCGCCACGCCCGCCAGCTCAAGGCCGATAACCGCAACAATCGCGCCCATCGCCGCCGGAGGGAACATCACGTCCAGCCAGCCTGTACCGGCTTTTTTCACAATCAGCGCCACGATGCAGAACAGCACGCCGCACATAATGAATCCGCCGAGCGCCACTTCATATCCCAGCGGCAGCAGCAGCAAGACCGGAGAGATAAACGCGAAGCTGGAGCCGAGATAAGCCGGGATTTTGCCTTTACAGATGAACAGGTAAAGCAGAGTGCCGATGCCGTTAAACAGCAGCACCGTGGCCGGGTTGATGTGGAACAGAATTGGCACCAGCACGGTCGCGCCGAACATGGCGAACAGATGCTGCAGGCTCAACGGAATCGTTTGCAGTAAGGGCGGGCGTTCACTTACCCCAATGGCGCGGCGGGTCATGTTGTTTTCCTCTGAGTGTTATTTTTAACGAACGGTGTTTGCTGCAATCAAAAAAAAGCCGACTTTCAAAGTCGGCTGATGAATCTTATTTGGTTCCGAATATCTTATCGCCCGCATCACCGAGGCCAGGAATAATGTACCCGTGCTCGTTGAGGCCCTGATCGATAGACGCGGTGTACAGCTCCACGTCCGGGTGCGCTTTTTCCAGCGCGGCGATGCCTTCCGGCGCGGCAACCAGCACCAGTACCTTAATGCTGGTACAGCCCGCTTTTTTCAGCAGGTCGATGGTGGCAATCATAGAGCCGCCGGTCGCCAGCATCGGGTCGACCACCAGCGCCATACGTTCTTCTATATTAGAAACCAGCTTCTGGAAGTAAGGCACCGGCTGCAGGGTTTCTTCATCGCGGTAAACGCCGACGACGCTGATACGCGCGCTTGGTACGTTTTCCAGAACGCCTTCCATCATACCCAGACCGGCACGTAGAATTGGCACAACGGTAATTTTCTTGCCTTTGATCTGGTCGACTTCCACCGGGCCGTTCCAGCCTTCGATGGTGACTTTCTCGGTTTCCAGATCCGCAGTGGCTTCATAGGTAAGCAGGCTGCCTACTTCAGAGGCGAGTTCACGAAAGCGCTTGGTGCTGATGTCTTGCTCGCGCATCAGGCCCAGCTTGTGTTTGACGAGTGGGTGTTTCACTTCCACGATCTTCATACTCTTTCTCCCCCGAGATAGTTGGCTACCACAAAAAAAATCGCCGGATTATACCGCTTTTTTGCCGCTGCGCTACAGCTAATGGGATGATCGAGATCAACCGGACTGGATTGAGTCTATCTCAGGAATTCTTTTCTTGCCGATGATAAGAGGCTCGCAAACGTTTGCCTGCACTGTTAGAATTGCCGCGTTTTTCTTATATACCACCCGTGGGGAACGAGCAGTGACCGATAAAACCTCTCTCAGCTATAAAGATGCCGGTGTAGATATTGATGCTGGTAACGCTCTGGTCGACAGAATTAAAGGCGTAGTGAAAAAAACCCGCCGCCCGGAAGTAATGGGTGGACTGGGCGGTTTCGGTGCGCTGTGCGCGTTGCCTCAGAAATATCGCGAACCGGTTCTGGTTTCCGGCACCGACGGTGTGGGCACCAAGCTGCGTCTGGCCATGGATTTAAAACGCCACGACGCGATCGGCATTGACCTCGTCGCCATGTGCGTGAACGACCTGGTGGTCCAGGGCGCCGAGCCGCTGTTCTTCCTTGACTACTACGCTACCGGCAAACTGGACGTAGATACCGCCGCCAGCGTTATCACCGGCATCGCCGAAGGCTGCCTGCAGTCAGGCTGCTCGCTGGTGGGCGGTGAAACCGCTGAAATGCCGGGCATGTATCACGGGGAAGACTACGACGTGGCCGGGTTCTGCGTCGGCGTGGTTGAGAAGTCTGAAATCATCGACGGGTCTAAAGTTGCCGATGGCGATGTCCTGATTGCGCTGGGCTCAAGCGGCCCGCACTCCAACGGCTACTCGCTGGTGCGCAAAGTGCTGGAAGTGAGCGGCACCGACCCGCTGACCACCGAACTGGAAGGGAAACCGCTGGCGGACCACCTGCTCGAGCCAACCCGCATTTACGTGAAAAACATCCTTGAACTGATTGAAAACGTGGATGTTCACGCCATCGCCCACCTGACCGGCGGCGGCTTCTGGGAAAATATCCCGCGCGTGCTGCCGGACAACACCCAGGCCGTGATCGCCGAATCTTCCTGGCAGTGGCCAGCGGTCTTCAACTGGCTGCAGCAGGCTGGCAACATCAGCCGCCACGAAATGTACCGCACCTTTAACTGCGGCGTGGGCATGGTCATTGCGCTGCCGGCAGCAGAAGCGGATAAAGCCGTTGCGCTGATGCAGGCCAAAGGTGAAAAGGCGTGGAAAATCGGTATCATCAAGGCATCTGATTCCGAAGAGCGCGTGGTTATTGAGTAATGAAACACATTGTGGTGCTGATTTCCGGTAACGGAAGCAATCTGCAGGCGATCATTGACGCCTGCCAGCAGAAGAAGATTAACGGCACCATCAGCGCGGTGTTCAGCAATAAGGCCGACGCGTTCGGCCTTGAGCGAGCCCGCGAGGCCGGGATCCCGACCCACGCGCTGGCGGCAAGCGAGTTTGCCAGCCGCGAAGCGTTCGATCGCCAGCTGATGCAGGAGATTGACGCCTACGCGCCAGACGTCGTGGTGCTGGCGGGTTATATGCGCATTCTCAGCCCTGCTTTTGTGGCGCGCTACAGCGGTCGTTTACTCAACATTCACCCTTCCCTGCTGCCGAAATATCCCGGTCTGCATACCCACCGCCAGGTGCTGGAAAACGGCGACGAAGAGCACGGCACCTCCGTGCATTTTGTCACTGACGAACTGGACGGCGGCCCGGTCATTCTGCAGGCCAAAGTGCCGGTATTTGAAGGGGATGATGAGGACGAAATCACCGCTCGCGTTCAGCATCAGGAACACGCGATTTACCCGCTGGTCGTCAGCTGGTTCCTCGACGATCGCCTAAAAATGCGCCAAAACGCCGCCTGGCTTGATGGCGTACAGCTGCCCCCGCAGGGACATGCAGCAGAATAATTTAACTAAAAAGGGCTTCGGCCCTTTTTTTGTGTCTGTCTCTCATAAAGTTGTCATGGTCAGATGAGAGAGTTTCATCTGCATAGTTGGACATTCTCCGCTAAAGCTCGCCATAATAACTGACGTGACGGTGACGGCATTGCCACGTCCACGAAAACGGAGTGTGAGGACTAATGGGTCAGGATAAGCTGTATATCGAAAAAGAACTGAGCTGGTTGTCTTTTAACGAACGCGTTCTGCAGGAAGCGGCGGACAAGCTCAACCCGTTGATTGAAAGGATGCGTTTTCTCGGCATCTACTCCAATAACCTCGATGAATTCTATAAAGTGCGTTTCGCCGAACTAAAGCGCCGCATTTTAATCAGTGAAGAACAGGGTTCTCCTTCCAACCAGCGCCATCTGCTGAATAAAATTCAGGCCCGGGTGCTGAAGGCCGATCAGGAATTTGACAGCCTGTATAACGAGTTGCTGCTGGAGATGGCGCGCAACCAAATCTTCCTGATTAACGAACGCCAGCTTTCCGAAAATCAGCAAAGCTGGCTGCGCAGCTACTTCAAGCATCAGCTTCGCCCGCACATCACGCCGATTTTGATCAACCGCGATACCGACCTGGTGCAGTTCCTGAAGGATGACTACACCTATCTGGCGGTCGAAATTATTCGCGGGGACAGCATTCGCTACGCGCTGCTGGAGATCCCGTCAGACAAAGTGCCGCGGTTTGTGAACCTGCCGCCGGAAGCGCCACGTCGCCGCAAGCCGATGATCCTGCTGGATAACATCCTGCGCTATTGCCTGGACGAGATCTTCAAAGGGTTCTTCGACTACGACGCGCTCAACGCCTATTCAATGAAGATGACGCGTGACGCCGAGTACGACCTGGTCACCGAAATGGAATCCAGCCTGCTGGAACTGATGTCCTCCAGCCTGAAACAGCGCCTGACCGCCGAGCCGGTGCGCTTTGTTTATCAGCGCGATATGCCGGATGCGATGGTGGAAATGCTGCGCGACAAGCTGACCATTTCCAACTACGACTCAATCATTCCCGGCGGGCGCTACCACAACTTCAAAGACTTTATTGGCTTCCCGAACGTCGGGAAAGCTAACCTGGTGAATAAGCCGCTGCCTCGCCTGCGCCACATCTGGTTCGATAAATTCCGTAACGGATTCGACGCCATTCGCGAACGCGATGTCCTGCTTTATTACCCGTACCACACCTTCGAACACGTCCTTGAGTTGCTGCGCCAGGCCTCCTTCGACCCGAGCGTGCTGGCGATTAAAATCAATATTTACCGCGTGGCAAAAGACTCGCGCATTATTGATTCGATGATCCACGCCGCGCATAACGGCAAGAAAGTGACCGTGGTGGTTGAGCTGCAGGCGCGTTTCGACGAAGAGGCGAACATCCACTGGGCGAAGCGCCTTACCGAGGCGGGCGTCCACGTAATCTTCTCCGCGCCGGGGCTGAAAATTCACGCCAAACTGTTCCTTATCTCGCGAATGGAAGGCGAAGAGATTGTGCGTTATGCGCACATCGGGACCGGTAACTTTAACGAGAAAACCGCCCGTCTTTATACGGACTATTCCCTGTTAACCGCCGATGCGCGTATCACCAACGAAGTGCGTCGCGTATTTAACTTTATCGAAAACCCGTATCGCCCGGTGACCTTCGACTATCTGCTGGTGTCGCCGCAGAACTCGCGCCGCCTGCTTTACGATTTGGTCGATCGCGAAATCAAAAATGCCCAAAACGGGCAACCTGCCGGGATCACGCTGAAGCTGAATAACCTGGTGGACAAAGGCCTGGTGGACAGACTTTATGCCGCGTCCAGCGCGGGCGTGAAGGTGAACCTGCTGATACGCGGCATGTGTTCGCTGATTCCAGAACTCGACGGGATCAGCGATAATATCCGCGTGCAGAGTATCGTTGACCGTTACCTCGAGCACGACCGGGTCTATATTTTTGAAAACGGTGGCGATAAAAAAGTCTTCCTCTCCTCAGCCGACTGGATGACCCGTAACATCGACTACCGCATTGAAGTGGCCGTCCCGGTCCTCGATCCGCGCCTGAAGCAGCGTATGCTCGATATTATCGATATCCAGCTGAACGACACGGTGAAAGCGCGCATCATCGACAAAGAACTGAGTAATCGCTATGTGCCGCGCGGCAACCGCCGGAAAGTGCGTTCGCAACTGGCGATCTACGATTATATTAAAACTCTGGAACAACCTGACTAACGCTCTCAGGCGAAGATAAAATTATGCCGATATCAAACCATGCTCCACGGCCGCAGGAATTTGCTGCGGTCGACCTCGGCTCGAACAGCTTCCACATGGTCATTGCCCGTGTGGTGGATGGCGCCATGCAAATCATTGGCCGCCTGAAGCAGCGCGTGCACCTCGCGGATGGCCTCGGGCCCGATAACAAATTAAGCGAGGAGGCCATGGAGCGTGGGCTCTCCTGCCTGGCGCTGTTTGCCGAACGCCTGCAGGGATTTGCAGCAGACAACGTGTGCATTGTGGGCACCCACTCGCTTCGCGAGGCCACCAATGCCGCCGAGTTTCTGAAACGCGCTGAGAAAGTGATCCCCTACCCCATTGAAATCATTCCCGGGAACGAAGAAGCCCGTCTGATTTTTATGGGCGTGGAACACACTCAGCCGGAGAAAGGCCGCAAGCTGGTGATTGATATCGGCGGGGGCTCCACCGAACTGGTGATCGGCGAAGATTTTGAGCCGATGCTGGTGGAAAGCCGCCGTATGGGCTGCGTCAGCTTCGCGCAAAACTTCTTCCCCGGCGGCATCATCAGCCCGGAAAGCTTCAAGCGCGCCCGCATGGCGGCGATCCAAAAACTGGAAACCCTTGCCTGGCAATATCGCCTGCAGGGCTGGAAAGTCGCGATGGGCGCCTCTGGCTCCATCAAAGCGGCGCATGAAGTGCTGATTGAGATGGGCGAAAAAGACGGGATGATCACCCCGGAGCGCCTGGAGATGCTGCAGCAGGAAGTGCTGAAGTTTAAAACCTTCGACGCCCTGAGCCTGCCGGGCCTGTCCGAAGAGCGTAAAGCGGTGTTTGTGCCTGGGCTGGCCATTCTCTGCGGCGTATTTGATGCGCTCGCCATCCGCGAGCTGCGTCTTTCTGACGGCGCGCTGCGCGAAGGCGTGCTGTACGAAATGGAAGGCCGTTTCCGCCATCAGGATATTCGTATTCGCACCGCGCAAAGCCTGGCGGAGCAGTACCACATCGACAGCGATCAGGCCCGCCGGGTGCTGGAAACCGTTGAGCTGCTGTACCAACAGTGGGAAACACAGAACCACAAGCTGGCAAACCCACAGATGGCCGCGCTGCTGAAATGGGCCGCGATGCTGCACGAAGTCGGGCTGAGCATCAACCACAGCGGGATGCACCGCCACTCGGCCTATATTCTGCAAAACAGCAACCTGCCGGGCTTCAACCAGGAACAGCAGGTGCTGATGGCCTCCCTGGTGCGCTACCATCGTAAGGCCATCAAGCTGGACGATCTGCCGCGCTTCACGCTGTTTAAAAAGAAACAGTTCCTGCCGCTGATTCAGCTGATTCGCCTGGCTACGCTGCTGAATAACCAGCGCCAGGCGACAACCACGCCGCCAACGCTGGTGCTGGAAACCGACGACAACCACTGGACGCTGCGCTTCCCGCACGACTGGTTCAGCCAGAACACGCTGGTACAGCTGGATTTGGAGCGCGAACAGCTCTATTGGGAAAGTATGACCGGGTGGAAGCTGATCATTGAGGAAGAGGCCGAAGAGGCGCTCTCCGCCTGATTCACTCCATCAGCCCCCTGGCGTCTTCCGGCGCAGGGGGCTTTGTTCTTCTACAAGGCTCTCCAGCGGCTGAGGGCGACCAATCAAATACCCCTGAACATAATCCATGCCCATCGCCCGGACGGCATCTTTCAACGCCTGCGTTTCCACATATTCCGCCACGACCTGCATCTTCTTCATTCTTGCCAGCTGGCATATCGAACTCACTACCTGGTAATCCAGGCTGCTGGTTAAAATATTGCGGATAAAACTGCCGTCGATTTTAAGGATATCGGCGCTCAGCTCTTTGAGACGTGCATAGCTGGCATAGCCGGTGCCAAAGTCGTCGATAGCCACCCGGCAACCCATGCGCTGCAGCATTTTCAACGTCACATTGGCCTGTTCAAGATTGGTTAAAGAGTGACTTTCTGTGACTTCGAAGACCAGTTGCCACGGCTCAATGCGGTACTTCGTCAGCAAATGCTGGACATCATCCGGAAGCTGAGCCTGGCACACTGAAGCGGGCGTCAGGTTAATGGCAAGCCGGCAGCCAGGCAAACTGTCGCGGTGCTTATCCATAAACTGCAGGGCGGCATTCAGCACCCAGCGGTCAATGCGGGAGGAAAGCCCAAACTCATGGGCGACGGGCAAAAAGAGATCCGGCGACAGCAATTCGCCTTTATCGCCACGCATCCGCAGCAGCACCTCGTAGTAGGCGTCGCCCCGCAGCCCTTCAATACGCTGCGCCATCAGCACAAACAGGTCCCGGTCGAGCGCGTCTTGCAGGCGGTTCATCATTTCAACTTTGCGTTTGACCGCATTCTGAATGTGATTGGAGCCTTTTTGCTGCAGGCTTTCGGGCTGCTGCGTGGAGAGCGACACGCCGGCCATGGTGCTTAACTCACCGAGCAACAAGTAGAGATGGGACACCGGATGACGCACAAAGCAGTAGCTAATGCCGATTTGCGGCTGCAGCGGCATCCCGTCCCACATAAAGCGGAACCGCCGGGCGTGGGCGTAAAGGGACTCAATTTTAGCCTGATGGGATTCATAATTGAGGCGCAGAGCGAGGTCGTGCCCGGAAAGGTTGTACACCCTCTCGCCGGGCGACAGCTGGCCGCGCAAATACTCTGCCAGCTGCTGTTTGTATTGAATGCGTAGCAAAACGCCGTAGTTTCGCCCCAGCAGCTCCAGCTCGGGAATCGACACAAACCCTAGCGCCGACCAGGGCGTATTCCCCAGGTCGCGAGATAACGCGCGTAGATTCGGCATCTGCATCATCGGATCGATAAACGCCACGCGGCGGGCTTTATAGTGCAAGAAGCGCTGTCGGGTGGTGACCGACGCCATTAAATAGATGGTAATGGAGAACACTGCATAACAGGACGACGCAATGGCCAAATGCAGCTGAAAGCCCATATCCGGCGGCAAGTAATTGTGGAAACCACCGCAGAGAATAATCAGCACCACGCTCCAGGCGTTGGTAATAAACAGAAAGCCGAAACGCATCGCCCCCCATAGCATCACGGGCAGAATAAGCGTCAGCGTGTAATCGGTATTAAAAATCGTTTTGTTCTGGCTAATCGGGTACAACAGCAGCCAAATAAGCAAACCGACGAGAGCCGCCCACAGCAACATCTCACTTCGCGTCACGCCCTTCTGCCGCTGCCCCCGCATACGGGACCAGAAGCTTTTGATAAAGCGCGGGTGCACTATCATTCGCAAAATAAAATAGAAGAACGGCAGCCCGGTTAATCCCCCCACCAGCACGGCCTGGAAATTAATTAATGTCCGGGCGCTCCACGGCGTGGCGGACAGAATAGAAAAGCTCCGATCGTACCAGCCTAAAAATAACGCCAGTTCATAGAACACCAGAAATAGCGCAGCGTTTACCAGCACCAGCCAAAACATACGCTGAGCGGTGAGCTGAATCATGCCAAAGGTCACCGCGTTGCGTCGCGGCACAAAATAGCGGTAACAGCTCCAGCTGACCGTAATCGGCACGATAAAGTGTAAGACGGCCAGCAGCGCAACCCACCCGCCTTCCGAGGGCAGATAGCGAATCAGCAGCGCCAGAACAATGCCCGGAATAGCCGCGCGCCCAAACAGCACGATGCATGCAGTTAGCAGCGGGAGCGACATATAAAGCAGAAAAACTCTCCCGCCATCCAACACCGTTTGCGCGTTGAACGTTGCCACCAGCGGCAATAGAAGGCTGGGGAGAATCAGGGGCTGTGCCCACCATTTATTTTTTGATTTTTTATACCAGCTAACCAGTTGCATACTTCTTCGCCAAAACCCCTGTTCCTCTTCGGGTATCTCCCGGATATCCTTTCCGGTTAGTTACGGCCCATCTTCCGTTTGTACGGGGGGCAAATTTTAGTTCGCTAACATTAAGAATAATTGATGCATATCAGTATCAATTCAATGAATCACTGCTGAGGTAAAATTCAGACTGAATATGATTCATCTTAGTTCACAACAAATTCACCTCATGAATGAAATGCCCATGAATCATTCATTCAGGCCGTTTTTACATGATGAATAATTGACCTGAGTGGTTCAGTGTGACTAAATAGCCCCGTCGCCCGCACAGCCGGGCCAACTTCAAGGACCCCTGCGTGACACAGGTTACGACTATGCAAAGACGAAACCGTTTCAATAATCGCATGACCCGCATTATTCTGCTCATCAGTTTCCTGTTCTTTTTTGGTCGCTTTATTTATTCCTCTATCGGGGCCTGGTACCACCATCAGGATAAAAAAGCAGAAACCCAACAAAGCAGCCAGCAGGTGGACAGCGCTAACCGCTAGTCCGTCGGTTCCCCCGCGCGCTCTTTCCGTTTCTTATCACTTGTTCAAAAATGCTCAAGCGTCCCGTTTGCTGGCCCCTCGCCTTGACCTAAAGTTAACTTGAGGTTGTAAAGTCACGCCATCAAAAACAGCTGAATAGGCACAGTATGGAACAGATTGATGTCGGCTTTACCCACGTCGCCTTTATGGTGAAGGATCTGGATAAAAGCGTCGATTTTTACCTCCGCTATACCGCTATGCAGGTGATTCACCAGCGCGAACCCAACCTGCCGGACGCGCGCAAGGTTGCCTGGCTAAGCGATCGCACCCGGCCTTTTGCGCTGGTGCTGGTACAGGCGGACAACAACACCGACACGCCGCTGGGAAATTTTGGTCACCTGGGCGTGGCCTGCGCAACCAAAGAAGAGATTGATCACAAGACGGAAATGGCGAGAGCCGAAGGTGTGTTGCGCAGAGAACCAGAGCAGCTCGGCGATCCGGTGGGTTACTTCGTGTTCTTTGCCGACCCGGACGGCAATACGCTTGAACTCTCCTATGGTCAGCGGGTTGGCATTGAATCAATGTAATGCCCCTGGGCGGCCAAAAGCCGCCTTTTTATTCCTTTATGCCGCTTCGTCTTTCGTCCTTTATCTCCTCTTCTTGTTTAAGCATTTTATGTTCTAAGCATAGCTATTTATATTCCTATGGGCTTTAGCGGCGACGATTTACTCTCTGCTCAAATCAACGATTAATTGCGGGCAGCGATAAGTTAAATGAGTGGCAGAGCATCGGTCTATTTACATGAAGAACAGCGAGAATTTGTCAGTAAACTACGGCGTTCGTGGCTGTGGCGCACGGAGCTGCCCACCTGGCTGCTGATTATCACGATTTATGGCGGCTGGTTTTCCACCGTGGCGTGGTGGAAAACTATTGGCCTCTTCCCGGCAACGCTGCTGCTCATCTGGTTAGCCACCTGGTATATGTCGCTGCAGCACGAACTTCTGCACGGCCATCCAACCCGCTTCCCGCGCCTGAACCAGCTGTTCGGGTTAATGCCCTTTTCTATCTGGTATCCGTACGGCACTTATCGCGACCTGCATCTTAAACATCACCAGGATGAAGATTTAACCGTGCCGGAGACTGACCCGGAAAGTTACTACTTTACCCGCCGCCGCTGGCAGCATTTTAGCGGCGTTCAACGTCTGCTGGTGCGCCTGCGTAACACCTTCCCTGGCAGGCTGCTGCTGACGCCGGTGCTGACCATGCGCTGGACAGTGGTCAATATCTGGGAAACGTTCCGCAGCGGCAATCGCCCGGCAATGGCGATGTGGACAGTACATATTCTTCTGCTAATCCCGGTGCTCGGCTGGCTGGTGAAGCATGATTTCTCGGTGATTTACTACCTGCTGGTCGTCACCTGGCCGATGCTGGCGATGACCAAAGTCCGCTCTTTCTTCGAACATCGCGCGGCGGAAGATCCTGAGGCCCGGACGGTGATTAACGAAGCGGGCATGTTCTGGCGCCTGCTGTTCTTAAACCTGAACTATCACTCCGTGCACCACGATCTCCCAGGGATTCCGTGGTACGGGCTGCCAACCGTTTACCGTGCCTACAAAGAGGAGTACCTGCAGCGGAACCAGGGCTTCTTTGTGAACGGCTACGGCGAGTTGATGCGCGAGCACCTGATTAAACCGATCCAGGTGGAAATTAACCCGTTCTTCCCGGACGGCCGCCTGGCGCAGGATGCGGTGCCGCAGGAGAAAGCCCATGAGTAAGCTTTTCTCGCTGCCAATGTACGACGTGCATCACCCGGATACCGAAGCGCTATTAGCTGCTTTGCGCCAACTGCTGAGCGAAGAAGGGCTGGACGGCGATAGCCTGATTTATAGCGAACCCGAAGACCGCCTGAACCACTGGCAAGACTCGCGGCTGCTGCTCAGCCAGACCTGCGGTTATCCGCTGCGCGCCCTGCTGCCGAACGTGCAGGTCGTCGGTACGTTTCATTATCAGGCGGCAGGCTGCGAAGGATTTCACTACAGCAGCCTGCTGATTGTTCGTGAAGCCGACGCAGGAAAAACGCTGGCAGATTTCCGGGGCAAACGCGTCGTCTGCAACAGTGACGATTCGCAGTCCGGCTATCACGGCCTGCGTAGCCTGGTCGCCCCGCTGCAAAAAGACGGGAAGTTCTTCTCAGACATCGCCTTTAGCGGCAGCCACCGCCAGTCGCTGGCGGAGGTACAGGCCGGCACAAGTGATATTGCCGCCATTGATGCCGTTACCTTCGCTTTGGTGGCTCACCACGAACCGGAACGCGTTGCAGGCCTGGTTTCTATTGGCACAACGGCGCTGGCGCCAGGTTTGCCGATGATCACTTCGGCACAAACTTCGGCGGCGGAACTGGCGCAGCTGCGCCGCGCGTTGAAACGGCTGGTGAGCGAGCCTGAGTGGCGAGCCGTGAGGGATGCGTTGCTAATAAAGGATTTTACCGCGACCGACCGGGATGATTATCAGACGATTAGCGATGCGGCGCAGAAAGCTGCGGCTAGTGGTTTGGTGACGCTTTAGGTTACTGCTTTTGCCCTCACCCCGGCCCTCTCCCAGGGGGAGAGGGAGTATTCGTCAATCCCAACACTATTTAGTCCCCTCTCCCCCGTGGGGAGAGGGTTAGGGTGAGGGGCGAACCTGTCACCCCCGCTTAAACTGATTCCCCACCAGCGGCAACCCCAGCTTCTCACGCAGCGTACCTGGCCGGTAAGCCTGCTGCATCACCCCGCTTTCTTTCAAAATCGGCGCCACCTGGTCGACAAAATTATCGAAATCCACCGGCAGGAACGGGAACATCAGGTTATAGCCGTCCACGGCCCCGGCATGAAACGCCTCACTCAGCGTGTCGGCAACTTCCTGCGCGGTACCGATGACCAGCCAGCTGTCGGAGCTTTGAAGCAATAATCTGCCCAATTCCAGCACCGTCAGTGCAGGATCGTAACCCTTAATGATCTGCAGCGCGGTTCTCAGTCCGTCAAAGCCCTGTTCATCCGGTAAAGGCGGCAGCGGCGCATGGCGATCGTATTCCCCCATATCCATCCGCAGATAAGTACTGAGGAGATCCAGCGCCATCTGGTCGTTCATCAGCGTCTGAATCAGCGCCCGGCGCTGTTCTTTTTCTTCCGCCGTATTCACCACCACCGGCAGCACGCCGCCGAGGATCTTAAAGTGTTCCGGCTCGCGCCCATTTTCACGCAGGCGTTTATTCATATCCTCGCGATAGGCCAGCCCTTTCTCGATATTGCTCATAAACACAAAGTGAATATCGGCCTGGGCCGCCGCCAGCGCTTTACCGGATTCGGAGGAGCCAGCCTGCACCACAATCGGGTGCCCCTGCGGCGGGCGCGGCACGTTCAGCGGGCCGCGCACCTTAAAGAACTCGCCTGCGTGGTTGAGCGGATGTACACGCTCAGGATCGGCAAAATAGCCGCTTTGCTTATCGATCAGCACGGCTTCCTCTTCCCAGGAATCCCAAAGTTTTCTGACCACTGCGATAAACTCTGCGGCGCGCTCGTAGCGCCTGCCGTGCTCCGGCAAGGTATCCAGCCCGTAGTTGGCCGCTTCTTCCGGCAGCCATGATGTGACGACATTCCAGCTCGCCCGCCCTCCGCTCAAATGGTCAAGCGAGGCAAAATAGCGCGCCAGGTTATAGGGCTCGGTGTAGGACGTTGACGCCGTCGCCATCAGGCCGATGTTTTCGGTCACCGCCGAAAGCGCGGCCAGCAGGGTGATCGGCTCAAGTCGCGGATTCGCGTAATGCGGCACGCCGCTCGGCACCGTGTCCCAGATGGCGACATGGTCGGCGATAAAAATGTTATCCAGCGCGGCGACTTCGGCCCTGCGCGCCAGGTCGGCGTAATACTTCAGGGTAAAAATCTCTTTGCCCGGCGCGTTCGGATGGCGCCAGGAAAAACGATAATCACCCTGCGGGTTAAAGAAGAACAGGTTAAAAATGGCGGTAGCTTGCGGCATGACGGGATACTCGTTGTGAAATGGCCCTCCCTGGCCGGGGACTCATTATTTAGCGGCCAGTTTTTCTTTTACCCACTGGTCGGCAACTTTAGCCGGATCTTTATGATCGACGTCCACCCGCTTGTTCAGCTGGATCAAATCTTTGGTGGTCAATTTGGCGGAGATATCGTTGAGCACTTCCTCCACTTTTGGTGAAACGGCGCCTTTATGCACCAGCGGGACCAGGTTCTGAGCCGGCTGCTCGTGTTTGTCATCCTCCAGCACCACCCACTTCTCTTTCAGCAGATCGCCCTGGGTCGATACCAGCGTTGCCACGTCGATTTTGCCGGAATTCAGCGCCAGGCGACTCAGCGGGCCACCGATATCCAGCGACTTAAAGGATTTGAATTTGATGCCGTACACGCGCTCCAACCCAGGCAGACCAAGGGCGCGGGTGGCCACTTCCGGCGAGCCACCGACCACAAGCTCAGGGGCAACCTTCGCCAGATCGGACAGGGTTTTCAGGTTATATTTTTTGGCCGTCTCTTCGCGCACGCCCCATGCGGTAATGGAAGCCGCCGAGGAGGGTTTCAGCAGCGCAAGATCCGCCGGTAGCGCCTGCTGCAGTTCAGCAGAGACTTCCTGTTCGGTCGTCGCTTTACTGCCGCCGTGGTAATAGTTCAGCAGCGCGCCAAGATACTCCGGCACCACGTCCAGCTCGCCGGATTTCAGCGCCGGAATGATAATTTCGCGGTTGCCGAGGTTAAGGCGCGTTTTGACCTCGATGCCCTGCTGCTTTAATGCGCTGGCGTAGATATTGGCCAGGATCGTTTGTTCTGAGTAGTTTGCCCCGCCAATCGTGACGGTTTCCGCGTGCGCCGCAAACCCGACACTTGCCAGCCCTGCCGCCAGTAAAGTCAGTTGGAATCTTTTGCTCGCCGTAGTCAGCCAGTTTTTCATCATCATCACCCTTCTCTCTTTTATGTTGTGTTGTGCGCAAGTTCTAACCTGCGGTTGGTATTGCAAACTTGAGCCAGCGTTTAGCCACCTGCGACATCAGCAGTTCGCAGCCGACCGCCAGCAGGGAAATCACCACCGAACCAGCGATCACCTGCGGGTAGTCGCGCTGCCCCAGGCCGTCGATCAGGAAGCGCCCGAGGCCATCCAGCCCGGCGTAGGCGGCAACCACCGCCGTCGCAATAAGCTGCAGCAACGAGGTTCGGATCCCGGCAAAAATCAGCGGCATCGCCAGCGGAATACGCACTTTGATCAGGCTTTGCAGCGGCGTCATGCCCATCGCTTTGGCCGCATCGCACAGCGTTTGATCGGCATGGCTGATGCCTACGTAGGTGTTGGTCAGCATCGGCGGAATCGCCAGCGCGACAAGGGCGATAAACACCGGCACATCGTTAAAACCCAGCAGCATGATGCACAGCAAGATGATCCCCAGCGAAGGGAACGCCTGGCCGATATTGAACAAGTTGATGGCGAAAAACGCTCCACGCCGCCAGTAGCCGAGCAGAATGCCGAGCGGCTGGGCGATCAGCACCCCGAGCAGCAGGCTTATCAGCACGTAATAGAGATGCTCGCCAAAGCGGTGCCAGATGCCGAGATCGCCGCCCCAGTGGTCGGCCTGCAAAAACCAAAGCCAGGTTTGATGTACGATCTCCATCAGCGCGTCCACCCCGTCAGGCTGTAGCCGAGACGCGCGATCAGCAGGTCAAGCCCCAGCGACAGCACCAGGCTCAGTGCCAGGCTGACCAGAATCGGCGTTAAAAAGTTTTGATTGAATCCAAGGATCATGAGCTGCCCCAGCCCGCCCTGGCCTATCAGCGCGGTGACGATCACTAACCCCACCAGCGTCACGGAGGCGATGCGCAGCCCGGCAAACAGCGCGGGCAGAATCAGAAACAGCTCCACGTCGATAAAACGGCCAAAGCGCGTGTAGCCCAGTGCCCGGCCAGATTCCAGCACGTCGGCAGGCAGTTTTTGCATGCCCGCCAGCACGTTACGCAGCAGGATCAGCAGCGAATAAAGCGTCAGGCCAATCACCGCCGTGGTAACAGACAGCCCGGTCCACGGCAGCAGCAGAATAAACAGCGCCAGCGACGGGATGGTAAACAGCACCCCGCTCAGGGAAATCAGTGGGCCAGACAGCGCGGGCCAGACGATGGACAGTAAAAGCATTCCGGCGGTCAGCAGTGTCCCCATCGCAAGGGACAGCAACACCATCTGCAAATGCTGCAGCATCAACTCACCTATCATGTCGAGATTGTCGGTCACCCATTGCCAGTCAATCATTGCGGTGCAGCTCCTGGTGCCGGTTAAGCGCATCGCTTAACAGAGCGCTGTCCACTGCTCCCGCGTAGTGCCCTTCAGCAGTGACACGCACCAGCACGCCCTGTGGGACGTCCAGCAGGGTGCTGTAAACGTGGCGCAGCGACTCACTTTCTTTGGCAATACGGACCGGCAACTGCTGCCCGTTTTCCTGCCAGTGCTGAGGCCGCCCTTCGGCGTCCAGGACCAACGCACGCTGCCCGTGGAGCAACGCAGAGTCGGTGGATGCTGGCTCATCGTGCGTGAAGACCGGCACATCCCGACGCGGCAGATCTCCCACGCGCATCATGCCCAACCGCTTGAGGTTGGGTTCAGGGCCAATAAAGTCACGCACAAAATCGCTGGCCGGCCAGGAGAGAATGTTGTCCGGGGTATCAAACTGCTCTAAGTGCCCGCCTTCACGGAAAATGGCAATGCGATCGCCAAGGCGAATTGCCTCGTTGATGTCGTGGGTAACCAGAATAATGGTTTTATGCAACCGGGCCTGCAGTGCCAGCAGCTCACCCTGCAGCCTGTCGCGCACGACGGGATCGATGGCGGCAAAAGGTTCGTCCATCAGCAAAATCGGCGGATCGGCCGCAAGGGCGCGGGCGATAGACACCCGGCTTTGCTGCCCGCCAGAGAGTTGATGGGGATAACGCTTCAGCACCAGCGGGTTCAGGGACATCAGCGCCACCAGCTCGTCGATCCGGCGGGAAATGGCTCGCTTGTCCCAGCCTAAAAGACGCGGCACGGTGGCGATATTTTCCGCAACGGTACGATGCGGAAACAGCGCCGGGCTTTGCATCACAAAGCCAATTTTACGGCGAATCTGAATGATATCGGCGCGGGAGAGCGGCTCTCCCTGAATATAGACTTCACCGCTGTCCGGGATGTCCAGGCGGTTTATCATTCGTAGCGTGGTGGTTTTCCCGCAGCCGCTGGGGCCAACAAAGGTGCAAAACTCCCCTTCATGGATGGTCATATTCAGCGAATTGATCGCGTGCTGCACATTGCCCGGATAGATCTTATTGATGTTTTCTAGTTGAATCATGATGCTTCTGCACTTCCTCATACCGCGCAATTTTGCCCTTCGGGCTTATACGTTTCAGCACACGCCAGGGCAGTATTGCAGAGGAAAAAGCGTTCACAAATTCAACATGATGCTAAGAATTGCCAGAAAATAACTATCAGCAATCATCGGGTTATTTCTTATAAAAACAACAAATAAGGTAGCTATTTAAAAGCCGTTTCTCGCGCTAATATCGGCGGATACGCGCTAAAAAGCGCCTGATAACTCCTCCTAAAAAAAGCTTATCCGATGAACCAAATACATTTTATTGAAGGCCCGGTTGGCGCGGGTAAATCGACCTACGCTAAAGCCCTGGCCAAAACCGACGGGTTTACCCATATCGCGCTGGACGAGTGGTTCGTGCAGCTTTACAGCCCCGACCGCCCGGCCGGGAATTTTGTGCCCTGGTATGTGGAGCGCAAGGACCGGCTTATCGAGCTTATCCTGAGCTATGCCCGCACGGTGCTTGCCACCAACAGCATTGCGCTGGAGCTGGGGTTGATTCAGCAGGGGCCAAGATTAGCCCTGCTCCGCCAGCTGCAGGACGAAGGCATTCCATTTTGCGAGCATGTCCTCGATGCGCCTAAAAACGTTCGCCGCGAGCGCGTGCAGCGCCGCAATGCCGAGCAAGGCGAAACGTTCTCGATGGTGGTGCCGGACGAGATTTTTGACATCGCCAGCAGCCTTTGGGAAGCGCCCGATGAGTTTGAACAGGAAGAGTTTGTGTTTGTTTTCCCGGCTACCGCCAGCCGCTAACTGACCCACAGGGAGAAGTCGTCATGCCGCAAATTTATGCTCGCCCTTTAACAGCGGGCGACACGATCGCCGTGTTTTCCCCCTCATCGGCGGCCACCGCATTTGCCCCGCAGCGCTACCAGAGGGCGAAAGCGTTTATTGAGTCGAAGGGATTCTGTCTGCAGGAAGGCAGCCTGACGGGCAAAAAGGATTTCTGGCGGTCCGGCTCCATTCGCGAGCGGGCGGATGAGTTTAATGCCCTTTTGCATGACCCGAACGTGCGCTGCATTATTTCGGCCATCGGCGGCTTAAACAGCAACTCGCTGCTGCCTTATATTGACTATGCGCAGCTGGTGAAAGATCCCAAAATTATCATTGGCTATTCGGACGTGACCGCCCTGCTGGCAGGGATCTATCACCGGACCGGGCTGATTACCTTTTATGGCCCGGCGGTGGTGGCTTCTTTGGGTGAATTCCCTCCGCTGGTCGACAGCACGTTTGACTATTTCCTCAATATTCTCAGCCGATCTCAGGCACTGCCGTACACGCTGAGCCAGCCCGTTGCATGGACCGATGAGATGCTTGACTGGGAAACGCAGTCCCGGGCGAAAAACCTGCGGCCAGGCAGCTGGTGCTTCGAGGGTGCAGGCAAGGTAGAAGGCCGCGTCATTGGCGGCAACCTGAATACGCTTTACGGCATCTGGGGCAGCGAATACATGCCCGATATCAACCGGGGCGATATTCTGTTTATCGAGGACAGCCTGCTCAGCGCGGCGGAGCTGGAGCGAGAGTTTTCCCATCTTTTGCTGTGTGGCGTGTTCGATCGCATCGCCGCCATTGTGCTCGGCAGACACGAGCTGTTTGACGACCAGGGCAGCGGAAAAACGCCGCTACACATCCTGAGGGAAGTACTGAATGGCCGCGAGATCCCCATTGTCTCTGATTTTGACTGCTGCCACACGCACCCGATGCTGACGCTCCCGCTCGGCGTGCGGATGCGCATCGACTTTGACACTCAGACCATGTCACTGACCAGCCAGTGGCTGGCATAAAACGAAGGAAAGGAGTCGCCATGATGACTGAAGAACTCATCCAGACAGGGGAAATCAAAGTGCTCTGTTTTGCTGAGCAAGGCTCCACATTTGATGACGACGCGGTGCGGGAAGGCATCGGCCAGGCCATTGAGCTGCAGGCGGAGTGGATCGCCCTTCCCATCAAGCGGCTACCCGACAGCTTTTTCGATTTGCGTACCGGCGTGGCGGGACTTTGGCTACAAAAGCTGGTGAATTACCGGCTTGGGCTGGCGATCCTCGGGGACGTTGAACCCTGGCAAAGGAAGAGCAAGGCGCTCGAAGCGCTGATCGTGGAATGCAATCGGGGCAAAAGCTGCTGGTTTTTACCGGATCTTGCGAGCCTGCAAGAGCGCCTGGCAAAAACCGGTCAGTAATCGAAAGCCAGCATGCCCGAGCGCCAGACGCTGGTCGTGCGGATCAGCGCCTTATCGCGCAGGAAGTTAATCAGTGTGGCAATCACTTTTTCATGGCGCAGCTCGGGGCGGGTGACGATGAACAAATGGCGGCGCAGCGGCTGGGGCAAATCCAGAATGCGCATATTCTCCGGCACCGGCAGCACCGACAGCCACGGCATAATGGAAAACCCCAGGCCCTGATTCACCAGCCCGACAATCCCGCTGTCGCTGGCCAGTTTATGCACCACCTCATTACGCAGCCCCATCTCACGGCAGCGCTCCACGGCGGGGCTTAACGTGTTGGCGTTCGGCTGGATAAACGGCAGATTTTCCAGCTGCTGCCAGCTAAAAGGCTGCCGCAGGCGGAAGCTGCGGGGCAGCATCAGCACGTAAGGATCGCTGATGTACGGCACGCCGTGCAGCGAATCAGGGTAGCCCTGAATGGTAATGCCGATATCCGCCCGCCCGGACACCACCGCGTCGTTGAGGTGATGGTATTCCGTTGCGCTGTCATCAATATCCAGATGAATATCGGGCAGAGCCGTGGCCAGCGCCTCAAAGTAAGGCGGCAACAGGTTCGCCGTCGCGCTGCGAAAGCAGGCCACTCGCACACGCCCGGCAAGCTGCGGCGCTTCCGCCGCCGTCTGCTCAATGCCGTCCAGAAGCTGCATGATTTTTTTCGCATCTTTTAGGATCTGCGTGCAGGCGGCTGTCGGCACACAGCCGCTGCGCGAGCGGTGAAGCAGGCGCACGTTCAGATGCTGCTCCAGTTCGGCAATAGCATGGCTGATGCGCGACTGCGTACAGCCCAATGCTGCGGCAGCGGCGCTGAAACCATTGTTTTCCACTACGGCTATCAGCATTTCCAGCTGATTTAGCTTTATTCCGGCCATATTTTCAGTCAGTTATTGGAAAGGGCAGCTTTCGACAAATCGAATTTCTTCATAGATAAGGAAAACATATCACGCTTTTCGGTTGCCGCCTACCGGCCTTCCTTCCCATCATAAAGCCAGCCAGTACGGCTAATAAAAAGCAAGAACGCATCACCTGAACTAAGTACTTTTAAGGAAAACCTGAGCATGCCCGGCATCATTCATTACGGCACCTTTGTTGTCTCTTTCATCCTGCTGTTAATCATTCCCGGCCCCGGGAATCTGATCCTGATCACCAGCGCCAGCAAAGGCGGCGCGCGCAGCGGCTATCTCTGCCTGATGGGGATTATTCTGGGTGACCAGGTGCTGCTGTGGTTGGCTATCGCGGGTGTGGCGGCGCTGCTCGAATCCTCACCGCATGTATTCCAGATAATTAAGTGGCTGGGCGCAGCTTACCTGCTGTGGATGGGTGCGCAGTTGCTGATGAAGGCGAAAACCAGCGCCCCGCCGCCGCCGGTGACCGGCAAAAGAACGCCGTTTTTGCAGGGTATGGTCATCACCCTGATGAACCCCAAACCCATTCTGTTTTACGTGATGTTCCTGCCGCTGTTTATCGACCCGGCTCGCAGTCTGGGGATCCCGACGTTCGCTATTCTGGCCGGTACTGCCGCCGCGCTGACCTTTATCTACTGTTCGATAATGATCTTCCTGACCACTTCACTTGCCGAGAAAGTGCGTTCGCGGCCAGGCATGGTTTATCTGCTGGGGAAAGCTACCGGCCTATTTCTGGCGATATTTGCGGTGAAGCTGGCATTTTTTAGCTGAGGCCGGACAAGTATTTACGCCCGATTGCACTGCAATTATTCTGATTCGGCATCTGGCGTTTTACAGAAATATCTCACTAATGGTTACGTGTCATTCTTTTTAGATTGCTATATTCTTTGCGCGGGTATTCCATCTAATAAGGAAATTAATTATATGAGAGTCGTCGTATTTCAAGGCCAATATGGTCTGTTCAAAAAAGAAGGGCTTGATCTTTCCATGCCGGCAATACAAACCTGTCTGGGGCTTTATGCTGTATCAGAGCAACATGATTATCTTCTCTGCGCGCATTTTGATTCAGATATCGGGTTGCAGCAAAACTTAAGAGAAATTAAGAATACTTTAGAAGCTAAAAACATTAATATGAGCAGCCTTAAAGCAACGGTCTTTGGCGGTGACGGTAAGCAAAGCTACGTGCGGTGTTCCCCTCCCAGCAGCCATATAGGGAATGACATTGTCAGCTTTATCAAAGCGCAGGGTGGCAGCGCCGAGTACTCCAATGAATATTACTCTGGCGTTATTCCCAAAACATTCAACTTTCACTATCAAAAAGGGTGCGGCATCTCTGAGGGGCAAAATCCGAAGGATTTTTCTGGCGCCAGCCAGCAGGCAATGAATTTAGCTAAACAAAGAATGAGACTGAGGCCTGCTGAATATTCTCTTGCTCATGCAAAAATGGTAGATGTAAGCCGTTTATACTAAAATCCGTTAGTTTTTCTCTAAAGGAACCCGCCTGCTATAACCCACCATTATTTATAACAATTCAATACACAAATTAAACTCGCCGGTTCCTTTATTTTTAATAATGCAATGTACTATCCAACCACGCCAAAATTAAGATATTCAATTTAGCAAAGCTGGCAACACGCATTCGCAATAATACCTTAATTAAGAGATTCACGGGGCAACTCATTGCCCCGAATTAAGCTTACTCAAAACGCTGTAGCGTCCTCGGTAACTGGCTAAACAATTCATAGCCGTCGTCGGTGATGAGCAACATATCTTCCAGCATGATAGCCCCGACGCCGATACCGTAGTAAGGCGTTTCCACGCTAAAGACCATGCCCGGTTCAAAGGTTTCGGTTGCCGCAGCGCTCACGAACGGCGCCTCTTCCAGGCCTAAGAACAGCCCATCGCCATGCCCTAAATGGCCGCGATTATAGTGCGGCAAGCCATTGGCCTTGATTTTACTCATCGTGTCGTTAAACACGTGGCTGAGTTTCACGCCCGGGCCAATCAGGCTAAGCATATGCTCGTGGCCCAGCAGAATGGTTTGGTAGATTCGCTCTGCCATGGCCGTTGGCTGCCGGAACACCACGGTTCGCGCCAAATCCGCCCCGTAACCGGCGACATCCACGCCGCAGTCAAATTTGATTAAATCCCCCGGTTTAACGGGTTCACGGCTCGGGATTAATTTAGGGGCAAAGTCATCGCCGACCGAGATCAAATGGAAGCGCGAAAGGTTGGTCTCCGGGTGTTGCATCACGGCTGCTTTATAGGCAGCAGTGAGATCCCAGGCCGAGCAGCCCGCGCCAATCGCCTTAAAGGCTTCACTGATGCCATACTCGGTTACCTGCGCGCTTTTACGCAGGAAAGCTATCTCCCACGGGCTTTTGACCATCCGTAGCTCATTAAAAATTGCCGTGGAGTCCACCAGCCGTAGATTCGGGATCACCTTATCCAGCGTCTGCTTGCCGCCGTTGCTCATCGCATTCAGCTCGATAGCGATATTTTTATCCAGCACGCCCGCGTCCGCCAACGTGGACTTGAGCAACGTGAAAACGGCCTCCACCGGCGGGCCAATCGGCCGCTCTTTCACCACTCGCTGTGGGTTAAAAGGCTCATCGACATCCACCCAAACCGGGAAGGTCTTCAGCTCATAATTCGCCAGATCAAACTGCAGACCAGCCGCCTCAAACTCGTTCATCACGATCAAAGATGGCAGCTTTTCATCCCGGAAAATGACCGCCAGCGCCGCGCCGGTGTGGCGGAAGGTGTACATAAAGAAACTGGCAAACCCGGTGACATGGCAAAAGTTGTCCGGGGTGGTCACCACCAAAGCTTCAACATTGTTCCGGGCCATGATCGCCCGGGCTTTGGCTGTAACCGCCTTGAGATGATCTGCTTTATTCATGGTGTTCGTTACCTCAGTCTTGTTTAACTTTTGCCGTAGCCGGATCGCCAGATGTTTTAACAGATCACTCGGGATTTATATAGCGGGCTTTTGAGTCAGATACTGAGGTCGCGCAGCAGGCTTTCAAGCCTCGCTTCTCCCTCGACGGTTTGCGCCCCGGCCTTCAGCCCGCCACGGATTAACCTCTCTGCCGCAGGCAGGGCGAAGAGTCCAGCCTAGGCCTCATGCTCACGCCGGAACCCCTCCCTAAGATCGGATGCCGGAATTGCTTTTTTCGCCGCCTCAATCACGCCGACAGGCAGACTGGCAATGTTGTTCGCCAGTCTTTCAACAAAAGAGTCCAGTTCGTCATCAGGTAATGCTCGGTTGATCCAGCCATATCGCTCCGCCAGTTTGGCATCTATCAGCTCCGCACCCAGCACCACTTCAAGCGCCCTGCCTCGCGTCATTCTGTCGGACAGATATTGTGTCGCCCCTCCGCCGGGAACAATACCCATTAATGCTTCACACTGCGCCAGACCTGCCCGTTTTTCTGCAGCAAACACCATGTCTGCGGCGGCAACAAACTCCGCGCCTCCGCCCCGAGCCAGGCCAGCCAGTTTCACGAGGGTAACCTGCGGCTGGCTGCGTAAGAGTTCGCCAAAAGCCTGGAAAGGATTTAGTCCATCAGGAGCCGCCTTAGCTAATTCGTCGAAGGCGTGAGGCTCATCAATCAGGGTCATATCCACGTGCGCAATAAAGAATTCAGGGATTGCACTGTCGAAAACCAAAACCTTAATAGCGGGATCGCTACGCACAGTAAGCAGAACCTGGGTGAGTTCGGACATGAGCGCCACATCAAGTACATTCACCGGCGGATTATTGATCGTTACCATCATCACGCCATTACGCTGAGTAAGCAGGAGCTTGCTGTAATTTGTTTTTCTCATTGGGATTTCCTTTATCATTTGGAAAATAGCCTGCCGGTATTTTCGCCAGCCCCTGGATAGTATATTTTGGATACCTGGCGTCAATTACGCACTTTAACCATCCCAGGGATGCTGGAGGATACCGATGAGCAAGAGTGACATCGTTTACCGGGCAGACTGCCCAAGCCGTATCGTGCTGGATCAAATAGCCGATAAGTGGTCGATGATGGTGTTGGAAGTGCTTCGCGAGCCGCAGCGTTTTAACGCCATCAAGCGAAGGCTAGAGGGTGTGACGCAGCGAGTCCTGACGCAGACGCTACGCAAGCTGGAGCGCAACGGCATGGTCAAACGCAAAGTGCTGGATGGCCGGGTACTCGGCGTGGAATATTCACTGACCCCGCTCGGGCAATCGTTGCAGGAGCCTTTCTCGATTCTGTTTAACTGGACGCTGGAAAATATAGACACCATTCAGCGCAGCCAGAATTTGTATGATGCTGAGAGTGAATAAATTCCCCCCCCAAATTGCATGGCCTACAGGGAATGCTATTTGATGGTTATCGGACATGTTAACTTTTGAGAAAACGGTTTTCTTCACGGTAGCTAACGAGGCCTGATTGATGACCACGCGCGACAAAACGAGCAGTGACTGGGTTGATATCAATCGCGATGAAGAGAGTGGCATCGAGAGCATTAACGCCCATTTCTCCGGCCATGCTTATGACGCACACGATCACGACGAAGTGCTAGTTGGCATTACACAGCAAGGACTCCAGCGTTTTAACTGCCACCGCACAACGCACACCAGCCATCCGGGCAGAGCAATTCTGATTGAGCCGGGCGCGGTGCACGACGGCCACGCTCCCGAAGCCGAAGGCTTTACCTACGCGATGCTTTATCTGCCGCAGGCCTGGGTGAGCGAGAACATGCAGCGCCGCGGGCTGGGCAACATCGCCACGCTGGAAGCCGCTTTCCATAACACTCTGGCGGACGACCCGCAGCTCAGCATTGCTATTCAGCAGGCATTTTTTGCCGTCCACCATCGCGAAGGCCGACTCGCCCGCGATCAGACGCTCGACCATCTTGTAGCCCTGCTTTCCCGCCATATCAGCCTCAGGCCGCCTTCTGCCTCAAATGATGCGCTTCGGCAAATGTATGAGGTTCGGGATTTTCTTCACGATAGAATGCATCTGGACATCGGCCTCGACGAACTCGCGCTGCACTCCGGCATCGACAGGTTCCGCCTCAACCGCCAGTTTAAGCAGGTTTTTGGCCAGTCACCTCATGCTTACCTGGTGCGACTCCGCCTGCGCACCGCCCGTTCGCTGCTGGCGCAGGGGAAAGAGCCTGCACAAGTTGCCACACAAACCGGATTTGCCGACCAAAGTCATATGGGACGCTGGTTCCAGCGCGCCTATCGACTATCCCCCGTAGCTTACCAGCGCCGCTGCACAAACGTTCTATACTGACCGCCCTGCTATCTTCGATGATGCTTTCTCAGAAAGATGAACGGAGAAGCAGGACAGATGTTTGATACCAAAATTGCCTTTATCGTACGCGACGATTTACCCACCTGGCAGCGCCTGAACGTGGTGGCTTTTCTCGGCACCGGCGTGGCCGCCGCCTCCCCGGAAATCATGGGCGCGCCCTATATAGACGCAAAAGGCCGCGAATACGGCAATTTGTCCGGCCAGCCGATGATGATTTTCGAATCCGACCTCGCCGGGCTGCAAACCGCGCACCGTAAAGGCCTGGAGCGCGAGCTAACCCTGATTCCATACGTACACGCCATGTTTTCCACCGGGCATGACGCAGCCAACCGGGAAGTATTCCAGGCGGAAGATGCCGACAGCATGAACCTGGTCGGCCTGGCGATACGCGGCCCGAAGAAAGTGGTGGATAAGGTGATTAAGGGAATGAAGTTGCATAAGTAGTATTTTGATGTTGAACAGGTCAGTTTCTACAGCGGAACCGACCTGTTTTACGATCAATCACTGTGGGAGTGAATATCACCCTCTTCCACCGCACCAGCGTTCAAAGTCTGGTAGCGTGAAGGCCAAATCTCTTCTGGCTGTTTGCCCAACGCTTCGGCGATAAGCCGCTCGCCCTTCGGCCAGTGCCGGGTTAAGGCATTCGCCAGCGTCGAAGACGCCAGCCCGGAATCCCTGGATAACGCCGCCATCGACGTGCCTTTTTTCCTGATGCCAGCGATGATATCCGCCGGATGCCAGTCCTGTGCTTTCATGCTTTCGCCCTCGTGTTTGATGTTTCAACACGGATAAGCATCGCCTTTGTGCGCAATGTACTCCACGGACTATGAGTCACATGAGTTAATTTTTTGCGGTACTGGGGATGTTAAGAGGAAGGGATTACGTGGAGGTGTTTGAATATGAGGGATAAAAAAATCGCCAGAAAATCCTTTGATTTTGCTGGCGATTTTTGAAACTAGCGATTTTTAGTCGAAGCTAAAACTTATTCCCACTCAATCGTAGCAGGCGGCTTACCGGAGATATCGTAAACCACGCGGGAGATGCCGTTCACTTCGTTGATGATGCGGTTGGACACGCGGCCGAGGAAGTCATACGGCAGGTGCGCCCAGTGCGCGGTCATGAAGTCGATGGTTTCTACCGCACGGAGGGAAACAACCCAGTCGTACTTACGGCCATCGCCCATCACGCCCACGGAACGGACCGGCAGGAACACGGTGAACGCCTGGCTCACTTTGTTGTACAGGTCGGCTTTGTGCAGCTCTTCGATGAAGATAGCGTCGGCGCGGCGCAGCAGGTCGCAGTACTCTTTCTTCACTTCACCCAGCACGCGAACGCCGAGGCCTGGGCCTGGGAACGGGTGGCGGTAAAGCATGTCGTACGGCAGGCCCAGCTCGAGACCGATTTTACGCACTTCGTCTTTGAACAGCTCGCGCAGTGGCTCAACCAGGCCCATCTTCATCTCTTTCGGCAGGCCGCCCACGTTGTGGTGAGATTTGATGACGTGTGCTTTGCCGGTTGCGGAAGCCGCAGACTCGATAACGTCAGGGTAGATGGTGCCCTGCGCCAGCCATTTAACGTCTTCCAGCTTCAGCGCTTCTTCGTCGAACACTTCCACGAACACGCGACCGATGATCTTACGCTTGGCTTCCGGGTCGTTCTCGCCCGCCAGCGCGGTCAGGAAGCGGTTTTCGCCTTCAACGTGAACGATGTTCAGGCCGAAGTGGTCGCCGAACATGTCCATCACCTGCTGAGCTTCATTCAGGCGCAGCAGGCCGTTGTCCACAAACACGCAGGTCAGGTTTTTGCCGATGGCGCGGTGCAGCAGCATCGCGGTCACGGAAGAGTCAACGCCGCCGGACAGGCCGAGGATAACTTTGTCGTCACCCACCTGCTCGCGGATGCGGACGATCGCATCTTCGATGATTTTTGCCGGGGTCCACAGCGCTTCGCAGCCGCAGATTTCCAGCACAAAACGCTCCAGCAGACGCTGGCCCTGACGGGTGTGGGTCACTTCCGGGTGGAACTGCACGCCATAGAAGCGTTTTTCTTCGTTGGCCATAATGGCGAACGGACAGGTTTCGGTGCTGGCAACGGTCACGAAGTCAGACGGGATGGCGGTGACTTTGTCGCCGTGGCTCATCCAGACGTCCAGCAGCGGTTGACCGGCTGCGCTCAGAGAGTCTTCGATGCCGCGAACCAGCGCGCTGTCGGTTTTCACTTCAACCTGCGCGTAGCCGAATTCACGTTCGGTAGAGCTTTCAACGTGGCCGCCCAGCTGCATAGCCATGGTCTGCATGCCGTAGCAAACGCCGAACACCGGCACACCGGCTTCGAACACGTACTCAGGCGCACGCGGGCTGTTTGCTTCGGTGGTGCTTTCCGGGCCGCCGGAAAGGATGATGCCGCTTGGGTTGAACTCACGAATTTGAGCTTCGGTAACATCCCAGGCCCACAGTTCGCAGTAAACGCCCAGCTCACGGACGCGGCGCGCCACCAGCTGAGTGTACTGAGAGCCGAAGTCGAGGATCAGAATGCGATGTTTATGAATGTTTTCCGTCATTGACGTTAATTCCGAGGCAAGTGATACAAAACAAAAACACCCGGCATAAAGCCGGGTGCATAAAGATTAAGAACCCATACGGTAGTTCGGGGACTCTTTGGTGATCGTCACGTCGTGAACGTGGCTTTCCTGGATGCCCGCGCCGCTGATACGTACGAATTCTGCTTTGGTGCGCAGCAAGTCGATAGTACCACAGCCGGTCAGGCCCATGCAGGAACGCAGGCCGCCCATCTGCTGGTGAACGATCTCTTTCAGACGGCCTTTATACGCCACGCGGCCTTCGATACCTTCTGGTACCAGTTTGTCTGCGGCGTTGTCGGTCTGGAAGTAACGGTCAGAAGAGCCTTTGGACATCGCGCCCAGAGAACCCATGCCGCGGTAGGATTTGAACGCACGGCCCTGGTACAGTTCGATTTCGCCCGGAGACTCTTCGGTACCTGCCAGCATACCGCCAACCATAACGGCGGCTGCGCCAGCGGCGATGGCTTTCGCGATGTCGCCAGAGAAGCGAATGCCGCCGTCGGCGATGACCGGAATACCGGTGCCTTCCAGCGCTTCAACCGCGTCAGCCACGGCGGTGATCTGCGGTACACCTACGCCGGTAACAATACGAGTAGTACAGATGGAGCCAGGACCGATCCCAACCTTCACCGCGCTGCAGCCAGCTTCAGCCAGGGCACGAGCGCCAGCGGCGGTTGCTACGTTACCGCCGATTATTTGCAGGTCAGGATATTTAGCACGGGTTTCACGAATACGTTGCAGAACGCCTTCGGAGTGGCCGTGAGAGGAGTCAATCAGCAGAATATCAACGCCAGCAGCGACCAGCGCGTCAACGCGCTCTTCATTGCCTGCGCCTGCGCCAACCGCAGCCCCAACGCGCAGACGGCCCTGCTCATCTTTACAGGCGTTAGGTTTACGCTCTGCTTTCTGGAAGTCTTTTACGGTGATCATGCCGCGCAGGTGGAAGCCCGCGTCCACAACCAGCGCTTTCTCAACGCGTTTTTCGTGCATTTTAGACAGCACGACGTCGCGCGCTTCGCCTTCTTTCACGGTAACCAGACGCTCTTTCGGGGTCATGTACACGCTAACTGGCTGGGCCAGGTCGGTCACAAAGCGCACGTCACGACCGGTGATGATACCCACCAGCTCGTTGTCTTCGGTGACGACCGGGTAGCCGGCAAAGCCGTTACGCTCGGTTAATTCTTTCACTTCACGCAGGGTGGTGGTTGGCAGCACGGTTTGCGGGTCAGTTACCACGCCACTTTCGTGTTTCTTCACGCGCTTAACTTCTTCAGCCTGGCGCTCAATGGACATGTTTTTGTGAATGAAACCAAGGCCACCTTCCTGCGCCAGAGCGATAGCCAGACGCGCTTCCGTCACGGTATCCATTGCTGCGGACAGCATAGGGATATTCAGACGAATAGTTTTTGTCAGCTGAGTGCTGAGGTCGGCCGTGTTCGGCAGAACGGTGGAATGAGCGGGAACGAGGAGAACGTCGTCAAACGTCAGTGCTTCTTTAGCGATACGTAGCATGGCAATATCTCAACCTGGGGGTGAATGAGAACAGATAAAATATTGCCGCGGCATTATACAGAGCGTAAGCGATTGCATCCACACTTTTTTCGCAAAACTCCTTGCTAATAGCGAAACGGAAGGTACTATCGACCTAATAACCTGCTGATTTAGAATTTGATCCAGCTCACATGTCGACACAAAACCCCCCCTCAATTTTTACCGTTTCTCGCCTGAATCAGACGGTGCGTTTGCTGCTTGAGCAGGAAATGGGGCAGGTCTGGATCAGCGGTGAAATCTCTAACTTCAGCCAGCCTTCATCGGGCCACTGGTACTTCACGCTAAAGGACGATACCGCCCAGGTGCGCTGCGCGATGTTCCGCAACAGCAACCGCCGCGTAACCTTCCGCCCGCAGCACGGGCAGCAAGTGTTAGTACGCGCTAACATCACCCTTTACGAGCCGCGCGGCGACTACCAGATTATTGTCGAAAGTATGCAGCCCGCCGGTGAAGGGCTGTTGCAACAGCAGTACGAGCAGCTTAAGCAGAAGCTAAGCGCCGAAGGGCTTTTCGACGCATTGCACAAGCAGCCCCTGCCCGCTCCGGCTCGCCAGGTTGGCGTAATCACCTCTAAAACCGGGGCGGCCCTGCACGATGTGCTGCACGTTTTACAGCGCCGCGATCCGTCCCTGCCGGTCATCATCTACCCGACTGCCGTTCAGGGCGCCGACGCCCCGCTGCAGATTGTGCGCGCCATTGAGCTGGCCAACCTGCGCAACGAATGTGACGTGCTGATTGTCGGGCGCGGCGGCGGCTCGCTGGAAGATTTGTGGAGCTTTAACGATGAGCGGGTTGCGCGGGCAATATTTGCAAGCAAGATCCCGGTTGTTAGCGCCGTAGGGCATGAAACTGACGTCACGATCGCCGATTTTGTCGCGGATTTACGTGCACCAACACCTTCTGCTGCGGCGGAAATCGTCAGTCGCAATCAAACGGAGTTACTGCGCCAAATCCAGTCCCAGCAGCAACGTATGGAAATGGCGATGGACTATTACCTCGCCCAACGCTCGCGGCGGTTTACTCAGTTGCACCACCGCCTGCAGCAGCAGCATCCTCAATTACGCCTGGCTCGCCAGCAAACCACCCTTGAGCGCCTGCGCCAGCGACTGACCGTGGCAATGGACGGCAAAATGCGCCGGGCAAGTCAGCAGCAGTTACGCCTTAGCCAGCGCCTTAACCAGCAGCAGCCTCAGCCCCGTATTCATCGCGCCCAGTCCCGCTTACAGCAGCTGGAATACCGGCTGTCGCAGTTAGTAAGCGCTCAGCTCAGCCAGACGAAACAACGCTTTGGCACCGCGCTGGCTCAGCTGGAAGCCGTCAGCCCGCTGGCGACCCTCGCCCGCGGCTACAGCGTGACCACCGCCGAAGACGGCAAAGTGCTGAAGAAAACCAAACAGGTGAAGTCCGGGGACACATTAACCACGCGCCTGGATGACGGCTGGGTCGAAAGTCAGGTAACGGGCATTAAGCCGGTGAAAGCGCCGCGTAAGCGCAAGCCAGCGGCGAAAGACGAATAAGCCATTCAAAGCGCGGAGGGTACAAACTCTACGCGCTTTTTAGAAATCAGCCCGTGGCCGTTCTGGCAGAAATAATCCACCGCCCCACACGCTTTCAACACCTGCAACGGCTTGTGACAGTCCGGGCAAAGCGCTTCCAGGCGGAAGTCCTTCCCACAGGCATCGCAATGCGCCCCATCGTCCGTTTGTTTCAGTTCGCTTTTACACGTCGGGCAATTCACCATCATCCTTTCCTCCCGCTAAATCATTAATGTGCCCCATTATATACCCATAACGTTAAGATGGATTCATTCCGGCATTGGGCAAAAGGCTGGCAAAGTTAGCGCATTAATGCACCGTTTTTGCCCAGCATCTTCCTTCGTGGATGAGCACTTGTATCCAAACTGGTATCCCAGATAGCGCCGTAGCTGGCACCTTCAATTTTTTGAAGTCATTGGCATGATAATTGAATCACTCCCTTTACGTGGTCAATCGGGGAGGATTTTCATGTTTGATGAGCTGTTAGATAAAGATGCCACTGCGCTGGCCGCACTGATTCGCTGTGGCGAGGTTTCAGCCCGTGAGGTCACTCAGGCAGCCATTGACCGCCAGCAGGCTCGTGAGCCCTTGATTCAGGCGTTTTGTACCCCGACGCCGGAGCTGGCTCTGGCTCAGGCGAGCGCCGTTGATGCTAAGCGTGCCAGCGGGCAACCCTTAGGCGCGCTGGCGGGTGTTCCTCTGGCGGTGAAAGACCTGATTTGTACTGCCGGGGTAAAGACCACCTCAGGCTCTGTCGCCTATCAGGACTTTGTGCCAGAAGAGGACGATATCGCCGTGGAGCGTCTGCTGGCAGCAGATGCCATCCTGCTGGGTAAAACCACTGCCCCCGAATTCGGCTACAGCGGCGTGGGGCACAATCCTCTGTTTCCCTCCCCGCGCAACCCCTGGGATCTCAGCAAAACACCGGGCGGCTCCAGCGCAGGTTCCGGTGCCGCGCTCGCCGCCCGGATGTGCCCGATTGCGCTTGGCAGCGACGGCGGTGGCTCGGTTCGCATTCCTGCCGCCCACTGCGGCGTTTATGGACTGAAAGCTTCTATGGGACGAGTCCCGCTTTGGCCCGGCTGCCGCGACGATCGCTATCCAGGCGTTTCCAGCTGGGAGTCGCTGGAGCACATAGGCCCCATGACGCGCACCGTGCGCGATGCCGCGCTGATGATGTCACTGCTGGCAGGCCCGGATATGCGCGACCGCCACTCAATCCCGAGTTCTGACGTTGACTGGCTGGCCTCGGTAGAAAAGCCCTTGAGCGGCCTGCGTATCGCTTTTAGCGCCGATTTTGGTTACGTCGCGGTTGACCGCGAAGTTCGCCGGGTCACGACGGAAGCGGCGCATCGTTTTGCGCGTGAGTTGGGCGCTGAGCTGGATGAAGTTGACCCCGGTATCGCCGATGAAGTCTCGACGTTTGCCGCGCTTGTCGCCTTTGAAAGCGACCTGACAGGCATGCGTAAAATGCAGGCCGAACTGGGGCCGCGCATGTCGCCGCACCTGAGCGTCATGCTACAGCACGCATGGCGGGCCGAAACATTCACCGATGCCAACACGCAGCGTAAAAAAATCTGCAATCAGCTTTGGCGCTTTATGCAGCGCTACGATCTGCTGCTTTCCCCCACACTCGCCGTGCCGCCGTTCCCGCTCAACATGCAGGGGCCGGAAATCATAGACGGACGCATGGTCAGAAGCGACCACTGGCTCTCGTTCTGCTTCCCTTTCAACTTTACCGGTCAGCCAGCTGCTTCAGTGCCCGCAGGCTTTACCTCTGACGGCCTGCCCGTCGGACTGCAAATCGTGGGTCGTCATCTGGATGATGGCCTGGTGCTCGCGGCAAGCGCCGCGTTCGAGCGCATTCAACCATGGAACCACATCAGCCCTGCTTCACTCGGAGTTGTCCATGAATAAGAAATCATCCCCTGCCCTGGAGCAGGAATTTGAGCATGAACCTGTGCCGCTGAGCCATCGCCACTCCACCGGGTCCGTTTCGGCAGTGTGGTTTGGCTTCCCGATGATCCTCACCAACGCGCTGTTTGGCGGCATCATCACCTGGTCGTTGGGTTTCTGGCCGGCCATCATCGCTATTCTGCTTGGCAACCTGGTGCTGTTTGCCTACGTGGGTTCCCTCAGCTGGTTTGCCGGGCAAACGGGCATGAATTTCGCCCTGCAGGCCAAACGCACCTTCGGCACTAAAGGCTACATTTTGGTCTCTGGTTTTCTTTCTACGGTGGTGATTGGCTGGTACGCCTTCCAGACCGGCCTGACCGGCACCGTGATCAATCAGACGTTCGGCTGGAACGCGCTGGCGGTGACGGCGTTCGCCATCGTGCTCTACACCGGGGTCACGTTCCTCGGCGTGCGGGCCCTGTCGATTCTGGGAATGATTGCCGCCCCGCTGTTTGTGGTGCTTGGCCTGGTCGCACTTTGGCTGATTAGCCAGCAGCATGATTTCAGCGCCGTCCTTCAATGGCACGGCAGTCCTGCCGCCGTGGGCACCATGAGCATGGGCACTGCCGTTACCATGGTGGTGGCGGGCTTTGCCGATTCCGGCACCATGACCGCAGATTTCACTCGCTGGTCAAAAAACGGGAAATCTGCCGTGATAGCCGCTTTCTCGGCCTTCCCCGTCGCCAACGTCATTTCTTATCTTTTTGGCGTAGTTATCGTGGCGGTCGGCGCGGCCGTTGACCCTGCAAGCAACGGCGGGAACTTCCTGCCGATTCTGATGGGGCACGGAGAATTACTGTCGGCCATCGCCTGCCTGTTTGTGTTTATTAATCTCGGCTCCGTGTGTACCCACTGCCTTTACAACGGGGCGGTTGGCTACAGCCATCTGTTCCACAGCAAAATGCGGCTCTGGACGCTTATTCTTGGCGTGGCAGGTGGCGTATTAGCGTTAGCAGGCGTGTGGTCTTATTTCCTGGAATGGCTGAGCCTGCTTGGTATTGTCGTGCCACCGTTTGGCGCGGTGATGATCGTTGATTTGATTTTTATGGCCAAAATTAGCCAAAGCCGTAAAACAAGCCGTATGCGCGGCAGTGCCTTTGCGGCATGGGCTATCGGCAGCCTGTGCGCCGTTATCGCCCACCTGCTGTTCCCACAGTTTGGCGAAGCAGTCATTGGCCTGGTGACAGCGGCCATCAGTTACACCCTGATAATGAAAGTCAAAAGCGAAGCTCCAACAAGCATCATGGAGGGGAAAAATGCCTGATTACACTATAAATTCAACGCCTTATGCCTGGCCCTTTGATGGCCACTATAGCGCCAGCGACACCGCGTTGATCATTATCGATATGCAGACCGATTTCTGCGGTAAAGGCGGCTATGTCGACAGCATGGGTTATGACATTGCGCTCACGCGCGCGCCAATAAAACCGCTTCAGCGCGTTTTGGCCCGGATGCGGGAGCTTGGCTTTCCGATTATTCATACCCGCGAGGGGCATCGCCCGGACTTAAGCGACCTGCCAGCGAATAAGCGCTGGCGTTCAAAACGCATGAATGCCGAGATCGGTGCCGATGGTCCCTGCGGCCGTATCCTGGTGCGCGGGGAACCGGGCTGGGAAATCATTCCGGAACTGGCGCCGCTTGCGGGAGAAGTGATTATTGATAAGCCGGGAAAAGGGTCGTTTTATGCCACCGATTTAGAGCTGATCCTGCGCAGCCGGGGCATCCGCAATCTGATTCTGAGCGGTATTACGACAGATGTTTGCGTGCATACCACGCTACGCGAAGCCAACGACCGCGGTTTTGAATGCCTGGTCCTGACCGACTGCTGTGCAGCAACGGAAGTAAAACATCACGAAGCGGCACTGAGCATGATTCACATGCAGGGAGGAATTTTTGGGGCAGTGGCGAGTTCAGAGGTCTTGCTGGAAGGATTGAGTCATCGCAGGTCAGTGATGGAAGTTTAACGCCAGAACCAATGCATTCCACTTCAAACGGGGAACGCATTAGCTATCAAGCTCTATTTGACAGGAATGGCAAATAGAGCGCTTTACGTTTGTTTTAAATAAATGACCTGAAACATCAAATTGTGTACCCCCATGCGTATATTAAAAATTCGACGCACCAGGACGCTCATTCCAGGCATCATGAGCCAGTAAATTACCATCTTTGTACAGATGGGTAATCTTTTCATAGTTCAGGGCGACCTCCTCCATATGACCGCTTCCCGGGCAACCCCGCGTATCATGCATAACTGGACTGACAGAAATAACTTTCACATTTTCCAGAGTGATACGGTAATACTCAACCTCTTGCCCGGCGTAATCAATGTTATAAAACCTGAATTCGGCTGATTTGAGCGTCTGACCGGTCGCTGCCGCCTTGAACAGGTACGGGGATGCACTATCAAGCTCTTTGGTAAACTGGAATGGAGAATGCTGCCGTGTTCCGGTAACTTTTCCCGTCATAGGATCGGTAGGAATAGTTAAGCAATGGTACAAGCCACGTAATTCGACACTTCCTTCACGGTCTTGTACATCACAAGAGCCACGGATTATTGCACCACCGTCATCGGTCAAAAATAAGTGTACTGGTACAGCCATGTCTAAAGCTCCTTGCTTACGATTAGTCGTATAACCATTTCCCGGCTTTTGCTGATTCAATCAACATACCGATAGTGAAATCAGGAACGGGGATTGGTGGACATTTCTTGAACGGATTCCATGAAAAAGGCTCATCAGGATAGTAAGTTTCTATCTTGAAATTTTCTCTGCTAACCTGAAATTCTTTGAAAAATTCATCCATTAAATCTTCGGCTTCACCAATATCTAAAAGCATATCAGTGTCAAAATCTGTATCTGCTGTTAATAACCTTTGCTTCTTTTCATTATTAAATAAATAAACACCGTTATAGCGCCTTGCCAACGCGAAAATACGTTGCTCAATGTCATTTACCATAATTTATCTTTACCCCTCGCTATACGCTTGTAATCACGTATTGAGCAGTAAGCAATTTGAGATACATCAGCGAGTAAAATCACCTCCCCTACAAGGGGGATTGTCCGCCCCACAAAAGTACTGATTTGTGCTACCATCCGGCGCTCCGCAGTCCAGGGAGTGTAACCACCAACCCAGGTAGGTAGTTTGATCCCAAAGGGAAATTTTGCTGTTTTAAAATACTTCCTCATCACTTTAGAAACTCGTGAAGTACCTTCTTTTGCCCCCTTCGGCTTCGTTCTGGTCTTCTGGTTATTCACTCTGCTATAAAGAGCTGCCACCGCCACCACATCATCAATCCCAAAATGATCCGCTGTTGTCTCGCAAAAAATCATGAAAAAAAGCTCACTGGCGGTAAGATTAGAGCGCCCTGCATAGAAATACGTTCCGTTTAGCTCCTCAACAGTATCCACTATTAAATCCCTTTGCAGCTTTGTGGAAAGTAATCATAGAGGCTTTTGTTTTATTCCCGGGATGAGCTCTATCACACCCTAAGATCGATTAAGACTGCTCACTCCCCATAATGACACCGGGTTTCATGAAAATGTTTTTGTCTTTCCATAAAAAAACTGCACCTTACTCAGTTGGGTATCCAACTTTTGGGGTGCAGTCCATAATGCGTATTTCTGGTTTATTCAATCACTAACGATTTTTAGTGAATCGTTACTTACCTTTCTTGATGTGCTTGATCAGACGCTTACGCTTACGCATCTGGTTCGGCGTCAGGGTATTACGTTTCCCGGCGAACGGGTTTTCCCCTTCCTTGAACTGAATGCGGATTGGCGTCCCCATCACGTCCAGCGATTTGCGGAAGTAGTTCATCAGGTAGCGCTTGTAGGAGTCCGGCAGGTCTTTCACCTGGTTTCCGTGAATCACCACGATTGGCGGGTTATAACCGCCGGCGTGTGCGTATTTAAGCTTAACGCGACGGCCGCGCACCAACGGTGGCTGATGGTCTTCCGCCGCCATGTTCATGATGCGGGTCAGCAGCGCGGTGCTTACGCGGCGCGTGGAGCTGTCGTAGGCTTCACGCACGGATTCAAACAGGTTACCCACGCCGCTGCCGTGCAGGGCGGAGATGAAGTGCACGCGGGCGAAGTCGATAAAGCCCAGACGGAAGTCCAGCGTCTCTTTCACCTGCTCACGAACTTCGTTGCTCAGGCCATCCCACTTGTTTACCACGATAACCAGTGAGCGCCCACTATTCAGGATAAAGCCCAGCAGGGAAAGATCCTGGTCGGAAATGCCTTCGCGGGCGTCAATAACCAACAGCACAACGTTCGCGTCTTCAATCGCCTGTAGGGTTTTGATTACCGAGAATTTCTCCACCGCGTCGGTGATTTTCCCGCGCTTACGCACGCCCGCGGTATCGATCAGCACGAATTCACGCTCGTCGCGCTCCATCGGGATGTAGATGCTGTCGCGGGTGGTGCCCGGCATGTCATACACGACAACGCGTTCTTCGCCGAGGATACGGTTAGTTAGCGTGGACTTACCTACGTTAGGGCGGCCAACAATCGCGAGCTTGATCGGCAGATCCTGAGGGTTGAAGGCTTCTTCTTCCTCTTCTTCCTCAAACTCTTCGTCTTCGGAGACAATACCGTTTTTGGCGTTAAACGCGGCCCAGTAGGCTTCGTCTTCATCCATCTCTTCCGGCTGCTCACGCGGATCTATATCGTCCATCCACGGCACCAGAACGTGTTCCAGCAGGCTGGTCACGCCGCGGCCATGGGAAGCCGCAATCGGGTGGATTTCGCCGAGGCCAAGGGAATAGAAGTCAATCACCGCCTGATCCGGGTCAAGACCGTCGGTCTTGTTCGCCACCAGGAAAGTAGGCTTCTGGCGGGAGCGCAGGTGCTGAGCGATGGCTTCATCGGCAGGCATCAGGCCCGCGCGAGCATCCACCATAAACAGCACAACATCCGCCTCTTCAATCGCCAACAGCGACTGCTCGGCCATGCGCGTTTCCACACCGTCTTCGGTGCCATCGATACCGCCGGTATCAATACAGATAAACTCGCGGCCTTCGACTTCCGCACGACCGTACTTGCGATCGCGAGTCAGCCCCGGAAAATCCGCAACCAGCGCATCGCGGGTACGCGTTAAGCGGTTAAACAGGGTCGATTTACCGACGTTAGGGCGCCCAACAAGCGCGACCACAGGTACCATTATAAAAGCCTCATTACTCAAAATTTATTAATAAAACAGCGTCAATTTTCGGCTGTTTTTAAAAAGCCAAAACGGCTCCCGAACTAAGGGAACCGTTTCAAACGTGACGATTATCCGACAAGTTTAGCGTTTGATGGCGTACAGCGTGCCGTCTTTTGCCTGGATAAGCAGTTTGTCGCTGGCAACTACTGGCGTCGTCTGGAAGCCGGAGCTGTCGACTTTCTGCTGGGCAACAAAGCGCCCATCATCGTTGTTGATCCAGTGCATGTAGCCTTCGCTGTCGCCAACGACCAGGTAGCCATTGTACAACACTGGCGCGGTCAGGTTGCGGTGCAGCAGATCGCTTTGCGTCCACAGCGTTACGCCGCCGTCTACGTTCAGCGCCACAACGCGGTCATTCTGATCCACCAAGTAAATGCGGTTCCCGTCCACGATGAAGTCGTTCACCGAGCCCATCTCACGTTTCCACATGATCTGGCCTGAACGCAGATCCAGCGCCGTCAGGTTGCCGTTGTAAGCCAGCGCGTAAACCACACCGTTAACGATAACCGGCGTTGTATCAACGTCGCTCAGGCGGTCGATTTCTGTCGCGCCGGTAGCCTGGGAGATACGTTGCTGCCAGATAAGCTGGCCCTGCTGCATCAGCACGGCGCTAACGCGGCCGTTATCTCCGCCGACAATAGCGGCACCAAAGGCGGTGGCCGGAGCCGATTCACCACGCAATGACAGCGCAGGCATATCGAGGTTAACGCTCCATTTTACAGCACCGTCTGCTTCGTTCAGCGCTTGCAGCATACCGTTGCTGGTATGAATCAGCACCACGCCGTCGCTCACGACCGGACGAGATAACGCTTCACCAGCTACTTTTGCCTGCCAGGCGATGCTGCCGTCGGAGGTATTCAGGGCGAAGACTTTCGCTTTTTCGGTGCCGACATAAACGTGGCCGCCGTCAACGGTCAGGCCGCCAGACAGCAGAGCAGGAATATTGCTGGAGAAGAAGCCGGTTTTCTCAGAGAGATCGACCTTCCACTCTTCTTTGCCATCGTCCGCATTCAGCGCTTTCACAGTACCGCGACGGTCAGCAGCATAGATGGTGCTGCCCTGCCACGCCGGATGCAGGTTAGAGTAGAAATCACCGATTCCATCACCCACGGACGTGCTCCACGCTTTTTCCGGAGTGAACTGGTTTTCCACCGTTGGCAGCGGGGACATTTTAACCACATCTTCTTCGCCGCTGAACAGGGAGCAGCCGCTGAGCAGCGTCAAAGAGAGCAGCCCAGGCACAAATAGTTTACGCAATTGCATCGGGTCCCTCTTAGCTGGACAAATTATTGATTTTCATCTGCATCATTTCACGCAGGGCCGGAGAAGCATTGGTCTGTGAACCTTTGCTCCACGCTTCACGAGCGCCCTGCTTATCCCCTTTACTGAGCAGCGCTTCGCCGCGCAGGTCGGCAACCATCGCTACCCAGCCTTCGCCTTTCACGCTATCCAGGGTTTTCAGCGCGGCATCGGCCTGTTTCTGCTGAATCTGAACGCGAGCCAGACGCAGGTTGATCAGCGCCTGCATGTTCGCATCTTTGGTACTGCTAAGGCCGTTTTGCAGCTGCGTTGCCGCTTTATTCAGATCGTTTTTATCCACGAACTGCTGCGCCAGCTCTAATGCCGCCAGCGCGCCATAAGTATTTTTGTTATCAGCGGCAAATTTCTCAACCGCTTCCAGCGTCTGTGGCTGATCAGCTTTCACCGCGCTGGTCACATTCTGGTATGCCAGGGAGGCTTCGCGCATGGAGTCGTCCTGATGGCCGTTCCAGTAACGCCAGCCCACCAGAGCGCCGATACCCAGCACAACCCCGACTACCAGCGCTTTGCCGTTTTCTGCAAAGAAGCGTTTAACCGCTTCCATCTGATCGTTTTCGTTCTCGTAAACTTCCACGCAGTCCTTCTCCTTAACGAATAATCACCGGGTAATTAACCCAGTAACGCCTGCAGATGGGCGGCAGCGTCGGCTTGCGCGACGTTTTGTTGCTCACCTGTGCGTAAATCCTTAACCACGACTTCGCCTTTAGCGACTTCATCTTCACCCAGCACCAGTGCAACGCGAGCGCCCCACTTGTCGGCACGAACGAACTGCTTCTTGAAGTTACCGCCGCCGTAGTTAGTCATCAATTTCAGGGCCGGCACCTGGTCACGTAGCTTTTCAGCCAGCAGCATTGCCGCGCCCTGCGTTCCCTGACCTGAAGATATCAGGTACATATCGACAACGGATTCGGCTTTAAATTCAGGATTAATCGCCTGAACCAGTAAAACAAGGCGTTCGAGGCCCATGGCAAAGCCAACCGCTGGCGCCGCGCGCCCGCCAAGCTGTTCCACCAGACCATCGTAGCGGCCACCGGCACACACGGTACCCTGGGAACCTAAACTATTGGTCACCCACTCGAATACGGTGCGGTTGTAGTAATCCAGGCCGCGAACCAGGCGCTGATTAACGGTGTAAGCAATGCCTGCGGCATCCAGGAACTGGCACAGACCGGCGAAGTGCTCGCGGGACTCTTCATCAAGATAATCGCCCAACTGAGGCGCATCGTTCAGCAGAGCCTGAACGTCCTGATTTTTGGAATCCAGCACGCGCAGCGGATTGCTGTACATGCGGCGTTTGCAGTCTTCGTCCAGTTTCTCTTTATGCTGCTCCAGGAAAGCCACCAGCGCATCACGGTAGTTAGCGCGTGCTTCCAGAGAACCAATGGAGTTGAGCTCCAGGCTTACGTGCTGGTCAATGCCGAGCGCGCGCCACCAGCGAGCGGTCAGCATGATAAGTTCAGCGTCGATATCCGGGCCGTTCAGGCCAAACACTTCCACACCCAGCTGATTAAACTGGCGGTAACGCCCTTTCTGAGGACGTTCGTGGCGGAACATCGGCCCGATGTACCACAAACGCTGTTCCTGATTGTACAGAAGACCATGTTCGATACCGGCACGCACGCAGCCCGCGGTGCCCTCAGGACGCAGGGTCAGGCTGTCGCCGTTGCGATCCTCAAAGGTATACATCTCTTTTTCAACCACGTCGGTGACTTCACCGATAGCGCGTTTGAATAACGGGGTCTGCTCTACAATCGGCAAACGGATTTCGCTGTAACCGTAGCTCGCGAGCACCTGCTTAAGAATGCCTTCAATACGCTGCCAGATGGCGGTTTCGCCCGGCAGGTAATCGTTCATGCCGCGAATGGCTTGAATATTTTTTGCCACGTTTGTTCTCTGCTTTATATACAAAAAATGAACCCGAAATCAGGCCACTTACTCAGGTAAACGGCCGTGCGGGTTCAATCATACACGGGAAGCCTTGTGCTTCCCATGCTTCGCATTATTTTTCCAGCTGTTGGATATCAATACGCTGTTTTTCATCCAGCATGCTGGCTTTGGCACGAATACGCGCTTCAAGCTGCGCAATCATGTCGTCGTTGTCCATACGATCTCGCTGGCGGACGCCATCTTCGTAGAAACCACTCTTTTTATTGCCGCCGGTCACCCCAAGCGTGGAAACCAGCGCTTCACCCGGGCCATTCACCACGCAGCCGATAATCGAAACGTCCATCGGAGTGATAATGTCTTCCAGACGCTGCTCCAGGGCGTTTACCGTTCCGATAACGTCAAACTCCTGACGTGAGCAAGTTGGACAGGCGATAAAGTTGATCCCACGGGAGCGAATGCGCAGCGACTTAAGGATGTCGAAGCCCACTTTGATCTCTTCCACCGGATCCGCTGCCAGGGAAATGCGCAGCGTGTCGCCGATCCCTTCAGAGAGCAGCAGCCCGAGGCCGATAGCAGATTTTACAGAGCCCGCGCGCGCGCCGCCCGCTTCGGTGATCCCGAGGTGCAAAGGCTGATCGATCTGTTTCGCCAACAGGCGATAAGACTCAACGGCCAGGAATACGTCCGACGCTTTTACGCTCACCTTAAACTGATCGAAGTTGAGGCGATCGAGATGATCGACGTGGCGCATAGCGGATTCAAGCAGCGCCTGAGGCGTCGGCTCGCCGTATTTTTCCTGCAGATCTTTTTCCAAAGAACCGGCATTCACGCCGATACGGATAGGAATGTTTTTATCGCGTGCGCAGTCAACCACCGAGCGAATACGCTCTTCGTTGCCGATGTTGCCGGGGTTAATACGCAGGCAATCAACGCCGTATTCCGCGACTTTAAGCGCAATACGGTAATCGAAGTGGATATCGGCGACCAGTGGGACGCTGACTTGCTGCTTGATAAGCTTAAACGCCTCTGCGGCGTCCATTGTCGGCACGGATACACGAACAATATCGGCACCCACGCGTTCTAATGCTTTGATTTGATTAACCGTAGCTTCCACATCGGTGGTACGCGTATTGGTCATCGACTGAACGGCGATAGGGGCACCATCGCCGATTGGCACATTACCGACGTAGATCCGCTTGGATTTGCGACGTTGGATGGGTGCGGCATTATGCATGGTAAATCTCCACAATTACGCGTCTGAACTGGCGCTGATTATTCAGCACCGACAGTGAGACGTGCAACCTGGTTAGTTCTGATAAAGCGACTCAGGTCCACAGGTTTGCCCTGATATTGAACCTGTACTGCTGACGGGGCGCCAATTTTCAGTTTATAAGGCGCTTTACCCGCTAAATCGAGCTTCGCATCTTTGCGCTGCAGGCCGCTAAACAGCTTTTTGCCGCTGGCATCGGTGACTTCCAGCCAGCAGTCAGCGGTGAAGTGCATGGACAGCCCTTGAGAGGCATCCGCGCTCTGATTCACGCCGGCCTGGTCGGTTGGCAGTTGGCCTGCAGTTGGCGCTGGCGTTGTCTGGGCGTTATCAACTGGTGCCTGGCTTGGCGCCACAACGGCAGATTGCTGAGCCGCATCTGCAGCAGCCGTTTGCTGGGCTGGCGCAGAAGAAGAAGCGGTGTTCTCCACTGGCGTAGGCAGTTCAACAGGTTGCGCAGGGGTTGATGTAGATGCTGCATCGGTAGAAGTATCACTGCCGGTGTTCAGCGGCACAGACTGGCCGCTGCTTGCAGAAAGTTCGGTGGTTGACTGGTCGGCCATCGTAGACAGCTCTTCCTGCTGAGCTTTGTGGTTTTGCCACCACCATGCGCCCGTCAGGCCAATCACTACGAACAGAATCAGCCAGGTAAAACTCATCAGCCAGCCGTCGCGCTTTTTACGACGCTTACCAAGAGAGAAGCTTTGCATCGGCTCAACTTTGGCTGCCTTAATCGGCGCCTGTTTCGCCATCATCGGCAACAGCTCTTCTTCAGGAATATGAACCAGTCGCGCATAAGAGCGGATATAGCCACGCAGGAAAGTCGACGCCAGCTCGGCAGGCGCCTTGTCGTCTTCGATATCCCTGACGGTGGAAACTTTCAGGCACAGGCGTTCGGCTACAGCCTGCTGGCTGAGCCCCATTTGCTCACGTGCATTACGTAAACGCTGGCCTGTGGTTTGTGCTGCATTTGATTCGTTAGTGGCTTCAGTATTCATTAGCTACAACTGCTGGTACTGTTCAAATTAAAGAATTTGGCACAAGTCCTGTACCGCAGCGTCTCCGCTACGTCAGATTGACTCGCACCGCGAAACAAATCTGATACCTGAAGGCTACCCCTCAGTAAAAAAACCCGGTACCCGCCATGCTGTTAGCGCTAGCTGGTATTTTAGTGGGTTACCGGACCCGCCGGTGAGTTAACCTTAGTCACCCTTTGACAGGTTGTCCGTTAACTTTACGAAATGGGCACAACTAAACTGTTGTTGCGACGCTACATACTGCCTTAAAGCCGCCAGAAACGCACCGTAATTATTATCCTGAATGATGTATTAGGCCACGTTATTGACGACACATACACTTTTGCCCGTTTTTTATACCGCGCGAAGCGCCCTCGCTCAGCGCGGTAAATAGCTATCTCTTATCAGACGGCCTTCACGGCAATAGGTTCACCCTGCATACGTTTACGCATAGTACGCTTGGTGCGGTCAATCACTTCACCTGCCAGCTGACCACATGCAGCATCGATATCGTCACCGCGAGTCTTACGAACAATGGTAGTAAAACCATAGCTCATCAGAACTTTAGAGAAGCGATCGATACGGCTGTTGGAGCTACGGCCATAAGGCGCACCCGGGAACGGGTTCCATGGAATCAGGTTGATTTTGCATGGCGTATCTTTCAGGCATTCGGCCAGCTGATGCGCGTGCTCTGTGCCGTCGTTGACGTGATCCAACAGAACGTATTCCACCGTAACGCGGCCCTGGTTGGCGTTGGATTTCTCCAGGTAACGACGAACGGCCGCCAGGAAGGTTTCGATGTTGTACTTTTTGTTGATCGGCATGATTTCATCGCGAATATCATCGGTCGGCGCGTGCAGGGAAATAGCCAGCGCGACGTCGATCATATCCCCGAGCTTGTCCAGCGCGGGTACCACACCAGAGGTGGAAAGCGTTACGCGACGTTTGGACAAGCCAAAGCCAAAGTCGTCGAGCATGATTTCCATTGCCGGAACAACGTTGTTCAGGTTCAGCAGCGGTTCGCCCATGCCCATCATCACCACGTTGGTGATAGGGCGCACGCCGGTTTTCTTCTGCGCGCCGATAATCTTCGCCGCGCGCCAGACCTGACCAATAATCTCAGACACACGCAGGTTACGGTTAAAGCCCTGCTGCGCGGTTGAGCAGAATTTACATTCCAGCGCACAGCCAACCTGAGAAGAAACACACAGCGTGGCGCGATCTTCCTCCGGGATATACACCGTTTCCACCAGCTGGTCGGCAATTTTGATTGCCCACTTGATGGTACCGTCGGCAGAACGCTGCTCTTCAGCAACTTCAGGTGCACGAATCTCGGCGATCTCTTTCAGCTTATTGCGCAGGACCTTGTTGATGTCCGTCATTTCGTCGAAGTCATCACTGCAGTAGTGATACATCCACTTCATGACCTGATCCGCACGGAAAGGTTTCTCACCCAGCTCGGCGAAAAACTCGCGCAGCTGCTGGCGGTTGAGATCGAGCAGGTTAATTTTTTCGGCTTTATTGGAAACAACAACAGGTGTTGCTTCAGGCGTGTTCATTTCAGACATAATGTTTTCCGGCCTCGTTGTTACACGTTATGGCCCCTGGAGGGTTAGAAAAAGAAACGCCCCGGTGAGCAGGCTCTTCCGGGGGCGTTGCATTGTACAAATTCTATGGCATAGATGCCACGACTGAAAGCGAACAACGATTAAAAAATGTCACATAAGCTTTCACGTCGGGAATATCCAAAATCATTTGAGTTGCAGGTAGGCAGCAAGGGAATGAGCCCCAGGAGCTTACTTGGGTAAGTGACTGGGATGAGTTCCTGCAGCTAACACCCCTGCGGCTCAAAGGATGACGGATATTTTAGCGTGTGCGTGGGCACACTTCTCCTTCGCCGAAGAAGTAGGCGATTTCACGGGCTGCGGATTCTACGGAATCAGAACCGTGGGTGCCGTTTTCGGTGAAGCTGTCCGCGTAGTCTGCACGCAGAGTACCAGCCAGTGCGTTAGCCGGGTTAGTTGCGCCCAGCAGGTCGCGGTGACGCTGTACTGCGTTTTCGCTTTCCAGCACAGAAACAACGATTGGGCCAGAAGTCATGAACTCAACCAGACCGTCGAAGAACGGCTTACCGTCGTGCTCAGCGTAGAAACCACGAGCCTGCTCAACGGTCAGGTGCAGCATTTTTGCGCCAACGATTTTAAACCCTGCAGATTCAAAACGAGCATAAATGTTACCAATAACGTTTTTTGCCACCGCGTTTGGTTTGATGATGGAAAAAGTACGTTCAATAGCCATGATTACCTCTGTAGATGTTCTGTGTGTCCGGGAAACCCGGTTATGAAATTGGCGCAGATTATAAAGAGCAAGTTTGTCGTTGCCTATGGATGGAGATAACATTTTTTTAAAATAAGATTAGTTTTGGCAACACTATTGCTGCAGCGGGCGAGATTTCACGTTTTGGCGTCACTGCAGGGTAAAGGCCGCGCTGGCAACCTGCCCGGACTCATCCATCACCACGACCTGATAGTCGCCCGGTTTATTGAGCATTAAGGCCAGCCCATCGCCTTTGCTCTCTTCACTTTCCCCGTTGATAAACCACCACCGCTGGCCCTGCCCGCCCTGACTGGAAAGCCGTAGCGGGAGCTGCATCTGCCCTGGTAAGCGTTTCAAAATAGTGCCGTCGCGCACGCCAAGCAACAGCAGCGGCGTTGCGCTCTCTTTCTGTAGAGGCGGGCAACTGGCTGAAACGACAGGCAAGCGAGCAGCACGGCGCTCAGCCGGGGGTAGCCAGGGTTCAAGGGGCAATGGCCAGAGAGCAACTGTCTGCTGAATAGCCCCAGGACAATCGGCTGCCACTCGCTTCCCCTGCGCGTCAACCCAAATAAACTGGCGCGTGCCCTGCACGCCTTCTTGCCCCGGTGCCAGCAGCGTGGGCGGCTGAGCAGCGTCCAGAAGCCAGGTTGCCAGACGGCGACGGCAGTTTACATCTCCGACGGGTAATGCCTGCCCGCCAGGCCAACAGATCTCTGCGGCTGTGACAGACGTTGGCCGGGGATCGGCCGGCAAATGGAGCTGCTGTACGCGCGAATTAGCCTGCAGCAAATTATTCACCTGATTCAGCAGCGGTACGGCACTGCCCAGCCCAAACTGCCCCGCCACCGGTGTGCTGTCAGGTCTGCCGGTCCAGATGCCAATCAGATAGCGCGAATTAATGCCTATGGCCCAGGCATCACGATACCCGTAGCTGGTCCCGGTTTTCCACGCCAGAGGGACGACGGGAGGTAAAGAAGCATCTGACTGAGGCTGGGCTTCTCCGGCAAGAATACGGCGGATAATCCAGGCCGCACCAGGCGACATAAGCGGGCGCTCTCGCAGGGCATCACTCTCCAGCACCCGCAACTGAGCGGCCTTGCCATGACGGGCAAACGCGCTGTAGGCAGCCACTATCTGGTCCAGCCTGGCACCGCCGCCCCCAAGAATAAGCGACAGGTTGGGCTCGCTGCCCTGAGGGAAGCGAAGATTAAGCCCCACGTTGCCCATCTGCCCGGCAAAACGCTTCGGCCCGTAGGCCTCAAGCACCTGAACAGCTGGCAAATTCAGCGAACGCACCAGGGCATCACTCATGCTTACCGGCCCGTGAAAACCGGTGTCGAAGTTCCCAGGGCGATAATCGCCAAACCGGCGCGGGACGTCCTGCAACAACGACGCCGGATGAATCAGCCCGTCATCCATCGCCATGCCGTAAACAAACGGTTTTAACACGGACCCCGGCGAGCGAATCGCGGTGACCATATCAACGTGTCCAAAACGGCTGTCGTCGTTGATATCCGCTGAGCCAACCCACGCCCGAACCTGCATTGTTGTGTGATCAACAACCAGCATGGCTAGCGAGGAGCGAGGCGGCAGGCGTGATTTCCAGTTCAGCGCCAGCTCTTCCAGTTGGCGCTGTAAAGGTGCATTCAGCGTGGTCGTAATCAACGTTGACTTGCTTTTCGCTACCAGCGCCCGCGACAGTAACGGAGCCAGTTGCGGCATCTGCCGCGGTGCCAGCCAGACCGGCTCCTGCAAAGCCTCTTCGACCTGCTTATGTGACCACACGCCCTGCTCCGCCATGCGGCGCAATACCTTATCCCGCGCCTGCTGTGCCCGTTCAGGCCAGCGATCGGGCCTCAGGCGGCTGGGAGCCTGAGGCAGCACGGCAAGCAAGGCGGCTTCTGAATAACTTAGCCGATCGGGCGCTTTTCCAAGGTAGGCCCAGCTTGCCGCGCCGATCCCCTGTAAGGTACCGCCAAAGGGGGCACGATTAAGGTAGAGCGTCAGGATCTCCGTTTTGGAAAGATGCCACTCAAGCTGAAAGGCTCGCCAGACCTGGCGAACTTTACCTCCGAGAGTTCGGGGGTGAGGATCCAATAAGCGCGCAACTTGCATCGTCAGCGTACTGCCGCCGGAGATCACTTCCCCATTTCGAAGATCCTGCCAGGCCGCACGCAATATTGAGAAAGGATTGACGCCGGGATGATCCCAAAACCAGCGATCCTCATAGCCGATTAGCGCTTCCAGGTAGCGGGGAGAAACCTGGTTCAACACCACGGGATAACGCCAGATCCCTTCGGCATCAGCAAAACGCCAAAGCGGCGTGCCATCTGCCGCGACCACCACCCGGGCTGGATTGACCTCTTGCAGCGGCAGCGGCCAGAGTTTATCCGCCAGCCAGACAAAAGAGGCAGCCAGCAGCGGGGCAATCAGCCAGAGATAGCCCCGCCGCCAGCGTAGCCTTGATCCGTTAAGCACCGACGTTCTGCTTACGGCACAACGGTCAACGTGCCGGTACTGCTACCGGTTGCCCGCCACTGCGGAACGTACATGGATTCCACCTGCGGAACTGGCACAGTGTAGCTTCCCGGCGTGACGGCCCGGGCCAGGTAAATAAGGGTTGCATGCTGGCCCTCATTCAGCGGCAGCGCGGCCACAAAGCGGTCATCCCTGAACTCCATATGCTGGATATCCTGCTGCTGCATTTGGTTGAGCAGAGTCTGTATTTCACTCGCACTGTCCCCCAGGCTGGCGCTGCTGTTAGCCAGATTCTGGTTTTCCAGCTCCAGCCCGGCCGGCAGTAAATCGACAACCAGCGCATCCGGTACGTTCTTGTCTGCCCAAACGTCCAGCCACACCATAACCAGCTCACCGCTCTTCAGTGAGGAAAGCGACCGGGTGTTGCCTTTCGCATCAAGGAAGTGACGTTCAATATGCAGCACATTGCTGTAGGCAGCCGGCGCCTGCTGCGGATACCCCGCGCTGTCGAGGCGTAAATAGAGGCTGGCCATCCCAGTGTTGGTCACCTGTAGACCAGAAAGCTGCTGCGCACTGAGATTACGCGTTACCGACTGGCTGGATGCCAGTGGCTGTGCACCAAGCGAGGTCTGCGCCTGCCAGTCGCCTTTCACGTTTTGCAAACCGTGACCGGCAATGAACAATGCATTGGTTTCCTGAGTGGATAACCAACGCTGACTCCAGGCCATGTCCGATAGCTCAAGCAACAACTGATTCTGGGTGTCAGGTAGCAGCTTGTTCTCTTCCAGCAGGCTGAGCATCATCGCTTTATCCCGCAGTTCGCTGCCGTAATCCGCCATCCAGATCTGTTTATCACTTCGCTGAGTTTTGAGCCCCAAAGCAATCGCCTGTTGGCTACGAGGTTCATCCCCCATGAGCTTCAGGGCAACCCCCAACTGCACGAGTGGCAGCCCGGCTCGAGCCTGCTCGTGACGTTGCCAAAGTTCGCGTAATGCCCCAAGCGGCGCTTTTTGCTGACGGGCCAGCACCAGCCCGGCATAAGCCTGAACGGCGAAGCGGCTGGCCGGAGCGTCATCACTATAGCGTAAGGCAATCAAACCAGGATCCTGAAGGTAGCGCAACAGGCGCTGATTGGCGTTGTTAAGTGCATCCCCATTGACGCTGTAACCCTGTTCGCCAGCTCGCACCAGGAAGTCGGTCACGTAGGCCGTCAGCCAGTATTCTTCCGGCCCTGCTTTATCCCATAGCCCGAAACCGCCATTATCGCTTTGCATTTCAAGCAGGCGGGCAATGCCAACATCAATGGCTGCCCGGCGCTGTTGGTCGGTAATACCTATGATGCCCAGCGCATTCAGTTCAGTTTCGTTGGTGTAGAGCGACGGGAATAGCCCGCTGGTCGTTTGCTCAAGACAGCCATACGGATACGCTTTTAGCTCACGAATGTAACGCGCCAGGTTCAGTGGCGGACGGCCGCTCAACAATAGCTGACCTTCCAGGGTTGATTCAGCAATGCCGGACAGATGCTTAGGCGGAAGCGTCCATGTCTCGCCGGGTTTAACCACAGCACCGCTGTTCACCGTCTGCGCAGGGAATGCGGGCCGAACGCCGATTTTCCACTGTTTGATTGGGTCAGCCAGCGTTTCACCTGGCAGAGCAAGTCCGTTAATCACGGCTTTGATTTCACCGTCACCGAAACCTTCCAGCGCACGTACGGGAATAAACAGCGTGCCGCGAGCACCTGGCGCCAGCTTCACATCCATCGTCGACGCGCCATTGAGCGCTAACAGCCCCTGAGCGCTAAGCGCCACGCTAAGCTGCTGAGGCCTGTCCGTCAGGTTAGTGAGATCCAATGCCAGGCGGCTGGTATCACCGCTCGCCATAAATCTCGGTGCGGCCAGTTCGCTCACTAACGGCGCGGCAACCGTGACTTTTTCTTCGCTATTACCAAAGCGATCGTCGGTCCAGGCCTGCGCCATAATCCGCAGCTCGCCGTTGAAATCACCAATTGGCAGCGTCACCGTTCCTTCGCCGTTTTCATCCAACGCAACAGGTTGGGCCTGCTGAGCGATGATAGTGACGTGATTCACCGGCTTTTTACCGCCACGGCTTAGCTCATCACCTTCATCGCCGTCACCGCCAAAGCGAAGCGCAGCCAGTCGCCCCTCGCCTTCAATCACCTGACCGTAAATGTCGTAGATGTCTGCACCATAGCGCTTGCGCCCAAAGAAGGCGTCCCACGGATCCGGCGTTTTGTAATCGGTGATATTAAGTACGCCGCTGTCCACGGCGGACAGCAGCACGTTAATTTGCTTCGGTACTTCACCATTTTTCATGCTGGCCTTTACCTTAACCGTCAGGTTTTGGTTAGGGCGCATTTTGGCTGGATTTTGCAACGTCAGATCGAGACGGCGGCTCTCGTCTCCTAGTGGCAGATGAAGGATACCAACCGCGCGTTTAGGCGTGGCGGAACGCGCCTTGTCTCCAGGGCGAATAACCACGGTGTTTAAGTAAAGATCGTGCCGCTGCCAGCTCTTATCCACCGGAATGGCAAGATCCATGCCGTCTGCCGGAACATCGATTTCTTTCCACCACAGCGGCCCGTCACTGGATTCCACCAGCGCATAAACTTTACCTGCGGCAGGCGCGGCAATATGCAGATTGATGGTATCGCCAGCTTTGTAAGACGGTTTATCTATTTTTAGCGTCACTCTGTCCGGACGCACTGCACCGGTGCCATCGCTATTATCCTGCCAGCTGTAGCCGGCCCAGAAGCGCAGGCTGCTGACGAGGTTATTCTCTGGATCGCGAACTTCCAGACGGTACGAGCCCCACTCCACCGGGAAGGCCACTTTACCCGTTTCCCCGGCAGCCAACGTCAGCTTCTGCTCGGCTTCAACCAGATCTTTTTGATCGTACTGAGACCGCCAGCCTTCACTTTCTTCCCAGCTCCAGTAGTAGTCCCGACGCTCGCGAATCAGGCGGACATCCAGGTCTTTCACCGCCAGTTTCTCGCCTTGTGCATCGGCATACACAATGTCGAAACCTGCGCTGCTGTCTTCATCGACAATCGGCTGAGTGCGGGTAGTGTCGGTCCGGTAGTCATAGACCTCTTTGCTGGCAAACTGAGGGCGGATCCCCGGCATAGCCTGAGCAGGCCAGATAGCCTGCTCCACGCGGCGAGTCACCGGGCGACCGCCGGACTCCAGCAGGCTAGCCTGCAAAATAAGACGCAGCGGTGAATGCACATCTCCCCACTGGCTTTCGGCGCTGACGGTCGTATGCCCCTGCTCATCCAGCGTTAACTCAACGGCGTCCAGGCTACGGGAAAGGTTTTGCTCATTAATATCGCCAAACTGGAACCCAGGAAGCTTTGCAACGGCATCACGTAAAGGGCGCAGGAAGAGCTGCCCCTGAAGGCTGTTACCCGCGGCTGGCGCACCGTAGAGATAGCGCCCGGCAACATCAAAATTGACGGTATCTTCAGGGGCTATCGGCGCAGTTTGCGCCGTGAGATTCAGCGCCATACGCTCCGGCATGAAATCTTCAACTTTAAATGACCAGATACGCGGCTGGTTATCCCCGGTGTTGACCCGCATTTGCCAGTTACCGGTTGCCGCGCTTTCACTCAGAGGATATGTAAATTGATAAAGTCCGTTGGCAGACTGCCACACTTCGGTACGGGCAACCTGGCCGTCCGGTTTTACAACCTCAAGCTTCACCGGCTGAGGCGGGAGCGGTTTGCCGTCTCCGTCCCTGAGCAGGGCATTCACGATAACTGGCTCTCCCGGACGATAAAGATCCCGCGGGCCAAACATGAAGAACTGTTTGCTGTAACCTTGCTCTCCGGCAATATCAAACTCCGCCAGATCCAGCGCCGGGCGGCTGAGATCCAACAGCGTAGTTTGCTCACCATTACGCGCCAGCAGTAACGTGCCTTTGTTCAGTTTCTCAAGCGTGGCATGCCCGTCACCGTCGCTTTTCGTTTGCCCTACCGTTTGACCTTTTTCGTTCAGCAGCGCGATCTCTACGCCCGATTGCGCGGCACCATTCTCCAGACTCTGGGTGAATACGTCCAACCTGTCGTGGTAGCGATGCACCGAAACGCCCACATCGCTCAGCGTGAACAGGGTTGCAGCGTTGCTGTAGGCGTAATGCCCGGCCTGGCTCATGATGGCGAGATAGACCCCGGGCTGCTGGAGAGGTTTGATATCACCGAGCGGCAGCATAAGCTTCTCGCGGGTGTTGCGTGCAGGGTTGAGGTCAAAACGCCCGGTGTAAACCAGGTCGGCCAACTTCAGCAGGTTGTCAGATTCCCAGTTAGAGACCGAGTTACGGTACTGCCACTGGCTGACAAACGCGCTTAGGGAACTGTCTTTAATGCGGTAAAAGTTAACGTCAACGTTATCGACGTTAAGCGCCATCACCGGCAGCCCTGCAATCACTTTGGTCGGCAGCAAGGAGCCCCGGCTGGCAAAGCCAACGCTCGGCTGAATATCACGCGTGGCAATTTGCTTTTCAAAGCTGTCGTCGAACGTCGCTTTATTGAGCGCGAGCAGCCCGCTGTCTACGGTCACAATCAGCGTGCGTTTAGGCTCCAGATGGCGCAGACGAAGTTCTTTTAGATCGCTGGAAAGCTCCCAGGCACCGTCCACTTTGCCACTGGTTTTATCCACCAGATGGGCAACGTTATTGAAGTCCTGATTGGGGTCGAGCGGAATCGAGAAGGTCAGCAGTAACGTACTGGCACCGTCCAACTGCACTTCAGAGGCATCCAGCAGCTTTAGCGGCTTCCCCGCAGACTGCTGTGCCAGTTTTTCCAGTTGAGTAGCATCTGGCTTAGTGTCAGCCTTACTGTTTTGTTCCGCCGCTGAAGAGGCGGTGGGCTGAACGGTTTGCTGATTGTTATTATCGTCACAACCGGAAAGCGCCAACAGGCCGCACACCAGCGCGGCGAGGCTCGTCAAACGTAGTGCATTCATTCTTTCATCCCTGGCCAATAAGGGCCGCTAAACATTACGTAGAGCAAGTATTATGCGGATTAGCCAGAAAAGCGAAAGTCGGAATACTCTGCCTTGCGCGATGCCTCGCAGGCGGCAGTAAATTTGCAGCAGTATTCATTAAGTTTTACGAAGTATCTCGCGGTGTCAGGCAAGGCCGCTTGCCGGGTTATAGAAAAACACCGACAATCCCTTTTTCTTTGATGAACCGGAGGCTCATTGTGTCCACCTCTTTCTTCGTCGCGAGCGACTGGCTCGCAGAACATATTAACGATGACGATATCCAGATTTTAGATGCCCGTATGGCGCCAGCAGGCCAGGAAGCGCTTCGCGATATGCCTGCGGAGTACCGTGCCGGGCATCTGCCTGGTGCGGCCTATTTCGACATCGAAGCGCTCTCGGATCACACCAGCCCCCTGCCCCATATGATGCCGCGAGCTGAGGCGTTTGCCGTGGCCATGCGCGAGCTTGGCGTCAGCAGTGACAAGCATCTGGTGGTTTACGACGAAGGCAACCTGTTCTCCGCGCCTCGCGCCTGGTGGATGCTGCGCACTTTCGGCGTAGAGAGAGTGTCCATTCTGGCCGGTGGGCTGGCTGAGTGGCAGCGTGAAGCGTTGCCGCTGGAACAAGAGGATGCGGATCTGCCGGAAGGTGAGTTCGACGTTAACTTCGACCCGCTGGTTATCAAACGCCTGACGGACGTGCTGCTGGTCAGTCACGAAGGCACTGCGCAGATTGTGGACGCCCGCCCTGCTCCGCGTTTCAACGCGCTGGCCGATGAGCCGCGCCCGGGCCTGAAGCGTGGTCATATTCCAGGGGCGCTTAACGTGCCGTGGGTGGATCTGGTTGAAAATGGCCAACTGAAGACCACGGACAAACTGAGTGAGATCTTCGAACGCCAGGGCGTGAGCTTCGAGCGGCCCATTATTGCCAGCTGTGGCTCAGGCGTTACCGCCGCCGTTGTGGTTCTGGCGCTGACCACGCTGGGCGTGAACGGCGTGTCGCTTTACGATGGTTCGTGGAGTGAGTGGGGTGCTCGCCCAGATCTGCCCGTTGAGCCTGCGCAATAAATACAAAAAGGGAGGCATAGCGCCTCCCTTAGAATACGTATAACCGGCCGTTAAATAATGCGGTTTTGCTTGAAGTCGCGCAGGAAGCTGCCCCAGCGGCGTTCGTAGAACGGCGTGATGTGGGCAATCATAAAGTGGCTGATGCCCTTCTCGCCTTCAACAACCTGGCAGATATCAACCGGCTCATCGCCCGGTAATGTATCGGTAGCCACGCTTCCAGCCTGGCGAATGATCGCCTCAATGTCACCGTCCGCCTCAATACCAATCAGCAGGTTTGGCTCTTCGTCAGCCTGTTCTTTGATGGAGCAGATGAACGCACGCTTGACCGTTTTCAGGTTTTTAAACAACGTGGTCAGGGAGTCAACCATTTGCGCCGGCGGTTCGGCGACGTCGGAAAGCAGCAGTGAAGTCCCGCCCTCCAGTACTTCCTGCTGGCTCAGCGGATCGCTTTCCGCACTGACCAGATGGCTGATTTCGTTTGGCGTAAATTCTTTGCCTGTCGGCAGTTTGGCGTTGAGGAACAACGCTTCACCGAGCGTCATTTCAAATAATGTACGCACGGGCATCACCACAAACGCCTGCTCGTGGCTGACCGCTTCCTGCAGCGCTTCCAGGGAGGTGAAGAAAGGGATCACCGAAGTGCCGTCTTCTTTTTCCCAGTGCTGCAGTTCAACCGCGCTATCGGCGTCAATCGCTTCACCTTCTGCCGCATTGCCCGGCACCCAAACGGTGGACTCCAGTAGGGTGCGGAAAAATGCCGGGCGGTGAGCCGGCTCGGTTGCCGCCTGCTCAAGCAGGGTTTCTAGTTCGTTTTTTGTTTCTGACATTGTGATTCCGGGATAAAGCTTAAGAGGTTTTACCCTCACCCTAACCCTCTCCCTGGAAGGGAGAGGGGACCGTTCTGAGTGCATCTCCCTTCCAGGGAGAGGGGGAGCGTTCTGAGTCTATCTTCCTGAAAGGGAGAGAGACTGTCCGGTGTTATCTTCCCCCGAACTTTTTCTCCCTCTCCCCCATGGGGAGAGGGCCGGGGTGAGGGGCAAATATTACTTCGCTAACAGCAGATTGGCGATCGCACGCACGCCGAGACCAGTCGCACCAGCAGACCACTGCTCAACGGCACCTTTGCGGTAGGTCGCAGAACAGTCAACGTGCAGCCAGCCTTCGTGGTAGTTTTCCACAAAGTGAGACAGGAAACCTGCCGCCGTACTCGCACCCGCAGGGTAAGAGGCGTTCGCGGTATTGTTCAGCTCGGCGAAGTTAGACGGCAGCTGGCTGCGGTGGAATTCAGCCAGCGGCAGGCGCCAGAACGGCTCGTTTTCTTCCGCCGCACTTGCCAGCAGGCGGGCAGCCAGCTTGTCATCAAAGCTGAACAGCGCATGGTAGTCATTACCCAGGGCCGTTTTTGCTGCCCCGGTCAGGGTCGCGCAGTCGATGATCAGCTCTGGCTTCTGTGCGGCGGCGTCAATCAGGCCATCGGCCAGCACCAGGCGACCTTCGGCATCGGTGTTCATCACTTCAACGGTTTTGCCGTTGCGGTAGGTGATGATGTCACCCAGCTTCATGGCGTTGCCGCTGATCATGTTATCCGCGCAGCACAGGAACAGCTTAACGCGCTTGTTCAGGCCACGGGTAATGGCCAGAGCCAGTGCGCCAGTGATAGTCGCGGCACCGCCCATGTCTGACTTCATGGAGTCCATAAACGCGGTCTGTTTGATGCTGTAGCCGCCGGAGTCAAAGGTAATGCCTTTCCCGACCAGGCTTGCGTAAACCGGTGCATCCGGATTGCCAGTTGGGTTGTAGTCCAGCGCCAGCAGCACAGGAGCGCGGTCTGAGCCACGGCCAACGGTGTGGATACCGGCATAGTTCTGCTCACGCAGGTCTTCGCCCTTGGTGATGCGGTAAGAAACGTGGTCGCAGGCGACGTCGCACAGCAGGTCGACAGCGCGGGAAGCCAGCTGCTCCGGGCCAAGTTCTTCAGCCGGCGTGTTGATAGTATGACGAACCCAATCGATAACTTTCAGGCGGTTATCCAGCTCTTTCTGCTCGGTTTCGCTCAGCACCGCCCAGTCGATTTTGCGGGTGCCTTTTGGGGCACGATAGCCCTGCCAGAAAGCCCAGCTTTTCTCAACGTCCCAGCCTTCACCGGCCAGTTGGACGTGCTTCAGCCCCTGGCCGTCAATTTTGCGCGCCGCGCGCTGGATCAGACCGAGATCGTCTTTGCCGGTCAGGTGTAGGGTAATGCCGTCATTATTGATGCTATACGTCGCCTTTTCGCCCCAGCGTGCGTCCGCTGGCTGCGTGGAAAGGGTGATTTTCATGGCTTCAGTCATTTTCCAATCCTTCATTATTCAGCACAGGCAAAATGCAAAAACGGGCCGCCCAAGGCAGCCCGTGTATCATTCAGCTTCATCTAACCAGACAAGTAAAATCGCTTCCAGTACTTTCTCGTTAGAAGCGTTCGGATCGTCATCAAACTCTTCCAGCTCGCAGATCCACTGGTGCATATCGGTGAAACGCACCGTCTTAGGATCGAGATCCGGGCGGCTGTCGTACAGCGCTTCGCCGATTTCACGGCTGTCGGTCCACTTCAGTCCCATGGCGGCTCCCGTTAGTGTTCGCGTGCGTGGTTGATAGTGTAACGCGGCATCTCAACCACCAGGTCTTCGTCGCTGACGCGAGCCTGGCAGCTCAGGCGGCTTTCCGGCTCCAGACCCCATGCTTTATCCAGCATGTCGTCTTCGTCTTCAGTGCTTTCCGCGAGGGAATCAAAACCTTCACGCACTACGCAGTGGCAAGTGGTGCAGGCGCAGGACTTCTCACAGGCGTGTTCAATCTCAATACCGTTGCGCAGTGCAACGTCGAGAATAGTTTCACCTTGCTTCGCTTCCAGAACTGCGCCATCCGGACACAGGTCCTGATGAGGCAGAAAAACAATCTTTGGCATATTAAACCTCGTCCACGGAATGGCCGGTCAGCGCTTTACGGATCGACTGATCCATACGACGTGCAGCGAATTCCTGGGTTTGCTTGTCTACGTTTTTGATTTCATTTTGAATAGCGTCGGCATCTTCGCCTGCGGCGGCAGCGCTTAACGCGGCCATCGCGGCATCAATGTCGGCACGCTCTGCGGCGCTTAGCAGCGCGGCATCCGCCGTCAACGCGCTGGTCAAACTCTCCAGCACACGGGCAGCTTCGACTTTTTGCTCGGCCAGCATGCGTGCCTGCACGTCATGCTCGGCGTAACTCATGGAGTCCTGAATCATACTGGCAATTTCGCCATCGCTCAGGCCATAAGACGGTTTCACCTGGATTGAAGATTCAACCCCGGTGGATTTTTCCATCGCCGTCACGCTCAGCAGGCCATCGGCGTCTACCTGGAAGGTGACGCGAATGTGTGCTCCGCCCGCGGACATTGCCGGGATCCCGCGCAGCGTAAAGCGCGCCAGAGAACGGCAGTCCTGAACGAGTTCACGCTCGCCCTGCAGCACGTGGATAGCCATCGCTGTCTGGCCGTCTTTGAAGGTGGTGAATTCCTGCGCGCGGGCCACCGGGATGGTAGTGTTACGCGGGATAACCTTCTCGACCAGACCGCCCATCGTTTCCAGACCTAGGGACAGCGGAATCACGTCCAGCAGCAGCATTTCGCTGTCTGGCTTATTGCCCACCAGAATGTCAGCCTGAATGGCCGCGCCGATGGCAACAACTTTATCCGGGTCGATAGAGGTCAACGGCGTGCGGCCAAAGAACTCGCCTACACGCTCGCGCACCAACGGTACGCGGGTTGAGCCGCCGACCATCACCACTTCCAGCACGTCTTCTGCTTCCACGCCCGCGTCTTTTAACGCACGACGGCAGGACAGCAGCGTCCGTTTAACCAGAGAAGAGATAAGCTCGTTGAATTGCTCACGGGTGACTTCGCCCTGCCAGCCTGCCACTTCTACACTGGCGGTGGCAGCATCGCTGAGCGCGATTTTGGCGGCGATGGCGGCGTCCAGAAGCTGGCGCTGCACGCGGTCGTCGCTACGGTCGGCAATCCCGGCCTGCTCTCGCAGCCAGTCGGCCAGCAGATGGTCGAAATCATCGCCGCCCAGCGCGGAATCACCGCCGGTGGCCAGCACTTCAAACACACCGCGGCTCAGGCACAAGATGGAGATATCAAACGTCCCACCGCCCAAATCGTACACGGCAATTACGCCTTCTTTGCCGGAATCCAGGCCGTAGGCAATCGCCGCGGCAGTAGGTTCGTTCAGCAAACGAAGAACGTGCAGCCCGGCGAGGCGGGCAGCGTCTTTGGTGCCCTGGCGCTGCGCATCGTCAAAATAGGCTGGCACCGTGATCACCACGCCATCCAGTTCCCCTTCCAGGGTTTCGCTGGCTCGCGCGGAGAGCGTTTTCAGGATGTCGGCAGAGATACGCACCGGGTTAAGCAAACCGGCAGGCGTGTCAATCATCGGCAGGCCGTTTTCACTGGCCTGCAGGCGATACGGGAGATGAGGATAACGGGTCTGGATGTCCGCCAGAGAGCGGCCCATCATGCGTTTTACCGAGCTAATGGTATTCGCGGGATCCTGCACGGCAAGCGCACGAGCATCAAAACCAACGATATGCTCTTGCTGCCGATAATGCACCACGGAAGGCAGCAGGTGACGGCCTTCATGGTCGGCAAGGGTTTCGGCCTGGCCGCTGCGAACGGTAGCCACCAGTGAGTTGGTGGTACCAAGGTCGATGCCCGCGGCCAGCCTGCGCTGGTGCGGTGCAGCCATCATGCCAGGCTCACTAATTTGTAATAAGGCCATGTATCGCTTCCAAAAATCGGGCCTGAGTTCAGGCGTTAAAAGTCGAGCAGCTTTTCTTCTAGTTGTTCAATTTGGCTCTGTAATTTGTCGAGGAAACGCAGCTTGCGCACGGTGTCCGCCGCCTGTTCCCACTGCTGGTCATCCAGCTGCTTTACCATCTGCGCGCTGCGGTTTTTCACCATCGTTTTTACGCGCGAGGCAAAGCTTTCAAGCTTGTCGCTGTCTTTCGCCTGCTCGATATCGTCCAGCTCTTCGCGCAGCGCCAGCTGTTCCATCAGGAACGCGGTGTCGCGCACAGTGTGCTGTTCATTAGCAAGGTCGAAACCGTTCAGGGACAGGATATATTCGGCGCGGGCAAGCGGGTGACGCAGCGTCTGCCAGGCCTGGTTGATGGTGGCGGACTGGCTCACGGCCAGAAGCTGTTCTGCCTGAGGGCGACTGGCGTATTTGTCCGGATGGAACTGGCGCTGCAGCTCCTGGTAACGGCTGGCCAGTTGCTCGGTGTTCAGGGTGTAGCCTGGCGTCAGCCCAAACAGGGTAAAATAATCCATAACAGACTCGGGTTCAGGTCAGGTAAGTGCTGTGTGGTAAAGCAAAATCCCCACGGACCAGAGCCAGTGGGGAATTGCGCGGGATCAGACGTGGAAGCTTTCGCCGCAGCCACACTCATCCTTCACGTTCGGGTTAGTGAACTTAAACCCTTCGTTAAGGCCTTCTTTGACGAAGTCGAGCTCGGTCCCGTTTAAGAATTGCAGGCTTTTACCATCGACAACCACCTTCACGCCTTTGTCTTCGAACACGGTGTCATCCGCCATCGGTTCATCAACAAATTCGAGAACATAAGCCATCCCAGAGCAGCCTGATGTGCGCACGCCCAGACGCAGACCAAACCCTTTACCGCGGTTAGTCAGGAAGGCACTTACACGGGCAGCGGCGCTGTCGCTAAGGGTAATCGACATACAACAACCTCAATCAGATATTTAACTCGTCATACTTCGAGCCGCTGCCGGGCAGCAAGCTCGAATTAGTTAGAGTTATTTTGTTTCACGTTTGCTTTTGTAATCCGCGATAGCCGCTTTAATAGCGTCTTCAGCCAGGATTGAGCAGTGAATTTTCACCGGCGGCAGTTCGAGTTCGTCTGCGATATCGGTGTTTTTGATCGCCTGCGCTTCGTCCAGGGACTTGCCCTTCACCCACTCGGTTACCAGCGAGCTGGAGGCAATCGCCGAGCCGCAGCCGTAGGTTTTGAAACGCGCGTCTTCAATGATACCGTCATTGTTGACTTTGATCTGCAACTTCATCACGTCGCCACAGGCCGGTGCACCCACCATGCCGGAACCTACGCTGTCGTCGCTGTTGTCGAAAGAGCCAACGTTGCGTGGGTTTTCGTAGTGATCAATTACTTTTTCGCTGTAAGCCATTTTTACTTCTCCAGAATCTGAAATCGACGTCCTGACGAACGATCAGTGATGAGCCCATTCGATGGAATTAAGATCCACGCCCTGTTTGAACATTTCCCACAGCGGAGAAAGGTCGCGCAGACGGCCAATGGATTTACGTACCAGCTCGATGGTGTAATCGATCTCTTCTTCAGTGGTAAAACGACCCAGAGAGAAACGGATAGAGCTGTGTGCCAGTTCATCGCTCATGCCCAGCGCGCGCAGCACGTAGGATGGCTCGAGGCTAGCGGAAGTACAGGCTGAGCCTGAAGAGACCGCGAGGTCTTTCAGCGCCATGATCAGCGACTCGCCTTCAACATAGTTAAAGCTGACGTTGAGGATGTTTGGCGCGCCGTGCTCCAGGTCACCGTTCAGGTAAACTTCTTCCATATCTTTCACGCCGTTCCACAGACGGTTACGCAGCGTGCGCAGACGGGCCATTTCGGTCTCCATCTCTTCTTTTGCGATACGGTAAGCTTCGCCCATGCCGACGATCTGGTGCACAGGCAGAGTACCGGAACGCATGCCGCGCTCGTGACCACCACCGTGAACCTGAGCTTCGATACGGATACGCGGTTTGCGACGCACGTAAAGTGCACCGATACCTTTCGGCCCGTAAATTTTGTGGCCAGAGAAGGACATCAGGTCAACTTTCAGCTGGCTCAGGTCGATAGGCAGTTTGCCCACGCTCTGGGTAGCATCAACGTGGAAGATAATGCCACGGGAACGGCACATTTCGCCGATAGCCGCGATATCCTGCACCACGCCGATTTCGTTGTTCACGTGCATGATGGACACCAGAATAGTGTCTTCACGCATAGCGGCTTCCAGCTGCTTCAGGTCAACGATACCGTTGCTCTGTGGCGCCAGGTAAGTCACTTCAAACCCTTCACGCTCCAGCTGGCGACAGGTGTCCAGCACGGCTTTGTGTTCGGTTTTGGCGGTGATGATGTGCTTGCCTTTCTTCTGATAGAAGTTAGCCGCACCTTTGATGGCCAGGTTGTCTGACTCGGTCGCACCGGAGGTGAAGACGATTTCACGCGGGTCCGCGCCAACCAGTTCAGCGATTTGGTTACGGGCAATATCAACAGCTTCTTCAGCCTGCCAGCCAAAACGGTGGGAACGAGAGGCCGGGTTACCGAAGGTGCCGTCCATCGTTAAAAACTGCATCATCTTCTCAGCAACACGCGGATCTACCGGCGTGGTTGCGGAGTAGTCGAGGTAAATCGGTAATTTCATTGCTCTTAAGCTCCGTACATCACTTCAATGCGAAGAATCAGGCTTAAAATATGTTGCCGTTATAGACAGGGAGCACCGCTCCCCGAACCTGATTCTAAAATTCTTGTTCTTCTGCTTATGCGCGCAGTTTGACGTCAATAGCGTCCTGAGAACGGGTGCTGCGATGATTTTCACTATGTTGACGGTCGGACACGTCCAGCACTTCCTGGTTGTTAACCAGTTCACCCAGGGTGATGTTGTTCAGGAAGCCGGTCAGGCGATCGCTCAGGTCGCGCCACAGCGCGTGAGTCAGGCACTTATCGCCGCCCTGGCAGCCACCTTTACCCTGGCAACGGGTGGCGTCTACGGACTCATCAACGGCGCTGATCACTTCGCCCACGGCAATGCTGCTCGCGTCTTTACCTAACAGATAACCGCCGCCAGGACCGCGTACGCTGGCCACCAGGCCATTTTTACGCAGGCGGGAGAACAGCTGCTCCAGGTAGGAGAGTGAAATCCCCTGACGTTCAGAAATATCAGCCAACGGAACCGGGCCCGATTCAGAGTTCAGCGCAACGTCAAGCATCGCGGTTACGGCATAGCGCCCTTTTGATGTCAGTCTCATGTCTTACTTAACCTCAAATAGCCCCTCGAGCCGGGGGTTTTTAAAAGTGTGATTGTCACATAGCAGGACGCAAGTCTGACATTCCTGAGTAAAATGGTCAACTATTTAACCTACCATTTTACTCAAGTATTATTGGCCCGATTTTTTCGGGTTTTCCAGCGATGCCAGCATACCGCGCAGGATGTTTAATTCCTGACTTTCCGGGCGTGCGCGAGTAAACAGACGGCGCAGGCGATTCATCACCTGACCTGGATGGGTTGGGCGAATAAAGCCGCTTTCCTGCAGCGCTTTTTCGAGGTGCACATAGAAACGCTCTAAGTCATCGACCAGAGGGTAAGGCGCGTCTTCCTCTTCTTTAGGTGCTTCCGGCTGCTCTTGCGTGGCGAGCCAGGCAATGCGCACTTCATAGGCGAGGATCTGCACCGCCATGGCGAGGTTAAGGGAGCTGTATTCCGGGTTAGCCTGGATAGCAACGTGATAATGGCACTTCTGCAGCTCTTCGTTGGTCAGGCCCACGCGCTCGCGACCAAACACAATCGCCACCGGCGCATGCTGCGCTTCGCTGATGCTTTTTAGACCGCATTCACGCGGGTCAAGCATCGGCCACGGCAGAGTCCGGGAACGCGCGCTGGTGCCAACCACCAGGCTGCATCCCGCCAGCGCTTCATCAAGCGTATCGACGATGTGGGCATCACCGATAACATCGCTGGCACCCGCCGCCAGGGCGATGGCCTGGGAGTCCGGTTTGACCAGTGGATTGACCAGCCAAAGGTTAGTTAAACCCATGGTTTTCATAGCACGAGCCACGGAGCCCATGTTGCCGGTATGCGAAGTTTCGACCAGCACGATTCGTACGTTTTGCAGCATTATCATTCATAGCCTGGGAAGAATATCGCAATATCTTATCATATCCCTGAGACATATTCCGAACGCTCTGCTATACTCCGCCGCGTTTTCCGTTCTTTAACATCCAGCGAGAGAGACCGATGCATCCGATGCTCAACATCGCCGTGCGTGCTGCACGCAAGGCGGGTAATTTAATTGCCAAGAATTACGAAACTCCAGACGCGGTAGAAGCTAGCCAGAAAGGCAGCAATGACTTCGTGACCAACGTCGATAAAGACGCCGAACGTCTGATTATCGAAGTGATTCGTAAATCTTACCCAAAACACACCATCATCACCGAAGAGTCCGGTGAACTGGCTGGGGAAGATCAGGATGTGCAATGGGTTATCGATCCGCTGGATGGCACCACCAACTTCATCAAACGTCTGCCGCATTTCTCCGTTTCCATCGCTGTTCGTATCAAAGGCCGCACCGAAGTCGCGGTAGTTTACGATCCAATGCGTAACGAACTGTTCAGCGCCGTTCGCGGCCAGGGCGCCCAGCTTAACGGCTACCGCCTGCGCGGCAGCAACGCTCGCGACCTGGACGGCACCGTTCTGGCGACCGGCTTCCCGTTCAAAGTGAAGCAGCACGCGACCCCTTATATCAACATCGTTGGCAAACTGTTCACCCAGTGTGCAGACTTCCGCCGCACCGGTTCCGCTGCGCTGGACCTGGCCTACGTTGCCGCTGGCCGCGTGGACGGTTTCTTCGAGATTGGCCTGAAGCCATGGGATTTCGCCGCAGGTGAACTGCTGGCGCGTGAATCCGGCAGCATCGTGTGTGATTTCACCGGCGGCCATAACTACCTGACGACCGGGAACATCGTCGCCGGTAACCCACGCGTTGTGAAAGCCATGCTGGCAACCATGCGTGATGAATTGAGCGAAGCGCTGAAGCGCTAAGCTTTTTTGCCTGACCTTCTTTAATAAAGAAGAGGCAAAAACAAAAATCCCCTCAGCTTTACGGCGAGGGGATTTTTTTATGTCCGCATTTAGCTGTCCGTTCAGAAAGGCCGAATACCTCTCGCCATCGGCTGCGCGCTTAGCCACATAATCAGCGCGGCCACGACCAGAATAATTCCCCCCGCCAGCGCAAGCGTTGACCAGCCAACCTGCCGCCACAGTGCCGGGGCCCGATTCCCGCTTAAGCGAACCGCCAGCGCTCTAAAGCTATGTACCAGCAGCGCCAGGCCGGAAATGGTGATTGAGGTGCCCGCCGCCATCGCCAGCGCAGACAGCACGCCCCAGCTAAAGACGCCAATCACCTTGCTGAAGAGCAGTACCATAATCGCGCCAGAACAAGGGCGCATGCCCATAGACAGAACAATCATTAGCCTGGCTCGCCAGTCGCTTCCCGCTGCCAGCTGTTTTTCGTCCGGGACGTGCTGATGCCCGCAGCCGCAGTGAGCATCATGTACATGATGCGGCGTAAACGAGGTGAATTTAGGTTTGCGCCGCAGTTGAACCCGTAAACGCCCCAGTGCCCGCCAGCTCAGCAAAAGGCCCAGGCACCCGACAAGCAGGTAGCTGCCCTTCTCCATCCAATAACTGCTGAGATGAAGCTGGCGCGAGGGCAAAGCCAGGACGCCCAGCACCACGACTACCAGCGCAATAGCCACCAGTCCCTGCAATAAAGAGGCGGCAAAGGTCAAACCGAGACTGCTTTTAATTTTTGAGGGATGGGTCGCAAGCCAGGTGCTGATGACGATTTTGCCGTGCCCCGGCCCCAACGCATGGAGCACGCCATAAACAAAGCTGAAAGAGAGCAGCGATAAACCTGCGCGAGCGGGGTTATCCGCCACCTGGCGCAGCAGCCCGCTGAGTTCCTGATTGATTGAACGCTGCCACACGGCGGAGCTAAGCAGGATTTGCGGCCAGTAAACCCACAAGGCATAAAGCCCGGCGGCGGCAAGCAGGATAAACAGCGCCAGCGGCCACAGATGGCCCCAGCGGCGAACGGGAGAAGAAGCGGTGATTATTGACATGCCAGCGTCACCTCCTGAGCAAACTGCTTCCCTAAGTCCATGTCCTCCGGCGGAGCGTCAGCTTTATCCAGCGACTGCGCGAACAGCAGCGTCTCCTCGCTGGGCTTTGGCGTGTGTACGGAAACTTTACAGCTTGAGGCCAAATCCTGCGGCAGATGCACGTCCCCATCGTGGTCATAACTCATGTCGACAAAATAGGTCGGATCGAAGGTCGAGAAACGGTAAGTCTGCCCCTTGAGCGGCTGCGGATGCGCCAGCGGCAGAACAAACGTCAGCACCGCCTGATGATTGCTGCGGCTCAGGCCATATTCCGGCGGCAAATTGCCAAACTTCACCTTCTCTTTGTTATGCCAGAACTCGGTAAAGTAGTGCTGACCCAGCACGTTAGCCATCACCTCCGCCGCCAGCTTCTTCCATACGGTAGACCCTGGCTTCGCGTCACCGGCGTCATACAACAGATCTGCTGAAGTAATATCGTCCATCGTCCACTGCATTTTCAGCCCCGTCAGTTGCCCCTGATCCACCACCGGCGTGGTGACAATGGAGATAAAACTGTGGGGATGCGCCTGCACGCTTGCTGCTGAAAGCCCTGCCAGCAGTATGGCTACTCCTTTCAGGCTGATTCTTTTGTCGCTCATGCTTCCCTCAAGATTTAAATTCTGTGAGCCAGCCGTAATTCCGTGATGAAAAACTAAAAAGGGCAATATATTGGCCGAAACCTTTAGCTATTCTTAACTTCTGACACCACATTGGGACAGCCAGATGATGACTTTACTGACGCCGCCACCCTCTGTGCTATCCAGTTCGCAGCGCCGCTGTCACCTGCTTCTGATGCTTTATCTCCCGGAGCAAATCGTCACGCCGGAGGTGATTGCCACCTTCAACGGCGTGGACCAGAGGCAAACCCTGCAAGATATAGCCGACACGGGCCATGAGATCCAGAGTTATCACCGTCTCTCCCTGACTCAGCAGCAGGACGGCAGCTACCGGATTGAAGGCACAGTCCTTGATCGCCGCCTGTGCCTGCTGCACTGGCTGCGACGCTCGCTGCGCCTTTGCCCGCAGTTTGTGCAACACCACTTTAGCCCGGCGCTGAAATCGCAGCTAAGCCAGTTGGGGCTTATCAAAGCGCTGTATGATGAAACCAACTTACGTGCGCTGGTTAATCTGTGTGGCCGCCGTTTAAAAAGACAGTACGACAGCCGGGACAGCCAGTTCCTGACGCTCTTTCTGCAGTATTGCCTGCACCAGCATCACTCCGGCAATGCGCCAGTGCTTACGCCGCAGCAGCGCGAATGGAGCCAGATGCGGCCTGAGTTTGTTGTCGCCCAGGAAATTGCCCGCCACTGGAAGCGCCGCGTCATGCAGCCCGCAGATGTCGATGAACAGCATTTCCTGGCCCTGCTCTTTCAACTGCTCAGGATCCCCGATCCGATTAATGACGAACACGAGCAGGATGCCCGCTTACACAATGAAATCGCGCGGATGATTGAGCGCTTTCGCCGTCAAGCCGGGCTTTCTTTTAGCGATGAACAGGGGCTTAGCGATCAGCTTTATATCCACCTCGCCCAGGCGCTGAACCGCTGCCACTTTAATATCGGCATTGACCACAGCCTGCCCGAAGAGATCACTCGTCTCTATCCGAGGCTGATGCGAACCTCACGAGAAGTGCTTGCGGATTTTGAACAGCATTACGGGATTCAGTTTTCCGACGCGGAAAGGGGCCTGGTCGCGGTGATCTTTGGTGCCTGGCTGATGCAGGAAAGTGACATTCAGGAAAAACAGGTGTTACTGCTGACCGCCGACGATCGGGAGCTGGAACAGAACATTGAGCAACAGCTGCGCGAGCTGACACTGCTGCCGCTCAACATTAAGCACCTGGCGGTGCAGCAGTTCCAAAGCCAGGGCGCGCCGCGTGAAGTGGTGCTGGTCATTACGCCCTACGCGACCTCTCTGCCGCTGTTTTCACCCCCGCTCATTCACGCCACGCTGCCGCTGGGAGAGCACCAGCAGCAGCGTATCAAAGCGCTACTCGAAGCTTAGTTTTCCGCAACCGGGCTGACTGCGGCAATTTTTGGCCGCAGGAACAGCGCCGGGGCCGCGACCAATGCCATGACCCAGAACATTCCGCCCTGTAAATGCTGATAGAGGAAGCCGGAGAAAATCGTCATCACGGCGATACCGCCGCCCATTGCCACAGCGGAGTAAACGGCCTGCAGGCGGATCACCTCCCCGCCTTTGCGGGCAGAGATATAGCGCATCGCCGCCAGGTGGCAAACCGTGAAGCTGCCGCAGTGCAGGATCTGCGCCACAATCAGCCACGGAAGTTCGGTAGTGCTTGCCATCAGGCTCCAGCGAATAATGCCGGTCACGGTGGACAGCAGCAGCAAATCCCTGGCGCTCCAGCGGCGGAACAATTTGTTGCTGAGGGCAAAGATAACGATTTCCGCCACCACGCCCAGCGACCATAAATAGCCCACAACGGATGCGGAATAACCTGCTCCCTGCCAGTAAATCGCGCTAAAGCCGTAATAAGCCGCGTGTGCGCCCTGCAGCAGAGACACACAGGCCAGAAAACGCCAGGCGCTGATAATCAGCCCTTTCCAGGCGGGCCAGCCCGCCGAAGCCTGATGCCGGGTTTCGCCCTGCGGCATAATAGAAGGCCGCAGCATCATGCCAATCAGCATCGACGCCGCGCCAACGGTCAGCAGGACCAGAATAGCCTGATAGCTGAACTCGCTCACCAGCTTGCCGGTAATAGCTGAGCCGATAACAAACGCCAGCGATCCCCAAAGCCTTACCCGGCCATAATCCAGCGGCATTTGCCGCTGCCAGGTACCCGCCAGCGCATCGGTCAGCGGCACCAGCGGCGAGAAGAACAGGTTAAAGCCCACCATCGTCAGCAACAGCCAGAGCGCAGCATGGCCCAGCCAGAAACCGGCGGCAAAAATTAAGGTGGCAAGGGCTAAGAGACGTAAGGCAAAAACAAGGCGGGAAGGATCGGTCACGCGGGGGGCTAATAATAAACTGCCGAGAAAACGGGCTATCAGTCCTGAGCCTAACAGCAATCCGATGGTTTCCGGGGGAAGCCCGACGCCTTTGAGCCAGACGCTCCAGAACGGCAAAAACACGCCATAGCTAAAGAAGTAGGTAAAGTAACTGAGCGCCAGCCAGCGCGTGGAATGCAAAACCATGATCCCTCCCGTTTTGGAGGCGATAGTGTCGGGGATAGCCGGCTGGCATGCAAGCAAACATTAACAGCGTAATAACACACATCAAAATAATGGCTATTGCACGTCAGCTCACCTCAATCTCCATCTCCAGATGCGTAATCTGGCCCCTCTCCAGCATAACCAGCCCCGGCATTCCCGCCATGTTATGCGCGTTGACCGGATGCGTTTGCGGCTCAAGGCAGATAAACGGCTGGTTCTCCATGCGAAACACCATCAGACAGAGTGCCGGGCTACGCAAACAAACGCTCATATCCGAATGCGTAATAACCGCCCTGCCGCTCCAGCCGGAATACCCTACGTTTAGCCACTTGTTCTCCAGCGTTTTAGCGCGTGAAAAATCCGTTTGCGGGCTGAACGTCCCTTCCCAGGCCAAAGGCAAGTGCTGCTCGCCCTCAGGCCAGTAGCCGCTGGCGGAAAACTGCACCCGGCTGTCTGGCTCCAGCGCAAACCAGGGATGTAAACCCAGCCCGTAAATCATCGGTTTCTCGCCAGTGTGCGTGAGTTCAAGCCGGGTTAACAGCCGGTTGCCCGCCAGGCGATAAGTCAGCTGTGCCAGATAGTGAAAACCACAGGGGTGCTGGCTGCGCAGACTCAAGGTGACAGACTCAGCTTCGTGCCGCTCAATGTGCCAGCGCTTCTGCCAGCCATCCCCGTGCAGGAAAAAGTACTCATCGACGGGGCTGTCTGGCAACAGGATTCGCTCGCCGTACAAATGAAAAGCGTTCCCCGCCACCCGATTAGCCAGCGGCAGCATCGGAAACAGCGCCGGGTTGGCCGGATGAAAAATCGGTTTCCCGTGGCTGAGAGATTCAAAGCTGAGAACTGAGGCCCCTTGCGGGGCAACAGCCAAACTAAGAAAAGCATTTTGCAGGTGCAGAGCGTCCATCAGCGTAGCGCCTTTGCAGCCCGAACGGGAGAAGCATTCACGCGGCCTTCAGCCAGCTGCTGCTCCAGCGCTTCAAGACTCACGCCTTTGGTTTCCGGCACGAAACGACGCACATAGATAAAGCCAGCGGCGCAGATAACACCGTATAACAGGAAGCTGCCGGATGCGCCCAGGCCTGCATTGAGCAGCGGGAAAGTGTAAGTCAGCAGGAAGCAGGCGACCCACAGCGCTAATGTCCCCAGCGACATCGCCAGGCCGCGAACGCGGTTCGGGAAGATTTCCGCCAGCAGCACCCAGGTTACCGGGGCCAGCGTCAGCGCATAGGTGGCTATGGCGGCCAGCACCAGAATCAACACCGGCAGACCCAGAATACCCAGACCATAGGCGGCACCAATCAGCGCATAGATAATCGTCAGCCCGGCGGCCCCAAACAGCATCAACTTGCGGCGGCCAATTTTGTCCACCAGCGGCAGCGCGGCAAGGGTGAACACCAGGTTAATCAGGCCGGTCGCCACGATTGATTTCAACGTGCTGTTAATGTCGAACCCGGCGGAGGCAAAAATCTCCTGCGCATAGTTGAAGATAACGTTAATCCCGCACCACTGCTGAAACACCGCCAGCACCATACCAATCACAATGATCGGGCGAACCTTCGGCGCCCAAAGGGCAGACCACGACACTTTTTGATTGTCCTTGCTTAACGTTTCCTGAATATCTTTCAGCGTTGCATCGGCATAGCTTTTACTGCCGATGCGGCTCAGCATTTGGTGAGCGCGTTCGTTTTTCCCGGCGCGCACCAGCCAGCGAGGTGACTCCGGCACAAAGAACATCAGGATCAAAAAAACCACCGCCGGGAAGGCTTCAAAGCCAAACATCCAGCGCCAGCCAACCTGCCCGTTCCAGCTGGTGCTGATTTCCTGCATCGTTGCCTGGCTGGCGACCGGCTCGGCAATCATCAGGTTAATCAGCTGCGCCGCCAGCACCCCAACCACAATGGTAAGCTGGTTGACCGCCAAAAAACGCCCGCGCTGTGCCGCCGGGCTGATTTCTGCGATATACATCGGGCTAAGCGCCGAAGCGAGGCCAATCCCCACCCCACCGACAATGCGCCACACAACAAACATATCGAAGTTACTTGCCACTGCGGTGCCCCAGGCAGACGCGGTAAACATGATTGCGGCAAGAATAAGGGGAATTTTGCGGCCAAACTTGTCGGCACACCAGCCGGAGAGTATCGCCCCAATAATACATCCCACCAGGGCAGAGCTCATTGCCCACCCGGAAACGGCCGGGTCGGTAATAGAAAAATAGGCTTCGTAGAACGGTTTTGCCCCGCCGATAACCACCCAGTCATAACCAAACAACAGCCCGCCACAGGCGGCCACCAGACAGATGGTCCAGACGTAACCCATGCGTAGTTGCGATTGCACACGTTCCATGGTCGATCCTCATCTTGTATTTGTAGGGTAAGGGAGCGGGCGCTCATCGTCGCCCGCCAGTTATTGTTAAAGTACGCCGGTGCTAAGGGCCTGACGCAGCAGATGGGCTTTGTCATGAGCCGGATTAAGGGTTAATAACTCCTCCAACCGCTGGTTGAAGGCGGCGATATCCCCCAGGCCAAACCACCCAAGCGCTTCCACGAACAGGCAATGCTGCTGATGTTGTTTCCGCGGGTCGCCGTTGAGCGCAATCAGGTCTGGCAGGGAAACGGCGAAGAAATCGGCCTCAACCCCGTCGTCACGGTGCGCCTGCGCCCAGTCAACAAAAGCTTTGAATTGCTGATGGGCCGCCTCAAGCTCTCCCAACTGCTTGAGGGCCATAGCCTGATAGAAGAGGTAGTCTACGGGCTGGTCGTTGTAGTAGCGCCCGGCCGCCAGGGAACTCCCGCCTTTCAACGCCTGCTGGAAGTAGGATTTAGCCAGTTCGCTACGCTGCTGGAGCTGCACACAGCGCCCAAGCAGGAACCAGATATCGTTGTCGGTTTGCCCGACCAGGCGGCCTTCACCGAGGTTTTCCGGGTAGCTCAGCGCCTGTTGTAGCAACTCCTCCGCCTGGCCGTATTGGCCGGTAGCTATGCAGGCCAGGGCGCGGCGCTGTTGGCTGATAATGTACTGCCCCGTCACTTTGCCCTCGCCCCCCTCCCACGGGTGGAACTTGCGCTCGGCCAACACTTTCGCGGCAGCGTCATGCTTACCGTGCTGGTTCCAAAGGCTCAGCAGCTCGGCGGTGAGATCGTCACGTTTTAGCGCGACGTCACGCTTCGCCTCCAGACGGGCAAGACGTTTCTCCGGTGAGCGGCCGTTTTGCTTCAGCAGGAAGTCGAGTTCAAACAGGAAGCGCGCATTATCGGGTTCGAGATCCACCGCGCGCAGCAACAGCGTTTCAGCTCGCTGAACGTCCTGCTCTTTGTTCCAGGCCTGAATCGCCAGCACGCGCTGCACGGAGGCAAACTCCGGCATCTGTTTAGCGCAGAATGCCCAGCAGGTCAGCGCTTCTGCATAACGACGTTTGCTGTACCAGAAGCAGCCCAGCAGATACTGTGCAAAACCATCCTGCGGGAGGCGCATCAGCATTTGCACTTCATCCAGGGTGTTAGGGAAGCGAACGCGCGCGGTAAACTGCTCCCGAGCCTGTGCAAGATAGCTCTGTTGCCGCTGAGGGTCAGATTCCAGCGAGGCCTGCCACAGCAGCGGCATCGTTTCCTGGGCATTCAGGACGGAGAGCAATTCACGCGCGGCATGCTCTGCCCCAAAGCTCATCAGCCAGCCGGCCAAAACGCTGGCGTTAGTGCCGCGCTGGCCGGTCACCTGCCGCAGCTTTTGCTTGTCATCTTCGTTCTGGGTGATCGCCCAGCGGGCATAGTGCAGGGCATAACTCAGCGGCCAGGCGGCAAGCTGTTGTTCAATCCATGCCAGCGCCTCAGCTTTTTCACCTTGCTGAGACAGCGCCAGCGCTTTTAGCGCCATCGCAAGATTATTAGAGGCGTTGAACTGCAGGCTTTGGGACACCAGAGTTAAAGCACGGGCCGCTTCTCCTTTGCGCATCGCCAGGCGGGCCAGGGCATAAAATGCCGCATCCCGGCAGTTGCCGCTCCAGCTGGCCTTGTAGTAAGCATCAAAGGCACCGTCGTAGTCGCCCAGGCGCTCTTTCGCCGAGCCCAGAAGCTGGCTGGCATCGCCGTTTTGAGGGTTTTTGTTCAGGCGATGGGCGCGCTGCAGCGCCGCGTCTGCATGCTCTTTGGCTTTTTGCCAGTTACCCCGGTTGAATTCGAGCGTGCCCAAGGCGACGTTACAGCGGGAGTCCAGCGGATCAATGTCCAGCGCACGCCGGTAGTAGTCGAAGGCTGAACGGCTGGCGTGCAGATACTGCTCCAGATGCTGGCCAATGAAATAAAGTTCGTCGCAGTTATCGATCTCTTCGGGCTTAGCCGGGGCCTGCGCCGCCTGCGGCAGAGGCAACTCTTCCGCGATGTGCTCCAGGTAGCTGAGCACCACTTCGCCTTGCGCGTTGAGCAAACTCAGCGTGAGCCGCTGCGGCCAGTCGTCAGTCAACTGATGCTGCCAGGCTTCCGCCGGCTTCAGGCTGAGTGGCGCTTGCCACAGGACTACGCCGTCGCTTTCAAGACGCAACGTCACTGCTTCAAGCGGGGAAATGGCGTAGACGCCGAGTTCCAGCCTGCCCTGCTGACGCTCAAGCTTGATGGCCGCGTCGGTGCTGGCGTTTTGCAGCGTCCCCAGCGTGCTGTAAGGCAGGAAGTTTTGCACAAACACTTTTTCTTCAAACGGCGCCAGCCAGGTAAAGTCCGGCTGGTTGTCGGTGAACACACCGGTCATCAGCTCGATGTACGGGCCGTTGGTGTCGGTCAGGTTGCGATCCCAGGCCAGGCCAAAGTCGCAGTTGCCCCAGGTCCACTGCTTTTTGCCAGGCGATACATGGTGATCGGCAATGTGCAGCAGCCCGCCCTGTTCACCGTGGTGGTAGGCGCCAACAAAATCGTAATTCGACTTATCAGCCATGTAAGAGGTTGGCACCGGGATGTTTTTGTAGCGCGAGATATCCACGCCCGCGGAATAATCCACCTTGTAGTAGGTGCCGTGGGCAATCGGGAAGGCGGAAACGTCGCGTTTGCCGTGGTCAAACACCGCGGTCACGTCCGGCGGGAATACGCTCTGATGGTCGTCGCCGCCTTTCACTGCCGGGTTTGCCCACCACAGGAAGTGGCGCGGCGTGGCGTTGCCGTTAAAGACTTTGCCGGTAATTTCAATCAGCGCTTTCTGCGGATAAAGCGTAAAGCCGGTCATCACCTGCAGGCCGCGCATCGGCTCCACTTCCCCCAGCCAGACGGTTTGCGCCCCGCTTTCGTGCTGCTGGAAAGTCACGTCCACTGGCAGAAAAGTGGTCGGACGGTGGTGCTGCGGCCAGTTAAATTCGATCCCGCCGGAGATCCACGGCCCGATCAGGCCCACCAGCGCGGGTTTGACCACTTCGTTGTAGTACACGAAGTCGCGCTCCATCACTTTGTCCCAGGCGCGGTGAATACGCCCGCCCAGCTCCGGCAGCAGCATGACGCGAATGAAATCGTTTTCCAGCCAAACCGCCTGGTACTCGCGCATCTCACGTTTACCGGTCAGGGTGTCGATCACGCCATAGGGGTAAACCGCGCCGGAAGATCCCTGATAGACACGGTTTTCCAGGAACATCGGGTTTGGATCTTCTGCTCCGGTGGTCCAGGTCGGGAGTGAGATCGTTTCCTGCCAGACTTTAACGGCTCCGTACATAGCAACTCTCCAGTAAACAAATAACAGTGAATGGGGGATTGCCGACAGTTTGAAGTAGCTGATTATGATTTAATCGCTGAATGCTCACGCAATACAGTTAATGAGGTTTAGTAAACATGCAGGAGTCAGGTCTCAATAATCAGCGGGTACGCCAGCTCAACCGACAAACGCTGATGACGCTGGTATGGCGGCACAAGCAACTGAGTAAATCGCAGTTTGCCCGCTACACCGGGCTGTCCATTCCCGCCGTCAGCAACATCCTTGAGGAGCTGGTCGATGAGGGCAAACTTAGCCATTCCAGCGAAAATCTCAGCAGCCGGGGGCTGAACAGCGGCAGCTACCAGATCCCGCCTGAAGGGGATTACATCCTCTGTATGAACGTCACCCCCACCAGCATTGAAAGCCAGCTGTGCAACGCCCAGCTTTCGCCGATAGCCGATTTTGAACGCCGTGCTATTGTGGCCCCTTCTCCGCAGGCGCTGCTGTCGGCCATTGAAGCTGTCTGGCAGCAGCAGCGAAAAAGCTGGCCGAAAAAAACCATCAACCTCGCACTGGGTATACATGGGCAAGTCGATCCCGTAACCGGCGTGTCGCAAACCATGCCGCAGGCGCCATGGCGGGAAGCGGTGGAAATTAAATACCTGCTGGAAGAGAAACTGAACGTCGAAGTCCGGCTGGATAACGACTGCGTGATGCTGGCCCTGGCGGAGAAGTGGCAAAACAACGGCAATCGGGAAGATTTCTGCGTGCTTAACGTGGATTACGGCATCGGCTCTTCATTTGTGATCAACGGGCAAATCTATCGAGGCAATCTGTACGGCAGCGGGCAAATTGGCCACACCATCGTCAACCCGGACGGCATGGCCTGCGACTGCGGGCGTTATGGCTGCCTGGAAACCGTGGCTTCGCTCAGCGCGCTGAAAAAACAGGCCCGTATCTGGCTCAAAACGCACCCTGAGGCGCAGCAGAACGATCCGGAAAAGCTCACTTCCCGGCAACTGGTTCAGGCATTACATGCCGGGGATGAGAGAGTTGCCCGCTGGGTAGAAGATTCGGCCAATGCGATTGGGCTTAGCCTGTATAACTTCCTTAATATTCTCAATATTAACCAGATCTGGTTCTATGGCCGCAGCTGCGAGTTTGGCGAAAACTGGCTAAACGCGATTAAACAGCGGATTGGCTTTAATCCGTTCGACCACGGCGATGGCCTGCAGAGTCACGCCACGCAAATAAACTTCGGGCAGCTCACCCGCGCCCAGCAGGTGATGGGGATAGGTTATTTATATGTCGAAGGCGGCCTGGGTAATGAATAATTCAGGTAACAGTAACGCCTGTATTTACTTTCATTCAAAACCAAAATAACAATTCCACATACAGTTTATGGCTAATTGATTAATTAACAACTTAGTAATTTATGTTTACTGAATTATAAATCCTCGCGCAAAGTCTGGCTCAAAGTAGCTCCCTACAATGAGCCTCGTTCGCTATTGCCTATTTATATGTAAAAAGAATCTGAATTTACCGCGATTAACAATTCCTATACCCAGGAGAACTCCAAATGGAATTAGCCCGCGCATGTGAAGAAAAGGAACCGGAACGAACAGCCTTCCCCCGCGATAAGGTTTCATGGTCTACCGCTATTTCTTATGGAATGGGTAGCTTTGGTGCCAACGTAATGTATGCCTTTATTGCCATTTACCTGATGCTTTATTACACTGACAGTTTTGGCATTAAAGCCGCCGCCGTAGGTTTATTATTTCTGATTGCACGACTGGTTGATGGCGCGACCGATATTGCACTCGGCATATTGGTTGATAATACCAATACCCGCATGGGGAAATTCCGTCCGTGGATTTTAGTGGGCAGCATTTTAGTGTCACTGACGACCGTCGCTTGCTTCCTGAGCCCTGATTTATCGGAAGCCGGAAAGCTGGTTTATGCCTATTCAACCTATATCTTATGGAGTATTTGCTTTGCCATTATCGACATTCCCTATTGGTCATTGTCGGCGGCAATAACGCAGAATCCAACGGAACGAACCAAGGTGATTACCATCCCAAGAACCATCGCGACATTCGGCTTTCTGTCCGTCAGTGCGGCCACTTTATGGCTGGTAAAGTTTGTTGGTAGCTGGTGGGGCGTGGCGCTGATTTATAGCCTGGTTTTTCTCGCCTGTATGCTGATTACCTTTTTTGGCGTCAAAGAAAAACACGTTGTGCCTCGCAAAGAGCGGCAGAGTTTTAAAGGCTTCTGGACGCTGTTAAAACAACACCGGCCGCTGCGTTTATTGCTCATCGGCATGTTTTTACTGGAGATGATCGGCATTATTCGCGGTACTTTCCAGCTCTATTTCTTCATTTATAACCTGAACGCTGAAATGATGCTCGGCGTGTTTCTTACGGTTTCGATGGTAGCCCAGGTGTTAGGGGCGGTTTGCTCCCCGTTTATTTCGGCCAAAATTGGCAAAAAGAACACAGCGATTTATAGCAGTGCCCTAATGGGACTCGCCTGCATGGCGCTGTTCTTTTTCCAAAGCAATATTATTTTGATTTTCGCCGTCGGTGCCCTGGCACCGTTCTGCGGCGGCATTGGTCAGATTTCGCTTTATTCGATGGTGGCAGACTGCGTTGAGTACGGCGAATGGCGTAGCGGCAACCGTTCGGAAGGCATGGTTTTCTCACTCAATATTTTCAAGACCAAACTCTCCGGTGCCATTGGCGGCGCAATCGGTGGTTTTATGCTTTCCTGGGCCGGGTATATTCCGCACCAGGTTCAGGCCGTCGAAACCGCCATGTGGATCGGCCTGCTGTTTACCTTAATTCCCGGTTTGCTGACCCTGCTTAGCCTGATCCCACTGGCGCGCTACGAAATAACCGAGAAGCGCTTCTACGAAATCCTCGACGATATTCACCAACGCAATGCCGCATCTGCCCAGGAGGCAAAAGTATGATTAGCTGGAACGCTGAGCAGCAGAGTTTTCATCTGCATAACGACCAAATCAGTTATGTGCTGGGCATCGCGCACGATCGGTATCTGGTGCACTGCTATTGGGGCAAACGCATTGCCCACTGTAGCCAGCCGCATGATTATCCGAAACTGGATCGTTCTTCGTTCTCGCCGACGCCTGCCGGCTGGCCTGACAGAACGTTTTCGCTGGACACCGTGCTGCAGGAATACCCAGGCCACGGCGCGGGAGATTATCGAGAACCGGCTTTTGAAGTGCGCTATGCGGATGGAAACCAGGTCACCAACCTGCACTATCTCTCGCACCGGATTAAATCAGGTAAACCCACGCTCGACGGGCTGCCCGCCACCTGGGCTGGCACGCCTCAGGAAGCAGAAACGCTGGTTATCACGCTCGCCGATCCGGTCACCGGCCTGCAGGTCGAACTGAGCTATACCATTTTTCGCGACCAGCCTGTTGTTACTCGTAACGCACGTCTTACCAACAATGGAACAGTTCCGGCGCGCCTGCTTCGTGCTCTGAGCTGCGCGCTGGATTTTTCCGACGCTGAGTTTGAGCAAATTCAGTTTCCAGGCGCGTGGGCCAGAGAGCGCCAGCTACACCGCCAGGCGCTTCATCCTGGCATTACGGTGCTGGATAGCAAGCGCGGGGCGAGCAGCACCCATCAGCAGCCATTTATTGGCCTGGTTCGCCCGGAAACCACCGAAATGCAGGGCGAAGCCTGGGGATTACATCTGGTCTACAGCGGCAATTTTACCGCGCGTACGGAAGTTGATGCCTACAGCCAGACACGAGTTTTATTGGGCATTAACCCTCACGGTTTTGGCTGGCAGTTAGCGCCGGGCGAAACGTTCCAGACGCCGGAAGCGGTGCTGGCCTGGTCTGATTCTGGCCTGAATGGCCTGTCACAGACGCTGCATAAGCTCTACCGCGATAACCTCGTGCGCGGCGAACATCGACATCAGACTCGCCCCATCCTCGCCAACAACTGGGAGTCCACCTACTTCGATTTTGACGAGCAAAAACTGCTGCACTTTGCTGAAAACGCTAAACGGCTGGGCGTTGAACTGCTGATGCTCGACGATGGCTGGTTCGGCCAGCGGGATGCCGACACCTCTTCATTGGGGGATTGGTTCGTCAATCGCCAGAAATTCCCCCACGGGCTGCGGCCGCTTATCGACAAAGTGCATCAACTGGAGATGAAATTTGGCCTGTGGTTTGAGCCCGAAATGATCTCTCGCCGCAGCGAGCTATTTGCCAGCCACCCGGACTGGGTGATTCATGCTGGCGAGCAGCCGCTGTCCGAAGGGCGTAACCAGTACATCCTGGATTTGGGTCGCCATGAGGTACGCGACAATATTCTTGCCCAACTGAGTACGTTTCTGGATGCCCATCCGGTGGACTACATCAAATGGGATATGAACCGCAACATGACGGAAGTCGGCTCGGCCACGGCCCTGCCGGGCCAGCAGCAGGAAACCGCGCATCGCTATATGCTGGGGCTTTATGCCCTGCTTGAGGCCCTGACCGAACGATACCCACACATTCTGTTTGAATGCTGCGCCGGCGGCGGGGGCCGGTTCGATCCGGGGATGCTGTATTACATGCCTCAGGCCTGGGTGAGCGACAACACCGATGCGGCTTCACGGGTGCATATTCAGTATTCCACCAGCCTGCTCTACCCGCCCATCATGCAGTGTGCCCACGTTTCAGAGGTGCCAAACCACCAGATGGGGCGTTCCACCAGCATGGCAATGCGCGGCGCGGTTGCCATAAGCGGCAACTACGGGCTGATGCTAGACCTGATGCGCAATGACAGCGAGCGCGACCAGGCCGTGACGGAGCAAATCGCCTTCTATAAAAAACATCGGCAGCTGCTGCAGTTCGGCACCTTCTGGCGGCTGATAAGCCCGTGGGAAAACCCTGATTTTGCCGCATGGATGTTCGTGTCGCCGGACAAAAGTGAAGCCCTTTTGATGGCCTTCTCCCTCGTCAGCCAGGCCTCTGCGCCGCTGCGAAAACTTCGCCTCGCCGGGTTGGATCCCTCCAGCCGGTATCAGATAGACCAGGCCAATGGCCCGATAGGCGGCGACGAGCTGATGTATCGAGGGATCTACGTCGATCCTCCCCTCAGCCGCGACTACGTCAGCCGTATCTGGCACCTGACTCGCCTGCCATAAACTGCGGGGGCTAACGCCCCCGATTTTCACGCGTTGTCTTGTTATCTTCACAAGGAAGAGGCATTCCCCTATGCGTTATTTAACCTCTGTTTGTTGCCCTCTCTGTTTAACAGCCACAGTTATTTTCCCTGTATGTACGCCTGCTCACGCCGCTGGCTTCGTCGATGATTCCATCCTGATGGGCGGGGTTTATTACTCTCAGCGCTATCGCGATAAGCGGGATATGACGCCAGGCAGCCCAAGCTATGGCCGCTACGTCGAAGATCTCCACCACGCGACCTTTAACGCTAATCTCGATTTTAGCTCCGGGTTTATCGCCGATACCGTCGGCTTCGACGTGGCCGGTTTTGTGGCTGAGAACCTTGCCACCGGCAATGCGGCGCACCCGAATGAAATCGGCCTGAGCGCGGCCAACCAGCGCTGGGGCGAGCACTGGGCGGGGGATAAAGGCGGCTTTAATCTTTATAAAGCGGCGCTGAAGTTCAAATACGACGATTACTGGCTTCATGCTGGCTACATCCAGCCCACCGGGCAGACGCTGGTTGGCGTTCATTGGGGCTTTGTCCCCGGCGCGTATCAGGGCGCAGAGGCCGGTGGCCGCTGGGACTTCGGCGAGTCAGGCGTGCTGTCCGGCTCTTATTTCTGGGCCAATAAATATAAAGCGCCCTGGTATACGGAAATGTACGAATTCCGCGCCGCCGACAACGCCACCAAAGTCGATTATCTCCAGGCGATCGGCCTGCGTTACGACTTTAAAAACAAGCTGGTACTGGAAGCTTCCTGGGCGCAGGCCGCTGATTTTATGGATCAGTACATGAGCAAAGTCTCATACAGCTTCCCGGTGGCGGGGCGAGACTTACGCCTCAGCTATCAGTTTTACGGCGCTAAAGATAAAGTCGGCAATAACACTCAGGCCGCCTACGGTTCGGTAAACGATGAGTACGACGGGCTGGCGTGGCTGCAGGGCATCACGCTCGGCTATACCGTAGATGCCGTTGATTTTCGTCTTGAGGCGCAAACAGTTCACGCCCCTGGCAATCAGGGCTTCTTCCTGCAGCGTATCACCCCGGCTTACGCCAGCTCTAACGGGCGCATGGATATCTGGTGGGATGCGGCTTCCGACTTCAATGCCAACGGCGAAACATCGATATTCGGCGGCGTGACGTATGACCTGAAAAATTACGATTTGCCCGGCTGGTCAGTGGGGGCGGGTTATGTTTACGCCTGGGGCGCGAAACCCTGCACCACCTGTACCGTGGACGGCGTGCTGGCCGACCAAAGCCAGCGAATTAATGAGTCGGCATGGACGCTGAACATTGCCCACACCGTGCAAAGCGGCCGCCTGAAAGGTGCCCTCTTCAATCTGCATTACATCAACTACGACAACCACGGCAGCAACCCTAACTACAGCGGCGGGTATAACAATATGTTCCAGGACGAAATAGACATTAAGTTCAACGTGATTGTGCCGTTCACCATTTTCTGACCCGGCGGATTGAGCATCGAAAAATAAAAACATTCATTAACACAAACAACGTGGTAGAGGCGCAGCGGCAATGGCAGGCTCGGATGTTGTGTATTAACTTTAAATTGAGTCCACTACAGGCGAGCCCGCTATGAACACACTACGCTATTTCGATTTTGGTCAATCTCGTGCCCTGATCCTGCTTATTGCCCGTATTGCGTTGATTCTGCTGTTCATTATTTTCGGCTTGCCGAAGATCAGCGGATTCAGCGGCACCGTGGCGTATATGGAACATCTTGGCACCCCACTGCCTACGCTTGCCGCCGCGATTGCGGTGTTTATGGAAGTTGTTGCTGCGATCCTGGTCATCATCGGGTTCTTTACCCGCCCGCTGGCCATTTTGTTTGTGTTTTATACCCTCGGCACGGCACTTATCGGCCACCATTACTGGAGTATGACCGGGGATGCCGTGATGCCTAACATGATTAACTTCTATAAAAACATCAGCATAGCTGGCGGATTCCTGCTGCTGGCGGTAACCGGCCCTGGCGCGATATCCGTCGACAAGCGCTAAATTCCTTCCTCATTCAAAGGCCGCGTATGCGGCCTTTTTCATTCGTTTCCCGCCCATTTTGCTTGATACGCTTCAGCTCACAATTTCGTAACATTCTTTTGCTGGCTGACGGCCTCTTTGGTGCCCCAAACATCCCTTGAACGGCAAATTGTTTATAAATTGTTATTTATATGTTTCATTTTTGACCATCAATTAACACCACCCTGTCCGTCCAGTTTGAAAAAACATCATATATTTAACCATTTCTTAACTAAATAAGATCTAAAAATAAACAATTATGGGCGTGCATCACATTTAGAAAAACTGCGATTCATTCCCTCTTCCCTTCGTTGCTAGTCTCCTCTCCGTGACATGCCTCAGTCCCTAATAAAAAAGGTACACCTATGAAATTCAAACTCGCATTACTCAGTGCAACCCTGATTTCTGCATGCATGTTGTCCGGTACGGCCGTTGCGGCGGATAAGTATGAAATCGCAGTGGTGGCGAAAGTCACCGGGATCCCATGGTTTAACCGTATGGAAACCGGCGTCAACGAAGCCGCAAAAAAACTCAACGTGAATGCTTACCAGACCGGGGCTTCAACGCCCGATCCGGCTCAGCAGGTGAAGGTGATTGAGGATCTGATCGCCAAGAAAGTGAACGCCATTATCGTGGTGCCTAACGACGCCAAAGTACTGGAGCCGGTGCTGAAAAAAGCGCGCGATCAGGGCATCGTGGTGCTGACGCATGAATCCCCTGATCAGCAGATCGGCCAGTGGGATATCGAAACCATCGACAGCGAAAAATATGCTCAGGCCAACATGGACGAGCTGGCGAAAGACATGGGCGGCAAAGGCGGCTACGCCATTTACGTCGGGTCGCTGACCGTGCCGCTGCACAACGCCTGGGCGGATTCCGCCATTAAATACCAGAAAGAAAAATACCCGGATATGTTTGAGGTAACTTCGCGCCTGCCGGTCGCGGAGAGCATCGACAAATCCTACTCCACCACGCTTGACCTGATGAAAACGTATCCGCAGATGAAAGGCGTGATTGGCTTTGGTTCCCTCGGCCCAATCGGCGCGGGTCAGGCGGTACAGAAAAAACGCGCGAAGGACAAACTGGCGGTTGTCGGCATCGCCATGCCGGGCCAGGCGGCACCGTACCTGATGCGCGGCGACATTAAAAAAGCGCTGCTTTGGGATCCTAAAGACGCAGGTTACGCACTGGTTACCGTGGCCGATCAGCTGCTGCAGGGCAAAGCCGTGACCAAAGACCTGACCATAGACGGTCTGGGCAAAGCCGATGTCGACATGGATAAGAAAGTGATCCGCTTTAACAAGATCCTCGAAGTCACCAAAGATAACGCTCAGTCACTCGGTTTCTAAGGCACTCCGCCAACACCAGGGAAACCGGAATGCCGGTCAGCCGGCCGGCATTCTCCAACAAGATTATTTTGTGGCGCCCACGTCGGGCGCCGGCAGGGGCATTACCCATGACCGACACATCCGCATTTATCACTCTTGAGAATATCAGCAAGCAATTCCCGGGCGTGCGGGCGCTGGATAACGTCAATCTGACGCTCAGAAAAGGCGAAGTTCATTGCCTGGCCGGGCAAAACGGCTGCGGTAAAAGCACGATCATCAAAGTGATTTCCGGCGTCTATCACCCGGAAAAAGGGGCGCAAATCGCCCTCGACGGCAAACTGTTTCACAACCTGACGCCCACGCTTTCCGCCCATTACGGCATCCAGGTGATCTACCAGGATCTGTCGCTGTTCCCCAATTTCAGCGTGGCCGAGAATATCGCCGTGCATCGCTATCAGCCCGGCGGGAGCCTGTGGGTTAACCGCAGCGCGATGAAAGCTCAGGCGCTGGCGGCCATGCAGCGCATTGGCGTCACGCTCGACCCGGACAAAAAAGTCGAAAAACTCTCGATAGCCGATCGCCAGCTGGTAGCTATTTGCCGCGCCATTGCCGCCGACGCCCGGCTGGTCATTATGGACGAACCCACGGCGTCGCTTACCCGCCAGGAGGTGAACGGCCTGCTGCGGGTGGTGAATGAACTCAAAGCGGACGGGATTTGCGTGGTGTTTGTCAGCCACCGTCTGGACGAAGTGATGGAAGTTGCCGACCGCATTAGCGTAATGCGCGACGGGAAGCTGGTCGGCACCTGGCAGGCCAGCGAGCTGGACAGCAACGAGCTTGCTTTCCTGATGACCGGGCAACGCTTCCACTACAGCCCGTTGCCGGAAAAGCCTCCGGTAGAAAAACAGCCGATGCTGGAGCTGCGTGGACTCAGCCGCAAAGGCAAATACCACAACATCAATCTGTCACTGCGCAGCGGAGAGATTGTTTCCATCGTGGGCCTGCTCGGATCGGGCCGCACCGAACTGTGCATGAGCCTGTTCGGCATGACGCAGCCGCAAAGCGGTGAAATGCTGATCGACGGCGTGCCGGTGACGTTTCGCAATAATCATGATGCGATCAAACACGGCATCGGCTATGTGTCTGAAGATCGCCTGACACAAGGCCTGATCATGGAGCAGTCGATCTACGACAACACGATTGTCACGGTCTTCGACAAGCTTCATACCCGCAGTGGCCTGCTCGATCACGCCAAAGCCCGTCACCTGGTGGCCGATCTTATTCGTGAGCTAAACATCAAAGTCTCCGATGCCGGGCTGCCGGTAAAAACCCTTTCTGGCGGCAACGCCCAAAGGATTGCCATCGCCAAATGGGTGGCGACTAACCCACAAATATTGATCCTCGATTCACCCACGGTGGGCGTGGATATCGCCAACAAAGAAGGCATTTACCAAATCGCCCGTTCTCTGGCGGAACAGGGGCTGGCGGTACTGATGATTTGCGATGAAATCCCTGAAGCGTATTACAACAGCCACCGCGTGCTGGTGATGCGTCGGGGTGAACTGGTCGCAGAGTTTAATCCTCATCGCAGTAGCGAGCAGGACATTGCTGAGGTGGTCAATGAATAACCCTCGTCTTTCCCGCCTGGCCGGGCAACATGAATTCTGGCTGGGTCTTCTGGTGGTGGCGCTGGCCGTTGGCCTGAGCATCAGCACCGATGAGTTTTTGTCCCTCGGTAACCTGACGGACGTTGCCACCAGCTACGCCATTCTCGGCATTCTGGCCTGCGGGCTGTTCGTCGTGCTTATTTCCGGGGGAATTGATATTTCGTTCCCGGCGATGACCGCCATTGCCCAGTACGTAATGGCAAGCTGGGTGATCGCCCACGGCGGTAATTTTGCGCTGGCGTTGGTGATTTCGATTGCCGTCGGGCTGCTGCTCGGGCTTATCAACGGCTTCCTGGTTTACTGGCTGCGGGTCCCGGCAATTATCATCACCATTGCCACCCTCAACGTTTACTACGGCCTGCTGGTTTATCTCACCAAAGGCACCTGGCTGTACGGCTTCCCGGACTGGTTTATGAACGGCATTAACTGGTTCTCTTTCACCGCCAAAGACGGTTACCAGTACGGGTTGACCCTGCCGCTGCTGTGCCTGGCCGCGGTGATTATCTTTACCGCCGTGCTGATGAACTACACGCGCCTTGGCCGCCAGATTTATGCCATGGGCGGCAACCGCGAGGCGGCGTCCCGTCTGGGGATGAACCTGCTTAAGCTGCACTTCTATGTCTACGGCTATATGGGCATTCTGGCGGGTATTGCCGCCGTCGTTCAGGCGCAGATCACCCAGTCTGTCGCGCCAAACTCGCTGCTGGGCTTTGAGCTGACGGTTCTGGCTGCAGTGGTACTCGGCGGGACAAGCATGAGCGGCGGGCGCGGGACGCTCACCGGCACGCTGCTCGGGGTTATCCTGCTGGCATTCTTACAAAATGGCCTGACGCTACTCAGCGTGTCCTCCTACTGGCACGCCGTGTTCAGCGGCGTGATTATCCTGGTCAGCATCAGCGCCACGGCCTGGAATGAAAAACGCAAACTCGCAAGGGAGCTTTGAGATGAAAACCTTCGCCAGATTTTTACCCGGTGATGCCATCATCCGGCTGCAGTGCGTGATTATTGTGGTGGTCGCCGTGGCATTTTCGCTGCTGCTGGGCGGGCGCTTCTTTAGTCTGGCCAACTTCCAGTCCATCGGCTCTCAGTTACCTATTCTTGGCATGCTGGCGCTGGGCATGGGGATGACGATGCTGACCGGCGGGATCAACCTGTCGATCATTGCCGGGGCGAACGCCTGTTCGCTGGTGATGGCGGCCATTATCGTCAGCCACCCGGATAACCCGCTGTTCTTCGCGCTGGCGCTGCTGGCGGGTATTGCCGTGGCGGTGGCTATCGGCACGCTAAACGGCGCGCTGGTCGCCTGGGTCGGCGTTTCGCCTATTCTGGCTACGCTCGGCACCATGACGCTGATTTCCGGCCTCAATATTTTGCTGTCCAACGGCACGGTGATTTCCGGCTTCCCCACGGCGATTCAGTACCTGGGCAACGCCACATTGCTTGGCATTCCGGTTGCGCTGCTTTTGTTCCTGCTGGTTGCCGTTCTGCTCTGGGTATTGCTGGAGCACACCACGCTGGGGCGCAGCCTTTATCTGGTCGGCTCCAACGAACAGGCCACTCGCTACAGCGGCGTTAACACCGTGCGGGTGCAGATATCGGTATACGTGATTTCCGCCCTGCTCGGCTGGGTGGCGGCCATTCTGATGATGGCCAAGTTTAACTCCGCCAAAGCCGGGTACGGTGAGTCTTACCTGCTGGTCACCATTCTTGCCTCGGTGCTGGGCGGCATAAACCCGGACGGCGGTTTTGGCCGCATTATCGGCCTGGTGCTGGCGCTCATCGTGCTGCAAATGCTGGAAAGCGGCTTTAATTTGCTGGGGATCAGCAGTTATCTGACCATGGCGCTCTGGGGCGCGGTGCTGATCCTCTTTATTGCATTACAGAATCGTAAAGCCTGAGTTCAGGAGAATCATTATGGCGAGTTACTTCATTGGGGTGGATGTAGGGACGGGAAGCGCCCGCGCGGGCGTCTTTGACCTGAATGGCAGAATGGTCGGCGAGGCAAGCCGGGCGATTGAGATTTACCGCCCGCAGGCGGACTTCGTTGAGCAATCCTCGGACAATATCTGGCAGGCGGTTTGCAACGCGGTGCGGGATGCGGTTAACCAGGCCGACATTAATCCGATTCAGGTAAAAGGGCTGGGATTCGACGCCACCTGTTCCCTGGTGGTGCTGGATAAAGAAGGCAAGCCGCTGACCATCAGCCCTTCCGGGCGCAGCGGACAGAACATCATTGTGTGGATGGATCACCGCGCCATCACCCAGGCCGACAGAATTAACGCCCTGCACCACCGCGTGCTGGACTACGTGGGCGGGATTATTTCCCCGGAAATGCAGACGCCAAAATTGCTGTGGCTTAAACAGCACATGCCGAATACCTGGTCGAACGCGGGCTACTATTTTGACCTGCCGGACTTCCTGACCTGGCGCGCCACCGGGGATGATACCCGCTCACTCTGTTCCACCGTTTGTAAATGGACCTACATGGGCCACGAAGACAAATGGGACAGCAGTTATTTCCGCCAGATTGGGCTGGAAGATTTGCTGGAGCACGATGCAGAAAAAATTGGCCGCTATGTGAAAACCATGGGCGAGCCTCTGGGCCACGGCCTGACGCAGCGCGCCGCAAGCGAGATGGGACTGATTGCCGGCACCGCCGTCAGCGTCTCGATTATTGATGCCCATGCCGGCACGCTCGGTACGCTCGGCGCCTGTGGCGTTTCAGGCGAAGTGGCAGATTTTGACCGCCGCGTGGCGCTCATCGGCGGCACCTCAACCGGGCATATGGCCATTTCAAAAGAAGCGCGTTTTATTAATGGCGTTTGGGGGCCTTACTACTCCGCCGTGCTGCCGGGCTACTGGCTAAACGAAGGCGGCCAGTCGGCCACCGGGGCGCTTATCGACCATATTATTCAGTCTCACCCTTGCTATGAGACGCTGCTTGCCCAGGCGAAGACTCAGGGGCAAACCATTTACGAACTGCTGAACGCCCTGCTGCGTAAAATGGCCGGGGAGCCGGAAAACATCGCCTTCCTGACGAAGGATATGCACATCCTGCCCTACTTCCACGGCAACCGTTCCCCGCGCGCCAATCCGACGCTAACCGGCGTCATCAGCGGGCTGAAGCTTTCCCGCACGCCGGAAGATATGGCGCTGCAGTACCTGGCGACGATTCAGGCTATCGCGCTTGGTACCCGCCATATTATCGAAACCATGAACCACAGCGGCTACACCATCGACACCATCATGGCGAGCGGCGGCGGCACCAAAAACCCAATTTTCGTTCAGGAGCACGCCAACGCCACCGGCTGCGCGATGTTGCTGCCGGAAGAGAGCGAGGCGATGCTGCTGGGCAGCGCGATAATGGGCACAGTGGCGGCGGGCGTGTTTGACTCCTTCCCGGAAGCGATGTCGGTCATGAGCCGCATTGGCAAAACGGTCACACCGCAGACTAACCGCATCAAGCAGTACTACGACCGGAAATACAAAGTGTTCCACGAGATGTACCTCGACCACATGAAATACCGCCAGCTGATGCAGGAGGAAGCATGAGTGCCTCCTGGCAGCAGGCCGTAAACGCATGGGAAACCTGTAGTCGCGAACTTGCGGCTCTGGAACAGCACTTGAGCGAGCCGCAGTGGCTCGCCTTGCTGGCCGAACTGAGAAACTGCAAAGGCAAGATTGTGGTCACCGGCGTCGGCACTTCCGGCATCGCCGCGAGGAAAATTGCCCATATGCTGGCCTGCGTCGAACACCCGGCCATTTATCTCAGCGCGACGGACGCAGCGCATGGCGATCTGGGCTTTTTACGTGCGGATGATCTGATGATCATGCTTTCCAGGGGCGGGAATTCCGACGAACTGACGCGGCTGCTGCCGGGCCTGGCATCCAGAAACGTACCGCTGATTAGCGTGACCGAAAACCCGGATTCGGCCATCGCCAAAGCGGCCAGTCTGGTGATTTCTACCGGCGTGAAGCAGGAAATGGATCCGCTGAATATGCTGGCGACCACGTCGATAATCCTGGCGCTGGCGATTTTTGATGCCGCCTGCGCCTGCCTGATGAGCGAGAGCGGTTATTCGAAAGAGACGCTGCTCGCCGTTCATCCCGGTGGGGATGTCGGGCTGACGTTAAGCCAGCAGAAATAAAAAAGGCTCCCGCCTGGGAGCCTTTCAACATTTCAGCTTAACGATTATGCGTAAACCGGGAAGCGGGCACAGATATCCAGCACTTTACCTTTGACGCGCTCGATAACCGCTTCGTCATTGATGTTGTCCAGAACGTCACACATCCAGCCAGCCAGCTCTTTCACTTCAGCTTCTTTAAAGCCGCGACGAGTAACGGCCGGAGAACCGATACGGATACCGGAGGTCACGAACGGGCTCTTCGGATCGTTTGGTACGCTGTTTTTGTTCACGGTGATGTTGGCACGGCCCAGGGCAGCGTCAGCTTCTTTACCGGTCAGGTTTTTATCAACCAGATCCAGCAGGAACAGGTGGTTTTCAGTGCCACCGGAAACCACTTTGTAGCCACGGTTCAGGAACACTTCCACCATCGCTTTGGCGTTTTTAGCAACCTGCTGCTGGTAAACCTTGAACTCGGGCTCCATTGCTTCTTTCAGCGCAACGGCTTTAGCCGCGATAACGTGCATCAGCGGGCCGCCCTGCGCGCTTGGGAATACGGCAGAGTTCAGTTTCTTGTAGAGATCTTCGTCGCCGCCCTTCGCCAGGATCAGGCCACCGCGTGGACCCGCCAGGGTTTTGTGGGTGGTGGTGGTCACAACGTGAGCGTGTGGTACCGGGTTCGGGTAAACGTCTGCGGCAATCAGGCCCGCAACGTGCGCCATATCAACGAACAGGTAAGCGCCGATGCTGTCTGCGATTTCACGCATCTTAGCCCAGTCAACCACGCCGGAGTAGGCAGAGAAGCCGCCGATGATCATCTTCGGCTTGTGCTCTTTAGCCTGCTTCGCCATGTCTTCGTAGTCAATTTTACCGAACTCATCGATACCGTAAGGAATGATGTTGTACAGTTTGCCGGAGAAGTTAACCGGGGAACCGTGAGTCAGGTGGCCGCCCTGCGCCAGGTTCATGCCCAGCACGGTATCGCCCGGCTGCAGCAGCGCGGTGTATACCGCGAAGTTAGCCTGGGAACCGGAGTGTGGCTGCACGTTCGCATAGTCTGCACCAAACAGCTCTTTTGCACGGTCGATAGCCAGCTGCTCAACGATGTCCACATACTCGCAACCGCCGTAGTAGCGCTTGCCTGGGTAACCTTCAGCATATTTGTTTGTCAGCTGAGAACCCTGAGCCTGCATCACGCGCGGGCTGGTGTAGTTTTCGGAGGCGATCAGTTCAATGTGCTCTTCCTGACGTACTTTCTCTTGCTCCATGGCCTGCCACAGTTCGGCATCGTAATCGGCAATGTTCATTTCACGCTTTAACATTCGCATCTCCTGACTCAGCTAACGGTAAAAATTTTACTGCAATGAGGGGGCCCATTTGGGCGACGGGCAACAGTGTAAACCGAAACCCTTTCGGGTGATAGGGCTTGACAGAGGTTTTTACGCAAACGATTACCCAGGCATGAAATAAGGCTTCCAGGCAATAAAGTCTGCCTCTTTTTGCCGGATATTTCTTCATCAACGCTATGCGTATTTTTCATGTTCTGTGAACTCAGTCGTTAACAACAATAACCCATTTACAACATAAGGCCATTTCTATAAGATGCATTTAAAATGCAATTTATACATTACGCTGTTTATGGAGACCGCCATGCTAGACGCACAAACCATCGCCGTTGTTAAGTCGACCATCCCTCTGCTGGCCGCAACCGGGCCTAAACTTACCGCCCATTTTTATGAGCGTATGTTCAGCCACAACCCGGAGCTGAAAGAGATCTTTAACATGAGCAACCAGCGCAACGGTGACCAGCGCGAAGCGCTGTTCAACGCCATTTGCGCGTATGCTTCCAACATCGAAAATCTGGCTGCCCTCTTGCCAGCGGTAGAGAAAATCGCCCAGAAGCACACCACCTTCCAGATCAAGCCAGAGCAATACAACATCGTGGGCGGCCATCTGCTGGCCACGTTAGACGAGTTATTCAGCCCGGGGCAGGAAGTGCTGGACGCCTGGGGAAAAGCCTACGGCGTTCTGGCGCAGGTCTTTATTAACCGCGAGTCAGAAATTTACCAGGATAACGCCGCTAAGCAGGGTGGCTGGGAAGGCACGCGTCCGTTCACTATCGTAGAGAAAAAAGAGCAAAGTTCGCTTATCACCAGCTTCGAACTTGTCCCGCTGGACGGAGGCCCGGTGGCGGATTATCAGCCGGGGCAATACCTCGGCGTCTGGCTGAAGCCTGTTGGTTTCCCGCATCAGGAAATTCGTCAGTACTCTTTGACCCGCCAGCCGAACGGGAAAAGCTACCGCATTGCCGTGAAGCGTGAAGAGAAAGGTATGGTCTCAAACTGGCTGCACAATCATGCTCAGGCTGGCGATCGGGTGCATCTGGCTTCACCGGCAGGCGACTTCTTTATGGATGTAAAATCCGACACGCCGGTGACGCTGATTTCCGCAGGCGTCGGCCAGACGCCAATGCTCTCGATGCTGGACACGCTGGCGAACAGCGGCCACCAGGCCCAGGTCAACTGGCTGCACGCCGCCGAACACGGGGATGTGCACGCCTTTAGTAAAGAAGTAGCAGGACTTGGCGCGAAGCTGCCGAAATTTGAAAGCCACGTCTGGTACCGTGAACCCTCCGCAGAGGATCGTGCCCTGCCGCGCTTTAATCGCGAAGGACTGATGAATTTGCTGGAAATCGAAGGGAAGTTAAGCGACCCGGCGATGCAGTTCTATCTTTGCGGCCCGATCAACTTTATGCGTTTTGCGGCGGAACAGTTGGTGAAGATTGGCGTGAATAAAGACAGCATTCACTACGAGTGCTTTGGCCCGCACAAGGTGATGTAGTTTAGTACGATTTCCCCTCACCCCAACCCTCTTCCCAAAGGGGCGAGGGAGTAAAGGCAATGTCCGCCTGGGTGAGGGTAAAAAACCTAAATCAAATCGCCGCGTCGTCTTCTTCGCCGGTACGAATACGCACCACGCGTGCTACATCAAACACGAAAATCTTACCGTCACCAATCTTGCCTGTCTGAGCCGTGCGGATAATGGTGTCCACGCAGGTATCAACGATATCGTCGGTCACCACAATTTCAATTTTTACTTTTGGCAGAAAGTCCACCATGTACTCGGCACCGCGGTACAGCTCGGTATGCCCTTTCTGACGGCCAAAGCCTTTCACTTCCGTCACCGTCATGCCGGTAATGCCTACTTCAGCCAGCGCTTCGCGCACATCATCCAGTTTGAAAGGTTTAATAATCGCATCAATTTTTTTCATGGTATTACCGGTATCCCCGCGCGGCGTTTTGTACTGTTAGTAATCGGTTGCTCACACTACCACAGCCTACTCTTTAAAGTCATTGGCCTCGAGTTCATGCCTGGCCAGTAATTTATAGAATTCGGTTCGGTTACGCCCCGCCATGCGCGCGGCATGGGTGACATTTCCTTTGGTAATTTGCAGCAGCTTACGCAAATAGTTTAGCTCGAACTGGTTACGCGCTTCGACAAATGTCGGCAAGGCGGTGTTTTCGCCTTCCAGCGCCTGCTCCACCAGCGCTTCGCCAATCACCGGGGCTGAGGTCAGCGCCACGCACTGCTCAATCACGTTCACCAGCTGGCGCACGTTGCCTGGCCAGCTTGCGGTCATCAGCCGCTTCATGGCGTCGGTGGAGAAACTCCGAACGAAAGGTTTGTGCCTGTCGGCGGACTGGCGTAACAAATGATTCGCCAGCAGCGGGATATCTTCGGCGCGTTCATGCAGCGCGGGAATTTTCAGGTTCACAACGTTGAGGCGGTAGAAGAGATCTTCACGAAACTCCCCGCGCTCCATGGCTTTCGGCAAGTCCCGGTGCGTGGCGGAGATAATCCGCACGTCAATGTCCAGATCGCGGTTGCTGCCCAGCGGGCGAACTTTCCGCTCCTGCAAAACGCGCAGCAGCTTAACCTGGAGCGGGATTGGCATATCGCCGATTTCATCGAGGAACAGCGTTCCACCTTCCGCCGCCTGGAACAGCCCTTCACGGCTGCTGACCGCGCCGGTAAAGGCCCCGCGAGCGTGACCAAACAGCTCGGATTCCAGCAGTTGCTCAGGCAGCGCGCCACAGTTAATCGCAATAAACGCTTTTTTGCTGCGAGGGCTGGCGTTATGTATTGCCTGAGCCAGAATCTCTTTCCCGGTGCCGCTTTGGCCGTTAATCAACACGCTGACGTCCGACTGCGCCACCATGCGCGCCTGCTCGAGCAAACGCTGCATAATCGGGCTGCGGGTCACAATGGTATCGCGCCACATATCATCGCCAGCGATGATCGTGTGCTCAAGCGCATTGTCGATGGCCTGATAAAGCGCATCTCTGTCCACCGGCTTGGTGAGGAAGCTAAATACACCCTGCTGGGTTGCCGCCACGGCATCAGGGATAGAGCCGTGCGCAGTCAGAATGATAACCGGCATCCCCGGCTGGCCTTTTTGGATCTCCGCGAACAGCGCCATGCCGTCCATTTCGTCCATTCTGAGATCGCTTATCACCAGATCGATTTTCTCTCGCGCCAGGACTTTCAGCCCCTCAGCCCCGCTTTCAGCCGTAGTGACCGTATAGCCCTCACTCGACAGGCGCATTCCCAGCAGTTTTAACAGGCCGGGATCATCATCCACTAAGAGTAAGCGCGCGGGTTTCCTTTGCGTCATGGTTTTGCCTCCGGCTGCGATTTGTTTGGCGTACCGCTATCGTCGTCGTCGTTGTCTTCCGAACTATGTGTGTCAGGCACCAAATTACTTCCCGGCTTGCGGCTGGAGAGCTGACGCTCAATGTCAGTCAGATTTTCCAGCTTGCGTGTTGTGAGATCGAGCTGGCCACGCAAGCGCTGCTGCTGTTCTCGCAGCGTATCCAGCTCGCCGTCCGTTGACTGCTGCAGCTTGCTATAGCGTGTGCGCTCATCCGAAAGCTTGAGCTGTGACAACTGTCCGTCACGCCAAATCTCAAACAGGGAACGTACCTGCACAGGCACTTCGCTGGTCATGGTGTCGAGCTGGGTCATGTAACGGCGGCGCTCGGTCGGGGTAATTTTAGCCGTGGACAGCAAAATGCCGCGCTTAAATGTGTCCTGCCAGGTTTCTGCTGGCCACTGGCGAGCTTCTGCACGGGCTTCTGCCGGCGGCAGGCGCTGCGCGCAATCCATACCGCGCAGCCAGTAAAGCGGGTTACTGCTAACGTCATGTCCCGTCAGCGCCCATATTTCGGTGCAGTCCGTGGACAGGTAATCAGGAATTTGTTGTTCCGGGATATGTGGTTTGTGGGCTTCATCCAGGCTGCTGGACACGCTTGATGGTGCGCATCCTGTCAACAACGTCGCGCCGGCCAGCGCCCCGGATACCCAGCCAATAAGGCGAGCCAAAGACCCGCGGCGTGGTTCACGCAATAAAAGTACTTTCATCGTTTTAATCATTCTCAGGGAAAACCGGTAATTCGATACGGAAGCATACTTCCGCGCTGTTAGCGTTAATCAGGCTAAGTTTTCCGTGCATACGGCGAATGCAATCCCTGGCGATACTTAACCCCAGGCCACTTCCCTTTACGGAACCCTTCCGCTGGTGGCTGCCCTGGAAGAAAGGCTCAAAAATCATCTCTTGTTCCGTGGCCGGAATCGGCTCGCCTGTGTTCGCGACCTCAATGTAAAGCATCGCACCCACCTGCGAACTCCGGAGGTAAATGGTACCGGATTCACTGCCGTAGTGCACCGCATTGGAGTAGAGATTATCCAGTACGCTCATCAGCAGCGTCGGCTCTGCGAGGCAAGCTTTCGGGCTTAATTGCATCTCGGTATGCATCATTTTAGCCCTTGCCGGGAGGCTGTGGGCAGAGATAACCATTTCCACGATCGGAGCCACCTCGACCCTTTCCAGGGTTACCACGCCGTCTGCCAGCTTGCGGTTATAGTCCAACAGCTGTTCAATCAGCTTTTGCAGGTGGCGACTGCTGTTATCCAGGATGGCGACAACCTCTTTCTGGTCGGCATTGAGCGGCCCGGCAACCTGGTCAGCAAGCAGTTCAGTCCCCTCTCGCATGCTGGCAAGCGGGGTTTTTAACTCATGAGAAAGATGGCGGAGAAACTCGTGGCGCTGGGATTCAAGCCAGGACAGGCGTTCGCTGAGCCAGACAATACGCTGCCCAACGGAGCGCAGTTCGCGCGGCCCTTTAAATACTTCGCTGTTGCCGAGCGAACGCCCTTCCCCCAGCCGATTGATCATCCGTTCGATGCCTTTAACCGGGCCGATAATCATGCGGGTAAAGATGATGACCAGCCCCAGGCTGAGCAGAAACAGCACCAGGGCCTGCCAACCGAAGAACTGGCCTCGTTCAGCAATTTCCTGCTGCAGTTGCTGTCCGCGAGAGAACACCACCGTTCGCGTGGCCTGCACCATTTCAGCATTGGTTGAGGCGAATTGTTCCAGTTGGTTTGCCGCAGAAGCTTCCGGCCCGCTGTTTTTACATTTGAGCTCAGCCAAATCACTCAAAGACTGGCTGAGCGATTGATAGAGTTTTGGGTCGGGTAATACGGAGGCGTGCGCCTCAAGCATTTGAGCGTAACGCTGGCGCTGCCCCTGATACAGCTGGGCAAGGCGCGAATCATCGAGCACGCAATACTGTCGATAGCTTCGCTCCATTTCCAGCGCGATGTTGGTCATTGCCTCGCTACGCCGGGCATCGGTCAGCGTGGTGCGGTTGGTCAACGCGGCCTGAGCGCTCAGGGCGTTAAGGCTTTGCCACGCCTGCCACGCAAGCACCAGCAGCGGTACGAGCACCAGTAAAAAGGCCATCATGACAAGCTGGCGTAAAGATCGGGGGAAAAAATGCCACTGGTTCAATAGCTTCATCTCACATTACCTGTATGACACGATGCTAGCCGCGATTGCGCGTGGTGGAAAGGTGCGATTCCCGGAAACAACAAAGGCAGGGTCAAAAACCCTGCCTTTGTTTAGGAATTAGGCGGCGCCTTACTCAACGTTTCGCCCGGAGCATGATAAGCCGCAAGGCATTTATCAAAAAATCGGACGGCAGGCACCTTTTTGTGCGTCATTCGGCGGTTTATGTAGTCTGTCTGAAAAGACGCTGACATAAGAGATTGAATGAGCCACTGAGCCTTATTAAGCAGATATCGTGCCAATATTGCGAAAAACTATTTAATTAATTGTTTTTATTATAGTTAATGACAATAAACAGAAGATATATTATGCGTATTTTTTGTTCTGAGTGTCGCCATTTCACAACACTCTTAAAAAATCTCAATCACCCCATTAAAAATCAATGAGTTAAATGTCTCTTTTTGGAGACACATTAAAAACAAGAGTGTCGGGGTTTAGTGACAAAAAAAGCCCCTCACCCTGGCCCTCTCACCAAAGGGGAGAGGGAACTGGATCGGAGCCTGTCTGGTATTTCCTACCCTATGAAAGCAAGGAACTGGATCGGAGCCTGTCTGGTATTTCCTACCCTATGAAAGCAAGGGGTTGGATCGGAGCCTTTCCCCTATTTTCCCCCTCTCCCTTTTAGGGAGAGGGTCGGGGTGAGGGTAATCAGCCCAGTTGCTTACGCGCGTTACGGAAAATACGCATCCACGGGCTGTCCTCGCCCCACTCTGCCGGGTGCCAGGAATTACTCACGGTCCGGAACACGCGCTCTGGGTGCGGCATCATAATGGTGACGCGCCCGCTTTCATTGCTCACCGCAGTGATCCCGTTCGGCGAACCGTTCGGGTTAGCAGGGTAGGTTTCGGTCACTTTCGCAAAGTTATCCACAAAGCGCAGCGCCACCAGGCCTTTGCTTTCAAGCGCGGCGAGATGAGCGGCATCACGCACTTCCACACGACCTTCACCGTGAGAAACCGCGATAGGCATATGGGAACCGGCCATGCCCTGCAGCAGCAGCGACGGGCTGGAGGTCACCTCAATCAGGCTGAAACGCGCTTCAAAGCGATCGGACTGGTTACGCACGAAGCGCGGCCACAAATCACTGCCTGGGATCAGCTCACGCAGGTTAGACATCATCTGGCAGCCGTTACAAACGCCAAGCGCCAGGGTTTCCGGGCGATGGAAGAAGGTTTCAAACTCATCGCGCACACGAGCGTTGAACAGGATGGACTTAGCCCAGCCTTCACCCGCGCCCAGCACGTCACCATAAGAGAAGCCGCCGCACGCCACCAGCGTGTGGAAGCTTTCCAGACCGGTACGGCCCGCCAGCAGGTCGCTCATATGCACGTCGATGGCGTCAAAGCCTGCACGGTGGAAGGCGGCCGCCATCTCAACGTGGGAGTTAACGCCCTGCTCACGCAGGATGGCCACTTTAGGACGCGCGCCCGTCGCGATAAACGGCGCAGCAATATCTTCTTTGATATCGAAGCTCAGCTTCACGTTCAGGCCAGGATCGTTATCGTTCGCCTTGGCGTTGTGCTCTTCATCCGCGCAGTCTGGATTGTCGCGCAGGCGCTGCATCTGCCAGGTGGTTTCTGCCCACCACATACGCAGCGTGGTGCGGCTTTCGCTGAACACCGCGTGTCCGTCAGCGCTAATGGTGAAGCGGTCACCTTCGACAGCTTTACCGAGGTAATGCACGCAGTCTGCCAGGCCGTGCTTAGCCAGCAGCGCCTCAACGGCCTCGCGATCTTCCGCACGAACCTGGAACACGCCGCCCAGCTCTTCGTTAAATAAAGCGGCCAGGCGATCGTTGCCGAGACCGGCGATATCAACCTCAACGCCGCAGTGGCCGGTAAAGGCCATTTCAGCCAGCGTTACCAGCAGCCCGCCGTCGGAGCGGTCGTGCCAGGCCAGCAGTTTGCGATCCGCCACCAGCGCCTGCATCGCGTCCCAGAAGCCTTTCAGCTGCTCAACGCTGCGAACATCCGCAGGCTTGTCGCCCAGCTGGCGGTATACCTGAGACAGAGCGGTCGCGCCCAGCGCGTTATGGCCTTTGCCTAAATCGATCAGCAGCAGGGCGTTGTCTTCGGTGCTCAGCTGCGGCGTCACGGTGCCACGCACGTCTTCCACGCGGGCAAACGCAGTGATCACCAGCGACAGCGGAGAAGTCATCTCGCGCTGCTCGTTACCTTCCTGCCAGCGGGTTTTCATCGACATGGAGTCTTTGCCCACCGGAATGGTGATCCCCAGCGCCGGGCAAAGCTCTTCGCCCACGGCTTTAACCGCTTCATACAGACCAGCATCTTCGCCAGGGTGACCGGCTGCGGCCATCCAGTTTGCGGAGAGCTTAATGCGCTTCAGCGAGCCAATTTGGGTCGCGGCGATGTTGGTTAAGGCTTCGCCCACGGCCAGACGGCCGGATGCCGCGAAGTCCAACAACGCTACTGGCGCACGTTCGCCGATAGACATCGCTTCACCGTAGTAGCTGTCCAGGCTGGCGGTAGTCACCGCGCAGTTGGCGACAGGGATTTGCCACGGGCCAACCATCTGATCGCGGGACACCATACCGGTTACCGTGCGGTCGCCGATGGTCACGAGGAAGGTTTTTTCAGCCACGGTTGGCAAGTGCAGAACGCGTTTCACCGCATCGGCAATAGAAATTTCGCTGCTGTTGAAGGCATCGCCTTTGGCTTTCAGCGTCTCGACGTTGCGCTCCATCTTCGGCGTTTTGCCCAGCAGCACGTCCAGCGGCATGTCGATAGGCTGGTTATCAAAGTGGCTGTCGTTGAGCGTCAGGTGCTGTTCGGTGGTAGCTTCACCGATCACCGCATACGGCGCGCGTTCGCGGCGGCAAAGTTCATCAAACAGCGGCAGCTGCTCTGGCGCAACGGCCAGTACATAGCGCTCCTGAGATTCGTTACACCAGACTTCGAGCGGGCTCATACCCGGTTCGTCGTTAAGAATATCGCGCAGCTCGAAGCGGCCACCACGTCCACCGTCGCTGACCAGCTCAGGCATGGCGTTGGACAGGCCACCCGCGCCAACGTCGTGGATAAACAGGATTGGGTTGTCGTCGCCCATCTGCCAGCAGCGGTCGATCACTTCCTGGCAGCGGCGTTCCATTTCCGGGTTGTCGCGCTGCACGGAAGCAAAATCTAAATCCGCATCGGACTGGCCGGAAGCCATCGACGAAGCCGCCCCGCCGCCCAGGCCAATGTTCATTGCCGGGCCGCCCAGCACAATCAGCTTGGCGCCAGGGGTGATTTCGCCCTTCTGGACGTGGTCGGCGCGGATGTTGCCGATCCCGCCCGCGAGCATGATAGGTTTGTGGTAGCCACGCAGCTCCACGCCGTTGTGGCTGTTCACCTGCTCTTCATAAGTACGGAAGTAGCCGGTCAGCGCCGGGCGGCCAAATTCGTTGTTAAACGCCGCCCCGCCCAGAGGGCCTTCGGTCATGATATCCAGCGCGGTAACGATGCGGTCTGGCTTACCGAAATCCTGCTCCCACGGCTGTTCGAAGCCCGGAATACGCAGGTTAGACACGGAGAAGCCCACCAGGCCCGCTTTTGGCTTCGCGCCGCGCCCGGTCGCGCCTTCATCGCGGATTTCACCGCCGGAGCCGGTTGCCGCGCCAGGCCACGGAGAGATGGCCGTCGGGTGGTTGTGGGTTTCAACCTTCATCAGGATATGCGCGTCTTCCTGGTGGAAGTCATAGCGCCCCGCTTCACGATCGGCGAAGAAGCGGCCGACGGCGGAACCTTCCATCACCGCAGCGTTGTCTTTATAGGCAGACAACACGTAATCCGGCGTTTTCTCAAAGGTATTTTTGATCATTTTGAACAGCGATTTTGGCTGTTTCTGCCCGTCGATAATCCAGTCGGCGTTAAAAATCTTATGGCGGCAGTGCTCGGAGTTCGCCTGAGCAAACATGTACAGTTCGATGTCGTTCGGGTTACGACCAAGTTTGTTGAACGCATCCTGCAGGTAGTCGATTTCGTCTTCCGCCAGCGCCAGGCCAAGGCGAATGTTCGCTTCTACCAGCGCATCGCGCCCTTTCCCGAGCAGATCAACGCTCTGCACCGGAGCCGGCTGCTGCTGGGTAAACAGCTGCTGCGCATCGTTCAGAGAGGTAAACACGTTCTCCATCATGCGGTCGTGCAGCAGGGCTGCCACGTCCTGCAACTGCTCAGCAGTCAGCGTACTGCCGGAAACGTACCAGGCCACGCCGCGCTCAAGGCGCTTAATCTGCGGCAGGTCACAGTTGTGGGCGATATCGGTAGCTTTAGAAGACCAGGGGGAGATGGTGCCAGGGCGCGGGGTCACTAACAGCAGGGTGCCTTCCGGCGCATGCTCTGCGAGGGTTGGACCATACTTCAACAGCCGCTGCAGGCGGGCAAGCTCGTCGGCGTTCAGCGGTGCCTCGAGGTCGGCAAAATGAACATACTCGGCATAAATATCGCTTACCGGGAGGTTAGCATCGTTGAAACGGGCCAGGAGTTTGTTAATACGAAATGCCGAAAGAGCAGGCGAACCACGCAGAATTTCCATCATTAAAGATCTCTCGTCTTCAGGGCGAAGGGGGGAAAACGGGCGTCATTATAGAGAATCCTCCGCCGCGACGAAACCGTTTGCGTAGAAATAACAGCAGAAGTTTTTATTGCACGAAAAGTAAACGATATATTCTTAAAAGTTGCTTACTGGCGTTTTCTTACGCAAAATGCGCCTCATTCACTCACGGGGTTCAGACAAATCATGGTTATTGTTGGCTAAGGCTCATCCTGCTGCAGAATGTTATCTATTTGAAAATAATAAAGATTAATTATCTGCTTATCGGTATCGTCACCTTGTTGCTGGCAGTGGCTTTATGGCCCTCCATTCCAGGTTTCAATCAAGCCGAAAACCGTATCGCCGCGATCAAAGCGCGGGGGGTTTTGCGCGTCAGTACCATTTCATCGCCGCTCACCTGGACGATGATTAACGGCAAGGCAACGGGGCTCGATTACGAACTCGCAAAACAGTTCGCTGACTACCTTGGCGTGAAGTTGTTAGTGGTCGTGCGGCCAAACATCAACGCGCTATTTGATGACCTGGACAATGACAACGCCGACCTGCTCGCCGCAGGCCTGGTGTACAACTCTCGCCGCAGCAGCGACTACCAGGCGGGGCCGACCTATTATTCCGTTTCGCAGCAGATGGTCTACCGCGTGGGTAGCCCGCGCCCTAAATCTCTAGGCGGCGTCAAACCTTCACAACTGGTGCTCTCTTCCGGCCAGGCCGTGGTTAGCGATCTGCAAAAGCTAAAAGACGCTCAGTACCCCGACCTGAGCTGGAGCATCGACGCCAAACAAACCAGCAACCAGCTCTTACAGCAGGTGGTGGATGGCAATATCGCATTTACCGTTTCGGACTCCATCGCCATCAGCCTTTTCCAGCGCGTACATCCTCAACTGGCCGTTGCTCTGGACGTCACCGATGAACAGCCGGTGACCTGGTTCTCCAAACGCGATGGCGACGACAGCATGAGCGCCGCGCTGCTCGATTTCTATAATCAGATCAGCAGTGACGGGACGCTGGCAAGGGTTGAGGAAAAATACCTGGGGCATATCGGCGATTTTGATTACGTCGATACCCGAACCTTCCTGAACGCGGTGGATGCCGTTTTGCCGGAACTCCAGCCGCTGTTTGAAAAGTACTCCGATGACATTGACTGGCCGCTGCTGGCCGCAATTTCCTATCAGGAATCCCACTGGGATACCCACGCGACTTCGCCGACGGGCGTGCGCGGGTTAATGATGCTGACAAAAAATACGGCCCAAAGCCTCGGCATCACCGACAGGCTGGACGCTGAACAGAGCATCAGCGGCGGCAGCCGGTATCTGAAAGATATGATGAGCAAAGTACCGGTCACGGTACCGGAATACGAGCGCATCTGGTTCGCGCTGGCGGCCTATAACATGGGCTATGCCCACATGCTGGATGCCCGCCAGCTGACGGCCAAACAGAAAGGCAACCCGGACAGCTGGGCCGATGTGAAAACACGTCTGCCGTTGCTTAGCCTGAAGCCTTATTACAGCAAAACAACCTATGGATATGCTCGTGGACACGAGGCTTACGCGTATGTAGAAAACATCCGCAAGTATCAGCTAAGTCTGGAAGGGTATTTGCAGGAGAAACAGAAGAAGGCGCTCCAGGCAGACAAGTTTGCCGAGGCTTACCCTGCGGTTGCCCCGGTTGAACTGGCTAGTCCGTCTTATGGGCCTTTTCCTTTAGGGCCTTTTTCTCCAGGCGACGAGCGCGAAAAAAATCGCTCAGCATGGCTGAACACTCTGTCGCGAGCACCCCTTCACTGACCTGCACCTGATGGTTCATGCCGGGGTGGCCGAGCACGTCCATCAGCGAGCCTATCGCCCCGGTTTTAGCGTCACGCGCCCCAAACACTAAATGGCCTATGCGGCTATGCACCATCGCGCCTGCGCACATGACGCAGGGTTCAAGCGTGACGTAGAGCGTGGTATCCAACAGACGGTAATTTTGCAGTACCAGCCCGCCCTGGCGCAGCGCCATGATCTCCGCGTGCGCCGTAGGATCGTGGCGACCTATCGGGCGATTCCAGCCTTCACCTATGACCTGATTATTGTGTACCAGCACCGCACCGACGGGCACTTCCCCTTCATCCCAGGCTCGCTGAGCGAGGGTAAGGGCGTGGCGCATCCAGTGTTCATGGGTAAATTCTGTGTCTGACACAATGCTCTCCGCGGCAAAAGTGGGCGGCGCATTATACACACCGCTTAACGGATTCAAAACGCCTCACTCGAGCTGCTGCAGCTCTCCCTGAGGCGTGACGCGCCAGCGGTGCTCGCAGAAATACAGCAAGGGATTATCCTGATGGCTGTCGCTATAGCCGCTGTAGAGCCGCAGCGGCGCGCCGAGATGCTGCTCCAGCTGAACCACTTTTTCATGACCGAGACAGCGCAGGGTCAGGATCCACCCGCCGTGAGCCCGTGCAATCTGGCTGGCAATCACCTTCACTTCCGGCAACCACGGCGTATCAAAGTAGACTTTCTCCACCAGCGGCTGCGGCGAGCCGGTAATCAGCCAGACGTCAGCATCCGGGCTGTGCAGGTAATCCGTGAGGCGCTGCTGGACGACGGGGAATGCCCTCACCTTCTGCCGAAACCAGGCGACAAATTCGCTTTGCAGCCGCTGAAGCCGGGTCTCGCTGCGCCCAAACGTGATACCCCATAGCAGCAGGCTCATCGGCTGACGGGCGGCGCTTCCTTTGAAAAGCATCATGCCGCCAATCAGCGGCAGCAAGATAATCACCAACGGCACGTTAAGCGGCAGGCGGCGCAGGAGATAAAACAGGAAGCTGCCGAACATGTCCTGCTGATGCAGGGTGCCGTCCAGGTCAAAAAAGACGACGCGGCGCGAGTAATTGGTAGTCAATACGGGCTCCTTTAAGGCTCGCGTGATGAAACGACGCAAACTAAAAGCCTAACAGATAGCCACACGGTTTTCCGCGCTTACGCCAGCCCGGGCGTTCGTGAACAACAGAATATTTAATTCGGTAACATTGCTCTATAATGGAATTTATAATTCGCTCAGATGGTTACCAGAGCAAGTCGTTATCAGAATTGCCGCCCCGGAGGTGAAATGAACTGTTTACTGCGCATTCGAAGCCGATACGCCATGCTGGCCCAGAGTGACCGCAAGCTGGCCGACTTTTTGCTCGCGGAGCCCGAACACGCACGCCATCTCAGTTCACAGCAGCTGGCGGAAGAAGCCGGCGTCAGCCAGTCCAGCGTTGTAAAATTCGCGCAGAAGCTGGGGTTCAAGGGCTTTCCGGCGATGAAACTGGCCATCAGCGAAGCGCTGGCGAGCGGCCAAAATCCTAACTCTGTCCCGGTTCACAACCAAATTTTAGGTGACGATCCGCTGAGGCTTGTTGGGGAGAAATTGATCAAAGAGAATATCGCGGCGATGCACGCCACGCTGGATATTAATGCAGAGGAAAAACTGCTGGCGAGCGTTTCGCTGCTGCGCAATGCGCGGCGCGTGCTGCTCGTAGGAATAGGCGCATCGGGCCTGGTGGCGAAGAATTTTTCGTGGAAGTTGATGAAGATTGGCATTCACGCCGTCGCCGAGCAGGATATGCATGCCCTGCTGGCAACCGTGCAGGCGATGACGCCGGAAGATGTGTTGCTCGCTATTTCTTACTCGGGCGAGCGGCGGGAGATCAATCTGGCGGCCGATGAAGCGCTGAATGCCGGGGCAAAAATCCTCGCGATCACGGGTTTCACGCCAAATGCTCTGCAGCAGCGCGCCAGTCTTTGCTTATATACCATTGCGGAAGAGCAAGCTACGCGTAGCGCCGCAATTTCCTCCACCAGCGCCCAGATGATGCTGACCGACCTGTTATTTATGGCCCTGGTGCAGCAGGACCTGGAGAACGCGCCGGAGCGGATCCGCCAGAGCGAAGCGCTGGTAAAGAAGCTGGTTTAGGGGCTCAGGGCTGTTTCGCATTTGCGGGAAATTTTTTATACAGCGTAGAAACGCCCACATCGTAAATAATCGCCACCTGCTGCCTTGTTTCTCCGGCAGCAATTAACCTCCCGGCCTGCGCCCATTGCGTGGCCGACAGTTTAGGCCGCCGCCCGCCAATTCGCCCTTCCGCTCTGGCCGCGGCCAGTCCAGCCCGGGTTCTTTCGACGATAAGCTCGCGCTCCATCTCGGCTAACGCGCCCATTACGTGAAAGAAAAACCGCCCCATCGGCGTGGAGGTGTCAATGCTGTCCGTCAGGCTGCGGAAGTTAATCCCGCGCGAACGTAGCTCTTCGATCAGCGAAACAAGGTGGCGCATGCTGCGCCCCAGTCTGTCCAGCTTCCAGACGACCAACGTGTCGCCTTCGCTCAGCGTCCTGAGCACCTTTTTTAACCCTGGCCTGTCCGCCGTTTTACCGCTGATTTTATCCTCAAAAATCAGCTCACATCCTGCGCACTCCAGCGCATTTTTCTGCAGCGCGGTATTTTGGTCATTTGTTGACACCCTGACATAGCCTACCAGCATGACGTTTTGCCTCATAAAAGGCTGAAAGCATGCCACGGAGCGGCAGGATGTGCATTTTCTTAAAGGTTGGTTTGGGAGATATTCGGTATGGCACGCCGATGATAGGACAGTTAATCGCATGGCCGCTAGTTTATATGCCAAATGAAATTTGGCCTGAAATGTCTATGGAATTCATTCCTTACCTGGGGCAAACATTTGATCCGATAAAATATCCTTTATTATCGCAACTGCATCCAAAAAACAAATTACCTACGGACATGCGTGGTAATGTTCCTCGTGGTTGGGATAATGGGCGTGGCGTTGATGTTGGTCGAGAGTTAATGTCTGAGCAAAGAGACGCAATAAGAAATATTACAGGCACAGTTGCAACAGTTAATGGTGGAATACATAAAGTAACAGGGGCATTTAAAGCTAATGGGGAAGTATTTCCTCAGATTGCTACAAACACAATGATAGCTGGCCTTCAGTCAATTGATTTAGATGTATCCTTGGTTGTTCCTGTTGCTGAAGAAAACAGAGTAAAAAACGTGGCATGGAACATGATCGTGAGGGCTAAATAATGACAATTTTATTTGATGAAAATGGAAACGCCTTAGAAACGTGTGTGGTGGCTGTTAGTGGGTTTGAACCTGAAACAGGGGAGTTCGTTGCAACGTATGATGTGCGTATTATTGCTGGCACCGGCATACCTGGCTTTTCAACGCTTATGGTTGCTCCAGCGGCAAATCTCAATCATGCAGCATATTGGAATGGGGTTGAATGGGAGCAAGTTATTGACTTACGTGGTACCGTAGCATACGACAAAGGTACCGGGACAGCAGTTGTAGTAAAAACAATAGGCTCACTTAGTGACAAACTGACTAGCATTGCGCCTGAAACATCCTATGATAAATGGGACGGCGAAAAATGGGTAACCGATGTTGTTGCGAAGAAAGCAGGTGATATTTCTGATGCAGAACTAAAACGGCAAACACTGCTAAGTGATGCAAACAATATCACTGCCGATTGGCGAACTGAACTCACCCTCGGTATTATAAGTAATTCTGATAAAGAAAAACTTGTTGCCTGGATGGAATATATCAAAGCGGTGAAAGCGGTAGACACCTCTACCGCGCCTGAGATTGATTGGCCTATCGCTCCGAATCAGTAGCATCAACTAATATAGGCTCGCCGTTTTCATTAACTGCGAGCATCTTCCCTTGTGGAATATATGAGGATGTAAAGAACCAATTATCATCCGGCAACACAATCGCGCCAGCAGTATTATGTATATCAGGCAAAGCCTCAGTCATTGTTGCAGAGTTAAAATAACGCATAGTGTTCTCTTTGTTAATTAGATGGGCAGTAAACATGCCAGGAGAATCCATACCCTGATGGGCTTCCATTTGCCAATTGACAGCGGGCTTTGAATCCGCTGGTTGTAATTGTGTTATCAACAACCATAGAAACATGCAATTGCTGAACTGAAGATCCAAGATCTACGCTTAAATGCTCAGCTATAGAGATATTTACGGCCACTTTTGGCAAAGTTATAGGAAAAGTAACGGTCGCAAGACCCTCTACAATAGTTGAGTTATAGCCACTCAACTCGATAGAGCCATCTGACCAGATCGTCCAATTTCCATTAGCATTTGTCCCCCGGCTAGTGACAAACTTCGCATTCCCCAAACCAAGGTTTGCGAGAGCCGAAGAAACCGCACCTGCGCCATCGGCCTTAATATCCGCAAACGGATTTTGGCGGCTGAGATATTGATTACTAAAGCCGGTGGTTAGCTTCGCGAGGAAAGTGGCAATATCACCGTCATCCAGCACATCCTGCCCGCTTTTATCGCTGACGAACTGCGCCAGCGCGGCGGCAATAAAGGACGTCTGGCGCAGCGCTTTGTTCACCTGAGCGCTGCTGGCTTTACCGCCGGCAAAGCCACTTAACAGCGCGGGCAAATTTTCCCATTCATTTTGCGGCGTGACGTTGGCGTCTGGCCGGGTTGCAAAAGGTTTAAACTGATTTGTAGCCATTAGAGTTTCCTCTCCCATGCGCCGTCGTCAAAACCGGCGATATAGTGATTGTTGATATCAAAGCCAAAGAATTTGCCGCCCTGTGACGGCGCTTCCACCGACGGTGTCTGAATGTCTCCCGCCCAGACACCCGCAGCTTTCACCGTCAGGTATCCCTGTTTAATGGCCGCGAGAAGCTCGAGGGATATGTCAGCAATGTCCGTTTCCGGCAGAACCCAGACAGAAATGGTCATGTCCTGGTTGTCGACGATTTGCATTCGCAGCCCCGCCCCTGCCGTGGCGGCGTCCAGAATCGCGGGCAGCGTGTCGTTCTGCCCGTCCCAGTTGTTCATCGCGATTTTTGCCTTGAGGATGATGCGGTAGGTTTCATCGCTCAGTGAGGTGTAGCCTGCATCGGGATCGTAGGGCCCCTGCCACACGCCCTGGTCGTAACCCAGGCCGTCTGTGTCCCAGCTAAAATAGACGCCGGAAATCGGCTGGCTAACGACGCGGCTTCGCCCAATCCACAACCCCAGTGCATCAAGCTGGACCCCAACTGCAGTGTCGATATCAAACGCGTTGATCAGGCTTTCGGTGGTGATTGCGGTTTCAGTGAAAGGACGGGTACTCAGATCAACGTGGGCAAAAAACAGGGGCTTGCTGGCGTGGTAGCTGGTGATGCGCCCGGTATATTTACTCATGAGCTCACCGTGATATTGATGTTGTCCACGCTGCAGGAGGCGGCTTCGCTGTAGCCGATATTGACGTTTGCCGCCGCGACCGTAGAGGTCGATTGACCGATCAGCAAGTCAGTGATGTCGTAATAACGCGCTTTCCCGCCGCTGACCACGCCGAGGTTGGCCGGTGAGTAAATGCGGCTCAGCAGCACGCTGTCGCCAATGCCCAGGCCGTTGATATAGTCGGCAATCGCCTGCTTCATCTGCTCGCCGATTTGCGACGTATAGCCGGTGAACACTTTCAGCACGATGTCGACGTAAATCGGCACATTGCCGGACCGAGAGAAAGCAATGCTGTGGGGATTGCCGTAGAGATCGGGCACCACAATGGACGTCGCGCCAAAGGTGGCGACGCCCTGGCCTTTTTTGCCCCTGATCGTCTGGGCAATTTCCGTCACATCCCCGCCGTCCACAATCGCAGCGATGGAATGCGGAGGCAGGCCATTGGCGTTGACGGCGCCGGTATCATTTTCGTACAGCTTATGCCGGGTAACGCCTGCGATATTAGCAATAGCCCCTTCGACCGCCTCGAACGGCGTGAGCGCAGGCAAGGCAACGCTCTGCGACTGCCGGATACGTAATTCAGCATCGGTTTCCGCCGCCACGCCCGGCGTGGCGGCCTGAGGGTTCGTGACCGCCGTCCAGCCACGCGTTGGTGTGCCCATGATGGTAATGGACCCTGCGGGCGCCGCCATTACGCCGCTGCTGGCACAGGTTGCGGTGGCGATTACCGATCCATCGACACCAATCGATACCCCCTCAGGCAAAAACCACGTCACCCCGCTGCCATCTCTGACAGAGCCACGGGTTATGGTCGTGCCGGGGATGCCCGTTAGCAGTAGATCGACCGTCGAGAAGGTCGCTGCCCGCCTGACAATACCGTTAATCTTAACGTTGCTCGATAACGCCCGCCCCATCGCCGTCGCAGGCGAAAAGCTGTTGTAAGCAGCAATCGCCGCATTGTTGGCGTCATGAATGGCCAGCGCCACCAGCGAGATGAGCTGCCCGTCTTTGCTGTCCGGCTCCAGGTACGCATCGGTGCCGTAGATTTGCCTGAACGCATCCATCAAAGTCCCTAACAAGCTTTGATAATCAGGCGCGGTTATCCCCTGGGCCGTTACCGTTGCCGATAACCCCAGCGTTTCAGAATTGAGGGCCATTTATGCCTCGCTATTTAAAGTGGTGGGACCGTAAACGGTGTCGATGGTGGCGTTGAAGGTTACGGTGCGTTTTTCAGTGCGCGCGGCGGTGACATCCAGCACGGACTTAACGCCCATGGTCTGGCTGACGCGGTCAATCAGCATTAATACCCAGGTGTCATCCTGCTGCTTGCCAAGAACGGACTGGCGGTAAGGTGTGCCGGTACGATTATCCAGAAACCACTCGCCCTGCCACAGCTTGAGCCGGGTACTCACCGCCTGAGCCACGCACTCCGGCGAGTTTTCCAGGAAGGTGTTTTCTCCCTGACCAAAGGTGTAATCTCCGTCGCTGCTCTCTCTGCGGTATTTCATACCGGACCTCCCGTGTTCGCACCGCCAGACTGCACGCCGCCGTGGCGGTGCTTTGTCAGGCTTATTCCGCTGGCAGTAACATCTCCGCTCACGGTCACGTTGCCTTTGATATTCACCTCACCGGTCAGGTCAATGTTAGCCGCCGTCGCGGTAAGTTTCCCCGGCGTAGCGAGCGTGATGCTGTGGCTGTTGGGATCCAGCTCAACAAAGGCTTTGCCGTCTTCGCTGCGTAGCTGAACCGCCGAAGTGCTGATGCCGCTGATTTTTTTCGCCTGTGACTGAGGGCCGGGCAGCACGAAGGCGTCAGACAACGAGTGCTGCCGGGCATCGACCGGCTCCTGAATACCTCCGCTTTGCCACCAAAAGTCGATGGCGCGATCGGCGAAAATAACCAGGCATTCGTCTCCTGCTTTAAGCGGAAACGTCAGCGAGCACCCTCCGCCATGCGGGAAAACAACCGGCACATCCACCAGCAGCGGATAATTGACTTGAGACACAGTTCCGTCTCTGGCGTACTGTGCGCCTCTGATCGCTGGGGCGACAGCGCAGGTAACGGTTTGTGGATCAAAAGACTGAATAATGCCGGGCAGCGCCACACGCAACGTATTACTCAACGCAGCATTGTTCGTGGCAAGAGCCTCGGCAAATTCTCCCATCAGGGAAGACGTTGTTAATGCCATCTAACCTCCAGTAGTAAAAAACCCGCCGAGACAGGCCTCTTATTTCATTTTTTCTGTGGACCATTTATTTACATTTTCATCACTCGGGTGTTGGCTATTTAATGGGCGACACATAATATCCATGTACCATTCCAGCCCTCGGGAATCGCCTTTGTAAACGATGCCATACACTTTATATATTCCACCGTTGGCCCTTTGAGCATTGGCCGATGCAGCTGTCGTACCTAGTTCAGGCACGACCGGATAAGGCCAGTTATTTTCCAGCTTAATTAACCCATAAACCTGAATATCTGGATTAATAAGACATTTCAGCGAAAACTCATTCCCAGATGTTTGTTGTGGCATGCCAATGACACCACTACGGCTACTAATATTAATTGGCTCATGAGATATTTGATCTGGCGTGTAGAGATCTAACCTGTCATTCAATATCTGCCACTCAGCGCCGCATAAACTTGCCAGCCTGTCCAGATAGGCACTAACTTTACCGTGAAATGTATATCCTCGAGGAAATTCTGTAATAGGGAATATGGGTCTATTACCACTAACGACACCGTAAGGTTTTAATGCATTGCCAATCAGGTCATACATATCTTCCGCGGTATACCCTTTCGCAAGCGTGGCACTTAATACTGCAGAAGAAATGACTTCATGCCCGTCAATGGCCTGAATCACCAGCCAATTATCTGGCGATGTTTCTCGCCCGGTGACGGTTAGACGAATATCGCCGCCAAATAATAATCCAACATTAGTTTCGTTGGACCTGGCACCAACTATTACAGGTTTTACCGTACCAACTTCAGACTCATCATAAACACTTCGACCATAACCAGCGAAGATACGAATCCGGGTAAATTCAGGCCCGGTGATTCTTTTTGACGTAGACTCACTGAGATTATAAATTTTAATCTCGGCAACTTTTGGGTTCGCGCCACTTTGCCAGGAAATTTTAAATGTAACTTTAAACCCGGAAAGAGATATTCCCTTGTCATTGTTATCCACCAGCTGAAGTTCCAGGTGGCGTGACCAGTTCCGGCTCATATCGCCCCCTTAATACCGACTGACAAAATAAAGATGACTGAGTGTGCCGAGGTTAGCTTTCGTTGGATATTCATGGGCCTCATCGTCTGATACAACCCATAAACCGCCAGAAAAACCTAACCCGCTGTGAGATTCCAGCAAATCAGCGCCCTGTACCAACGGAATACCAGTAACAAGGGGCGTATCATTCAGGTTAAGCAAGTCCAGAATCCAACCACCAGAATCCCGAAAAATAAGCCTCAAACGGAGTTTTTGCCCGCCAAGCTGAATAGTGAAGAGTTGGTTCTCCGCGGTGAGTGGAATTTCCTCTATAGACATGGTCCTATCCTTAACGTACAGACGTTCTTGCGCCAGGCAGCGGCAAGACGTTGATATGAGCCTCACCCGCTGGCATGGTAGTTTTAGTCCCACCACTGGCGACAGCAGATGTAGAAATTCCCTCTCTCATATTTGCTTTAGGCGCTGCAGGCAATGCCTCAGTGTAAGAAATAATGACTTCAGCAAACGTCAGGGAGCATTTAAGAATATTACTGGTTTCCTTATTCACAGTAACACCAATTTGCTTAAGCAGCATATTCTGATAGCTGCGTTTACTGGTAATCACCGAGATTGGCTCACCTTGATTTTGTAGTTGCAAAAGATTTTTATAAATATTTTGCTGCGTCCCATCCCAGTGAAACCCTGGCTCTTTGATATTGCTAAAGTCAAGCCATCCTCCGCCGGAGAAAACACAATTCATAGTGAGCTCGCTGGGTTTCCGCCAAAAGTGATCGCTGATATTGGCTCCCATTTCAACGGGATGAGAAGCAATTTCAATAGAATCGGAATGGCTTTCATCAAGAATAACTTGTTGTGCAAGAAAGGCTGAGCCAAGAGATTTAGCCCAAAGTAATGCTGAAGTAATATTCATATTATGTCACTCCAACCATATTCATCTGCGTGACTAATGAATAAGCACTCGTTTGGCGAAGTGCAATTTCACTTGCCACCGAAGCCGGGTCACCAGCACCATTTACCACAATATCAACTTTGTGATTTATAATAGGCGAACTCACATTACTGACATTATTACCCCCAAGTTCACTTGGTGTAGCATAGCGCCAACCCGGATCATTTCCATATCCGCTTAATAAAAGAGACTCAATACCTGGATGACTCAGATTATTTAACAAAGAAGAAGATTTATAAGAACCTAAATCCACAGATGATTTTTTCTCACCTCTTGCATCATCATTATTTAATCTGTTATCAACCCATTTACCATCCTGCCAATGAGCATCGCCTTTACCAAACAATGCCAAACCTAAATCTTTAAAGGTAGGTGCAGTGCGAATACGTTGAAAATAATCGTAACTGCCAAAGGCTGAATTTAATCCTTTATCAATAATAGGTTCCAGCATGACAGCAGCTGCTCCAACTCCACCTAATCTCCCTATTATGCTTCTGGGAACCGCTTTGGCTGATATTCCCATTAGTTGCCTCAAGGCTTGAATAACGGTTCCGATGGCGGTAATCATCTTTGTTGCCCAAGAAATAGCTGTATAGGTTGCCAGGGAACGAAATACGGTTTCCCAGCCGCCAACCGCCGAAACAGCGACTTTAATTACCTGACCGATTAAACGGAAACCTCCTACGACATTTTCAATAACCGGTCCCCACTCTCCCCAGTCAATAAAGCTCTCTTCCCCAGCTTTCCATTTCTGGTAGTCGTTATAAAGCAGGCCAATGGCCGCCGCCAGCGAGAGGATAATCCCGACAGGGGAAGCGAGAAATGCGCTGTTCAGAACCAGCCAGGCCGCGGTTAGCCCCGCTAAACCACCGATTAGCCCCTGAGAACCTTCGTCAAGGCGATCCCACCAGGCCATCACGTCGGTAACCCAGTCGATGGTGCCGCTCAGTGCATCAACGAAAATGTCAGCAAACTGTTCAACGACGGCGCCAACTTTGTCCAACACGCGTTCAATTTGTGGCGCTTTAACCAGCATTTTTTCGGCCAGTCTCTCGACGGGCTCAGCCAGTTTCTCGGCCAGATCGCCGCCTGATTTTGCTACTAACAAATCAAACACGGAGTCCGCTTTACGCCAGGACTGCATAAATTTTTCAGACTGGTCGGCGCTTTGTTCTGCGCTTCCGCCTATGCGGAGGGACACCTCCTGATACTCTTCGGCAAACTGACCTAATCCACGCTGCATTGCATGCAGCGTGTCGTCATCAATCCCCAGATTCAATGCATAGAAATCGGCGCTGTCTCTGTTCACTGCGCCCAAAGAACGGGCAACCTGCGTAAAAATATCGGCGTTATCCCGCTTTAAGCCAGCGTCATCATGCGTTTTTACGCCGAGACTTTTCAACAGGCTCTCGTGCAGAGAGTCACCGTTCACATACTCACTGACGCTTTTAATCGACTTTTGCAGCGCACCAATATCCGCCCCTGACTGACTGGCACCGTATTGCAGTGCCTTGTAAGCCTCTAAATCGGCGTTCAGAGATTGAGCTGCCTGTGCATCCTTCTCGATGCCAGACAGCCGCTTTTCAAACCAGGATCCCGCTTTAGTTAGCGGAGACAGCACCTGATTACTGAAGTTTTCGAAACTTTTAGCCAGTTTTTCAAAATCAACTTTTGCCGCCTCTTCTTTTCCCTTTTTCAGCGTTTTATCCAGTTCCCCAAAAGCCGCGTTGATTCGCGGGCTAAGGTCTTCTTGATAAAAAAAATCTGGGATCGGGACGTAAGGAACAAGCTGTGTGCTAGCGCTCATTTTCCTCTCTCCAGCGTGTGATACAGGCCTTATTATCGGCCTGCATCTCAAGGTAATCATTCATCAGCGCAATGTCGTAAAGATCCACCGCGCCGCTTTTCAGATCCGGCCAGCTGAGGCCGAAGACCTCCGCCGGGCGAAGAATGTAATCTTCCCCGCCCGGCAGCGTCTCCAGCCTCAGGCCGCCGACGGAGCCGGTTTTTCGTTCCCGGGGAGTTCTTGCAAAAAATTTCCCAGCGAGTCGGCCACCACCCGGGCCACCAGTTGCAACAGCGTCATCAGGTCGATATCGTCAAAAGACAATGCCCCCTGACTAAAGACCGGCACCCAGCCCTTCATGTGTTCGCGCGTCACGACCGAGAGGCAAGGGTACAAAATGGTGTTGCAGTCCTCATCGCTGAGGTCGGCAAGGGTGCGAGCAATTTTTGGCAGCACGGTTTCGAGGGCGTTTCCGCCCTCCTTACCCTGTAAGCTGCGAAAATCACCCACAACGCCCGCCAGAACCGGCAGCAACTTACGAGCAACGCTAAGCTGCTCGAAAACGCCGAGCTTGCCGATGCGGTAGTTCACCGCTTTCAGGGTAATTTCCATGGCTTAGAACTCCCCGAGCAGTTGATCGATTTTGCCGCAGTCAAACTTCCAGTCCATGGTGCCCGCCTCTTTGCCGTTAGCATTGGCCGGTAGCTGTGAAAATGCCACGTCACGAGCGGTGACCAGATCGCCAGAGGACGTATTGCGCACGACAATCGTGTTTTTACCCCACAATGCCGAGGAGAGCGTTTGGGCGTTGTAAGCCAGCATCAGCTTTTTGTTTACCGGGGAGGTCTTCATCAACGTCACGGTGATGGAACCGTTTTTCGCCGGAGAGAGGTTATGCATCACCTCACCGTCAATGCCGACGGTCATCGTGTTTTTTGTGCCAGCCATTTCCACTTTGATCCCGGCATCACCGTTCGCGCTGCCCGCGCCCAAATCAATCACGCCGGTTGGCCCCACGAGGGAGGCCGTCACATCCATAAAAGAATAAGTACCCATTTAAATCTCCTTAACGAACAACATTGATTTCGACGTCGGCGAAGTGCACGGCACCCGCCAGTTTGCAGGCCACCTGAATCACCGGCGCTTTCCGCGCTTCGCGGTCTGACTGCGCCTGAGTCGCTACAGCTGGGGCGTAAACGTAGTAGCCTTTGGTCAGCGTGTCGCCGGAGGCCAGTTGGCCAATATCGGCGCCATTCCAGACACCCGGTGCGACCAGACCATTGGTGACCGCCTGCGCCATGGAATGCTCAACGTTGCTCAGCAAACGGGTAACACCGGCATCGGTTTGCGGGATTTTGGTGGTGCTGGTGTAAAGCAGGTTATAGAGGTTGGTCTGCACATAGTTTTGCAGCCAGTCCAGGCCATGGCGCTCATCGATGAAGCTGCCGTTGCTCATCACGCCTTCCTGAATAATGGCGGTGTCGTTGTTGTAATTCACAAAGACGTTGGCGTTTTTCGCGGACAGGGCGTTGATTTGCGTTTGGGTCAGCGTTTCTGCGGCAATACCCGGCTCCTGCTTGAATTTCAGGGTAATGGTGGTGTTATTGCCGTTGAAGTTAACGGTAAACGCGCGGCCAAACAGGGAGGCGGCCGCAAACGGCGTGGCGCTGGAGTACTGACCAAAAGTGCGAGCGAACTTAGCCGCTTTCAGCTTGCTGAAGACATCGGTGCTGTCGTTGGCATCCAGCACTTTCGCGCTGGCAGACGTGTGGCCAAAGATACGAGAGACACCGTCGCCTTCAATGACTGCCGCCACGGCCAGCACGGCTTCATCGGTAAGGGTGTCGTCTGCAATCACCAGACCATACCAGTCGGTCGAGTGTGCACTCAGCGCGGAGACGCATTCGGCGATGGTTTCACCGGCTTTGCCCTCGCTGCCTTCTTTTACCCAGCGCCCGATATACAGGTCGGCGGGCTGCGGGGACTGCTGGTAGTAGAGGCTGGCGGCTTTGTACTCCGGCGCTTCCAGACCAAAGTCGGCGGCCACGCCGCTCAGGCTGGAATAAGCACGCATACGCTCTTTGGCGTCAATAACGTTGCTCGCGCCTACGACCAGCAGCGCACCATAGTTACGGGACTGCGCCGCACGCGGCGCCATATTCACTGTCACGCTGACAATGTTAGATACAGGTAAACCCTGTGACATAGCTTACTCTCCAATGATTTTTACTGCGGATGAAAGGATGGAACGAATACCGTAGCGCCGGGCAATACTGCGCTTTAGCGCCACGGTGAGGGTGTAGCGGCGTAGCCACTGGTTATTGATAAATTCAGGGTCCGGCGTAATGTCGCCGCACTGCAAAAACGTCAGACCCAGTCGGTTAAGCTCGGCGTTGTTTTGCGGTACGTTCAAACCATCACGAAAAAGCGCGGCAACAGCCTGAGCGCCGGGGCCATAAAAGCCACAGGTCACGTCAACGGACTCGGTGCTTTGAAGTACACTTTGATCGCTGTCCTGCGAGTGGAAGAAAGACGCTTCCGCCTGCTTCACGTTGGTAAAAAAGTCACACCAGGTAATACCGGCCTCAGGCGTGGCCGGCGGCGGATCGCTCCACTTCGCCATCACCATTTCCGGCGGCAGCCCCGATACGCCGACTATCCAGCCAGTAAGGTCCGCATCAAGCGCATCGTCATAATGTGGCGAAACGCCCAGCGGTGTCAGAAAGCCCGGACGCGTGGTGTCATTCATTGATTTCTCCAAAGAAAAACCGCCCGAAGGCGGTCAGATAAGGCTTACAGCCCTTTGGCCTGCAGCCGGGCAATGTGATCGACGTACAGCTTTACCGGGTCGCTATTACTGGCCACCACGCCAGCAAGCTGGTTAATGGCATCGACGTGATCCATCGAATAGTCGGAGCCAATCACCTTGCCCAGGTGGCTGCTGTAGCGACCCACCAGGCCATCGTTCTGGAAGCGCTCGTTGGTAAACAGGATGGAAAACGCCAGCATCGCCACGTGCAGCGGATCGAGGTTGTTCGCCCCCTGATTCAGTGGGTTGTAGTCGATAATCCCGCTCCACGAGTAGTAGTAGACGCCGTTATCCAGCTCTTTACCGTGGCCCCCCCATTGCGAAGGCAACCCCTGTGGATACTTCTTGTTAAAGGCGGCCACACCTTCGCTGGTCAACGCATCCAGAGCATCCACGCCGGATTGAGGCAGACGAGGCGCACCGGCCAAAGCGGAAAGCAGCTGCCCGAAGGCCGACAGGGCCGCATTGGCGATAGACTCTGGCAGGCGGCCGGGCTTCAGCGCCAGACGAACAAGGTCTGCCACTTCGGAGCCGTGGTTAACCCCGTTCACGGAAGTGACCGAGGCGATAAGTTCAGGATGGGTCGCGGCAGCGTAACGACAGGCCAAAGGCCCCTGGCTATGGCCAATCAGGTTAACTTTTGCCGCACCGGTTTCGGCCAGGACTTTACGCACAAACTCCAGCAGTTGCTCGCCGCGCATTTCATTGCTGTTCAGCGCAGAGATCGTGGCGATGTAGACCTTCGCCCCGGCTTTCTCCAGCGCCTCTTTGATGCCGTAGAAGTAGGGATAGATCCCGCCAATTTTGTCGAAACCGAACAGACCGTGGACCAGAACAATCGGGTACTTCAGGGATGCAGACATAGGAATGACCTCTTTGACGTGGGAATAAAAAAGCCTCGCTTAGCGAGGCTTCAGGGGGTAATAAGGCACTGGTTGCGGATGTATTCCTGCAGCCCCGCTAGCTGCTTGTTGCTCGTTTCAATGCGCTCCCGGAGACGGAAATAATCCCGTTGAGCGGCGTCAGTAAGTCCGGGGGTGGCAGCATCATCCAGCCTGGAGGAGGTGGTGGCGCCAGACACGGCTTTGCAGGTGGCATTGACGCGCAGCCGCTGAGTGCCAGCAGCCACATCACGCTGCAGATTTTCAATGGTGAGCCGGGCATGGGTTAACTCCTCGCTATAATGGGCATCCAGATCGGCTATTGCCTGCTGGCGCCGGACAAGGTTTTGCAACTCGTTTTTTTGCTGAGTCAGCTGCTGTAGGGCTGACTCAGCCCTTTGTTTTTGCACGGTATACTGTTGGTGAAACCACCAGCTGGTGACAATAAGCAGCGCAAAGGCTGCCAGCGTAAGTGAGGTCAGCGGCTTCATTTTTCCTGCCCCGGCCAGGTACAAAGCTGGTATTCCACCTCGCGGCGGTTGATCAGCCCCTGCCATTGTTTCCCGCCCGCCCAAATCCATTTTTTCAGGCCAGCGCAGGCCTGCTCGTAATCACCGGCATTTAACGTTCTTAGCACCGAGGAGCGTAAAAATGCGGCCGTGCCTACGTTGTAGGTAAAGCTGATCAACGCGGCTCGTTGGTACTCACTCACCGGGACGGTTACCGCCCTTGAGACCACCTGAGCCGCAGGGCGGAGATCCTGATCGAGCCAGCGCCTGCACTCAGACAGGGTGTAAGTTTTATCGGGAATAATGTCTTTACCGGTATGGCCGTAACACACGGTCAGCACCCCGGCGACATCGTAATAGGGCGTGTAGCTCACGCCTTCCAGCTCGGGCAGGAGCGAGCCTGCAATCGTCAGAGCGCCCGCCCCTGACAATCCGAGTAATGTTTTTCTGAGTCCGGGAGAAAGAGCCATCAGTTACCTGCCTTTTTCAGTACCTCGCTGACTGCCCTGATAATCTCAATCTGCTCGGCTCGGTTTAGGGTTTGTAAGTCATCCACCAGCGTCTGGAGGATGCGGGTGCGTTTTTGGTCTTCGAGATGCTGGCGGTGGGCATCCAGCCTGCCGCCCAGCCAGGAAGCCAGTGAAATCAGTACGCTTAGCAGCCCGAATATCATGTAGACCATATCCTGTGTCGTGATACCCAGACCGGCGGCAAGCGCCGCCAGCCACGCAAAAGACTGCGTGACCAGATTTGCGGGTTGGTCGTTCATGGAAGAACCTTCGGTTGAGGAGTCGAACTGCCGTTGGGGTAAAGAAGCGGTATAGCGTTAAATCAGCGGAATCGGTTTTCCGCGTCGGGTTTGCTTGCCAGCGGCTTCCGGTAAGCCGGATTCGTTGCGAGGTGCGGCCTGATAAACGCTTTTTTGCCTGGCGTCTAACGTCTGGCGCAGTCGCTGATGATGTTCTGCCTGCTGGATGATTTGCAGGCCATAGATGTTAATGACCTCCAGCGCCTTGTCGGGGCGATGCCCGGGTTTACGGGCTAGCGAGAGAACAAGCCGTGCGTCAGGTTTTGCTCTTACCCCGACTAACAGCGGGTTGGCCGCTTTCCAGACGGCCTGCTTAGCTTCCCGGCGCTGGCGGCGACGTGCCTGTGCGTCCATACAACCTCCTGTCAATCAACTTTGGTGATATCTCTCTGATATCCCAAAGCTTCTTGCTTTGGTGTATGTGCCCTTTTTCAGGGCCTGATGTTAAGGAGCGTTCACTTGCCTTGTGAGTCGGTGCGTCCTGCCGATGAATTGATATTGAACCAATAGTACGATTACGTCAAGAACCAAAAGTACGAAATATCTAAAAAAAAGCCACGTCAATTATTAATCATTGATTTATAACATTATTTTTATATCAGTTAGCAGTCGGGTTGCAGCAAGGCGGTAAGAGAGCCAGCCTCAGGAGCTTACCTGGGTAAGTCACTGGGGCTGGAGAGTGCAGCCAACACGGCTGCAGCTCGAGGGAGGAGTTATCTCAGGCGTGGCGGCGAATGGAATGGCTGTACATCACCCGACCAATGATTTTGAGATGCTGTTCGTTCTCCTCGCTGATGCGCCAGTCGGCGTACTTCGGGTTGTCCGAGCGGACCAGCAGGCAGTCGTGAGTCATCTGCAGGCGCTTCACCAGCAGTTGCCCCTTATAGAGGAACACGTAGATGCCGTCCCCGTCGAAATAATCTTTGCCGATATCCACAAAGATGTAGTCGCCCAGTTCAATGGTGCCGGACATGCTGTCGCCGGTGACGGTAATGACTTTTATTGTTGAAGCCGGACGATGGCCGAACAGTTCCAGCGCTTCCTGGCTGTCGTAAACAATGTGGTTAATGGTTTCGGTAACTTCGCTGGAGACCAGCCGCCCGGGCCCCGCGCTGGCCTCAATGTCCAGCACGTCGATACGAAAACCCTGCTCTTCGCGTGGCTGGAAAGGATAAATGGCCGCCTCTTCATGACTGCCCTGGCTTTCGCGCCCTTCGCTTTGATAACCCGTTTCGCTGCCGTGCTGAAGCCAGAGCGCATCCGCCTGGAGAAATGCTGCCAGTTCGTACATTTTATCCTGCCGGGGGATAGCTTCAGCGTTAAGCCACTTACTGACGGCCTTGGAGGAAACGCCCAGCGCGCGCGCTATCGCCATACCGCGCCCGAACTCATCGAGGTTTGCTTCGCTGCAGGCCAGCGCCAGCCTGCGGGAAAAGGCTTCGCGCAGTTGTTCTCTCTGTACCATAAGTACGATCCTACCGTATTTATCCTGACCAATAGTTCAATGATAACACGTACTGAAAGTACACAAAGCACAAAACTTAAAGGCGCAGTATCATTGGGGATGATCTGCTTTTGTGGTAAAGTGCGCGCCATCGAAATGTCCCTGCCTTAGCCATTATCTTTAATCAGATTTAATACTGGTTAAATATACAGTCTTTTGCAATGTTTTGAGCGCGAAATATGAATATATCTTTTAGTACGATGGGGCTGGTAACAGGTTTAAATGGCGTTATTAATTACGAAGAAGTGCATCAACTGCGATATGTGCGAGCCGGAGTGCCCGAATCAGGCGATCTCCATGGGAGATGCTATCTACCAGATCGATACCGACCGCTGCACGGAATGCGTTGGCCATTACGAGACTCCGACCTGCCAGAAAGTTTGCCCGATCCCCAACACGATAATTCACGACCCGGCGCACATTGAGAATGAAGAGCAGCTGTGGGATAAATTCGTGCTGCTCCACCATGCGGATAAACTTTAGCTTTCGATAATCACCGTCGCACAGGCGTAATGGCGTTCATCCGCCAGGGTAACGTGCACTGAGCGGACGCCCATTTTTTCAGCCAGCCGTTCCGCCTCTTCCCAAAACCGCAGTTGAGGCTTGCCCAGCGCGTCGTTAAACACTTCAAACTGGTTAAACGCCAGCCCGTTGCGGATCCCGGTACCAAAAGCTTTCGCTGCTGCTTCTTTCACTGCAAAACGCTTCGCCAGAAAACGCACTGGCTGCTGGTGGGCCTGGTACAGCACCCATTCGTTTTGGCTCAATACGCGCTTAGCCAGCCGGTCACCGGAACGGGAAATTACGCTCTCAATGCGCGCAATTTCCACAATGTCCGTGCCGAGGCCGAGAATGGCCATTAGCGACGCGCTTCCTGCATCAGGCGTTTCATTTCAGCCACGGCCTCTTTAAGACCGCTCATTACCGCACGCCCGATAATCGCGTGGCCGATGTTCAGCTCGTGCATTTCTGGGATCCGCGCGATGGCCTGAACATTGTGATACGTCAGACCGTGGCCAGCATTCACCTTCAGCCCTTTAGCAGCAGCATAGCTCGCGGCTTCAGCAATACGTGCCAGCTCTTTGGCCAGGGTCGCTTCGTTTTCAGCGTCCGCATAGCAGCCGGTGTGAATTTCAATGTAAGGCGCACCTACGGCCACCGCCGCGTCAATCTGCGCATGGTCGGCATCAATAAACAGAGAAACCAGAATACCGGCATCGGCAAGGCGCTGGCAGGCATCACGCATTTTATCCAGCTGACCGGCAACATCCAGGCCACCTTCGGTGGTCACTTCCTGGCGTTTTTCCGGCACCAGGCAGCAGAAATGCGGTTTCGTCTGGCAGGCAATACCGATCATCTCTTCGGTGACGGCCATTTCCAGATTCATGCGGGTATCGAGGGTTTCACGCAGAACGCGAACGTCACGGTCGGTGATATGGCGGCGATCTTCACGCAGGTGCACGGTAATGCCATCGGCACCCGCCTGCTCCGCGATAAACGCGGCCTGAACCGGATCCGGGTATGCCGTGCCGCGTGCGTTACGCAGGGTAGCGATGTGATCGATGTTGACGCCTAACAGTAATTCAGCCATGACAATCCTCAGAGTTCGCAGACAGATGCCGGGCAGTGTACACCTGCCGGGGAAAGCCTGGCTACGGTCTGTGATTACTGTGAGCTATCTGAAGGCTCAGGTGGTGTTTTTTTAGGCACAAACTGGCGGAACAGCTCGCGGCTTTTGAGGGGCTTCCCCTGGAGATACGGCTTGAGGGCCATACGCGTGAAACGCTTGGCGGCACGGAGCGTGTCGGCATCGGGAAATTCGCGCTCGGCCAGCGCTCTGAGCTGGCGGCCAGTAAAGCTGCTGTGGCCAATCACCACGCTGGCAATAAAACCTTTCTCTTCACGATAGGTGTAAGTCATGGTGTCATCGACGCCCGCCCCGCTGCCGGCGCAGTGCAGGAAGTCCACGCCATAGCCAAGGTGCCCTAACAGCGCCAGCTCAAAGCGACGCAGCGCAGGCTCCGGTGTACCCGTAGCGCCGGCTAAGGCCTGAATGCAGTGGAGATAATCGAAGAACAGTTCGGAGAAGCGAGTTTCCTGCTCGAGGACGCGAGCCACCAGTTCATTGACGTACAGGCCGCTGTACAGTGCGATACCGCTTAAAGGAAGGGCCAGCGAAACCGCTTCGGCGCTGCGCAGCGTTTTGACTTCGCCACGGCCGCCCCAGCGAACCAGCAGAGGGGTAAAAGGCTGCAAAGCGCCTTTCAGATTTGAGCGTTTAGAGCGCGCGCCTTTGGCAATCAGGCGTACGCGCCCGGACTCTTCGGAAAACAGGTCGAGCAGAAGGCTGGTTTCGCTCCAGGGGCGACTATGCAGGACAAAAGCCCGTTGCCAGCCTTCCATTAGTTTTAGCTCAGGTCGTCGGTATAACCGAGACTGCGCAGTGCACGCTCGTCATCGGCCCAGCCGGATTTCACCTTCACCCAAAGTTCGAGGTGAACTTTGGCTTCGAACATCTCTTCCATGTCTTTACGGGCTTCAATACCGATAGTTTTTATTTTGGCCCCTTTGTTGCCAATCACCATCTTCTTCTGCCCTTCGCGCTCAACGAGGATCAGCCCGTTGATGTCGTAGCCGCCGCGTTCGTTGGTCACGAACTGCTCGATTTCCACGGTCACGGAATACGGCAGCTCGGCCCCCAGGAAGCGCATCAGCTTTTCACGAATGATCTCAGACGCCATAAAGCGCTGGGAGCGATCGGTGATGTACTCTTCCGGGAAGTGGTGGGTAGCTTCCGGCAGGTGCTTACGAACGATTTCCGCGATGGTATCAACGTTCATCCCGGTTTCCGCCGAAATCGGCACGATATCGAGGAAGTTCATCTGGCTACCGAGGAACTGCAGGTGAGGCAGCAGAACGGTTTTATCCTGAACGTTGTCAACTTTGTTGACGGCCAGGATTACCGGCGCACGGCTGTCGCGCAGCTTGTTCAGCACCATTTCGTCATCCGGCGTCCAGCGGGTGCCTTCGACCACGAATATAACCAGCTCAACGTCACCGATCGAGCTGCTCGCCGCGCGGTTCATCAGGCGGTTAATGGCGCGTTTTTCTTCCATGTGCAGCCCTGGGGTATCGACGTAAATCGCCTGATACGGCCCTTCGGTATGGATGCCCATGATGCGGTGACGCGTGGTTTGCGCCTTACGCGAGGTAATCGAAACTTTTTGCCCAAGCAGCTGATTCAGCAGCGTGGATTTGCCGACGTTCGGGCGGCCTACAATGGCCGCAAAGCCGCAATATGTTTTTTCTTCGCTCATTCCAGCTCCAGCTTTTTCAGCGCCTGCTCAGCCGCAGCCTGTTCCGCTTTACGGCGGCTTGAACCTGTTCCTACGACAGGCTCAGGCAGGCCACTCACCTGACAGTGAATGGTAAATTCTTGATCGTGCGCTTCACCACGCACCTGCACCACCAGATACGACGGTAGCGGCAGATGGCGACCCTGCAGGTATTCCTGCAGACGCGTTTTCGGATCTTTTTGCTTGTCGCCTGGGCTGATTTCGTCGAGACGGGTCTGATACCAGGAGAGAATCAGACGCTCAACGTTCTGAATATCGCTGTCGAGGAAGACGCCACCGATCAGCGCTTCCACGGTATCGGCAAGAATCGACTCCCGACGGAAGCCGCCACTTTTCAGTTCACCCGGCCCAAGACGCAGGCACTCACCCAGTTCGAACTCGCGGGCGATTTCTGCCAGCGTATTGCCGCGCACCAGCGTCGCGCGCATGCGGCTCATGTCGCCTTCATCTACGCGAGGAAAACGGTGATACAGCGCATTCGCGATGACATAGCTGAGAATGGAGTCACCCAAAAACTCAAGACGCTCGTTGTGTTTGCTGCTGGCACTCCGATGGGTTAATGCCTGTTGCAACAGATCCTGATGTTGAAAAGTGTAGCCCAGCTTCCGCTGCAGCCTATTTATTACGATGGGATTCATGCGATACCAAAATTAATGAATGCGTCAACTATTCAGCACACGGAACAGACCTGAAAAAAGGAAACCAACGCTGTTTCGTGTGCCGTGGCTCCCTTTCGGGAGCCAATCTTTAAAGGCGGGAATATTCTATACACAACGACAGGGGATGTCGTTAGTTTGTGGGATTAATTGTTTAATGAATGCCGCCAATCCGGCTTAAACGAACACCCGTTGGCCATTCACCTTCTTGTTTCTCGAAACTCATCCAAATTGCTGTCGCTTTACCGACCAGATTTTGCTCCGGCACAAATCCCCAATAGCGGCTGTCTGCGCTATTGTCGCGGTTATCACCCATCATGAAATAGTGACCCGGCGGAACAATCCATGTCGCCAGCGGCAAACCGGACTGCTGGTAGTACATTCCTACCTGATCCTGAGCGATAGGCACCGTCAGAATGTTATGGGTGACGCTACCCAGCGTTTCTTTACGCTCGCTCAAGCGAACACCGTCTTCACGGGTCTGATCTTTCGGCAACTGGAAGAAACCGGAGGTGGCTTCACTGCCGTTACGGCGGGCAAACGTCTGCACAAAATCACTGGCTTCCACGTTGGAATACGTGATTGGCAGCGCGTTGTCGCAGGCCTGGCCGGAACTGCAATTAGGCTGCACGGTAACTTCTTTTGACTGCGGGTCATAGCTTACCCGGTCGCCCGGCAGCCCAACAACGCGCTTAATATAATCCAGGCGCGGATCTTCAGGGTATTTAAATACCGCGATATCACCGCGTTTAGGGTGCCCGGTTTCAATTAAGGTTTTCTGATAAATCGGATCTTTAATCCCGTAGGCAAACTTCTCTACCAGAATAAAATCACCGATTAACAGCGTTGGCATCATCGAACCGGAAGGGATCTGGAAAGGCTCATAAATAAATGAGCGCACCACCAGCACAATCGCCAGCACCGGGAACACCGACGCGCCGGTTTCCAGCCAGCCCGGTTTAGGGCCGACTTTTTTCAGCGTCTTTTTGTCCAGTGCATCACCGGTGGCAGCCTGCGCTGCCGCCTGTTTTTCACGACGTTTTGGTGCAAAGATAAATTTGTCCAGACACCACAAAATGCCCGTCACCAGCGTGGCTACCACGAGGATCAAAGCAAACATATTCGCCATGCCAACTCCTTAGATTATTTGCTGTCTTTGCCGACGTGCAGAATGGCCAGGAACGCTTCCTGAGGCAGCTCGACGTTACCGACCTGCTTCATGCGTTTCTTACCGTCTTTCTGTTTCTGCAGCAGCTTTTTCTTACGGCTGACGTCACCGCCGTAGCACTTAGCCAGAACGTTTTTACGCAGCTGTTTCACCGTCGAACGCGCAATAATGTGGTTGCCAATGGCAGCCTGAATCGCGATGTCGAACTGTTGGCGAGGGATCAGATCCTTCATTTTTTCCACCAGCTCACGGCCGCGGTAAGGCGCGTTGTCGTTGTGTGTGATAAGCGCCAGCGCATCAACACGATCGCCATTTATCAGTACATCAACGCGCACCATGTTGGAAGCCTGGAAACGTTTGAAATTGTAATCCAGCGATGCATAGCCGCGAGAAGTGGACTTCAGGCGATCGAAGAAGTCGAGCACCACTTCCGCCATTGGGATTTCATAGGTCAGCGCAACCTGGTTGCCGTGATAAACCATGTTGGTTTGCACGCCGCGTTTTTCGATACACAGCGTGATCACATTGCCAAGGAACTCCTGCGGCAGCAGCATGTGACATTCCGCAATCGGCTCGCGCAGCTCTTCAATGTTGTTAAGCGGCGGCAGTTTAGACGGGCTGTCGACGTAGATAATTTCTTTGCTCGTCGTTTGCACTTCGTAAACTACGGTTGGCGCGGTGGTGATCAGGTCGAGATCGTATTCACGCTCCAGACGTTCCTGGATGATTTCCATGTGCAGCAGACCCAGGAAGCCACAGCGGAAGCCGAAGCCCAGCGCCGTTGAGCTTTCTGGCTCGTAGAACAGAGAGGCATCGTTCAGGCTCAGCTTACCTAGCGCATCACGGAAGTTTTCGTAGTCGTCTGAGCTGACCGGGAACAGGCCGGCATAAACCTGCGGCTTCACTTTTTTGAAGCCAGGCAGCGCTTTGTCCGCCGGGTTACGTGCCAGCGTCAGAGTATCGCCTACCGGCGCGCCCAGGATGTCTTTGATTGCACAAACCAGCCAGCCTACTTCGCCGCACTTCAGTTCGGTACGGTCGATCTGCTTAGGCGTAAAGATGCCCAGGCGATCGGCGTTGTACACCTGCCCGGTACTCATCACTTTGACTTTGTCGCCTTTACGCAAGGTGCCGTTTTTCACGCGGATCAGGGAAACAACGCCCAGGTAGTTATCGAACCAGGAGTCGATGATCAGCGCCTGTAGCGGTGCGTCTGGATCGCCTTCTGGCGCAGGGATATCACGCACCAGGCGTTCTAATACATCCGGTACGCCAACGCCGGTTTTCGCCGAGCAGCGCACTGCGTCGGTAGCGTCGATGCCCACGATGTCTTCAATTTCTTCCGCCACGCGCTCAGGATCGGCCGCCGGCAGGTCAATTTTGTTCAGAACCGGCACCACTTCCAGGTCCATTTCCATCGCCGTGTAGCAGTTCGCCAGGGTTTGAGCCTCAACGCCCTGCCCGGCATCCACTACCAGCAGCGCCCCTTCACAGGCCGCAAGCGAGCGGGATACTTCATAAGAGAAGTCAACGTGTCCTGGGGTATCGATGAAGTTCAGCTGGTAAGTTTCACCGTCGCTGGCTTTGTAGTCGAGGGTGACGCTCTGCGCTTTGATGGTAATACCACGCTCGCGTTCCAGATCCATGGAGTCGAGGACCTGCGCGGCCATTTCACGGTCGGACAGGCCGCCGCAAATCTGGATGATACGGTCAGACAGCGTCGATTTACCGTGGTCGATGTGGGCAATAATAGAAAAGTTACGTATGTTCTTCATAGTTAGAGGTTTTATGCCTTACAAATGGCCTGTGAGCTCGGCGCTTCGCGCTGTACGGAGCAGGATGTCAGAGACTGTCTTCTGCCTGAAACGCCGCATTCTACACTACAACCAGAAAGTGAGGAAACTGCTCATCCTGCAAGCTTAGGTAAGCCATAAGCAGGATGTGCAAAGAGATGTCATTTGAAGAGAATTTATTGATTTTCAGCCGGTGGTGCGGATGTGTCGACGCGCAGTGCATCCGGGCTAAGCGCAACGCTGAGAATCACCGGCTGCCAGCTCTCGCGGCGGCTGAAATGTTGGGAAAAACCGCGAGCAAGCAGGAAGCCCCCCACGCCACCAAGCAAAGCCCCGCACATAGCGGCCAGATTGGTGCCAAACAGCGTCTGGAAAAGCGCTGAGCACAAGAATAGCCCCACCAACGGCGACATATACACCAACAACGCGGACCCTAACAGGCTGCTTTCCGCAATACCCAGTTCCACTTTTTGCCCGGCCACCAGCGGCTGCTCGCTAGGAACAGTCAAAAGATGACTGGTTTGTGGCCCCAGCTTATTCAATACGCGAGTGCCGCAGCCAGAGCGAGAAGCGCAGCTGTTGCAGGATGCTTTCACATCACAGTGCAGCAGCGCTTCACCGTTTTGCCAGGAGACGACTGTCGCCCATTCTTTAATCATTGCGCCGCTCCGTTAAACTTCACGCTATCGCCAATGCGTTTCGCCGTTTGTGGAGGCAGCTCACCGACAACGGTAATTTCGGTTTTATCACGAATTTCGGTGCTGATAGTCCGACGACCGGTACGTACCAGCTGCTCGCCATTACTTCCCTGAGCCGGGGCCTGGCTGATATTCACTGAGAAGCTAAATAGCCCGTCAGAATAAAGGCGAGATTCGATGGGCACGCCCACAGTCGGCAGTGGCCGACGGCTGCTCGACACTTCGCTAAAGCCTTGCGGCAGCCAGGTCGGTGTCCATGTAAAAGTAGCCTTTTCTGCACCAGGCACGGACAGCAGCGGAGGCAGCGTCGCCTTCGCTAAATTCTGCATCAGCCCATTGGCCTGATTTTCGACAGAGAACGAAACAACCCGGAACTGTTCAAGCGTTTCGCCATCGCGATCCAGTAAATCGACGCGCAGCGGCAGCTTGGTTTCGGTATCGATCCAAACAATGTAGTTGTAGCGGGTACCGTCCCGGGCGACGACGCGAATCACTTCGCATAGCCTGTCGGCAATACGCGTACGCCCGACGGAAATAAAATCATAGTACGGCGTCAGGCGTTTGAAATCGGTATAAACGATGGAAGGCAGAGAATCGACAATGTAGTCCCCGGTGAGCGTGAATGGCTCAAGCCCAGGTTCAAAGTAGCTGATTTCATTGCCGCGCTGAACGACTTCGCGGCGCGGACCGTCCATTTGCAGGAATTGCGCAAGCGGGCGATTATCAAGACGTGCGTGGCGATAACTAAGGGACTCAATCCCTTGTTTGCTGATATTGATAAACGCCAGCTCATAATTGAGTGACTGACTAGCCTGGTTCATCTGCTGCAACAACGCCCCGGACGAAACAGTGTCCGCCGAGGCGCTGGAGGTGAACAACAGGCTGCCTGCCACGAGAGACAGGGCACACCAAAGTTGCTTCATTACTGCGATTGCGTTCCTAAAGTTTGGTTTCCTGGCACTTGCACAGCGGCTTGCTGGGTTTGCGCCTGTTCAAACTGGAGCTGCTCGGAGTGTAAACGACGCTGCAATTCATAATCCTGCAGCATAGCGTTAATACGACGACGCTGTTCCTGTACTTGCTGACTGCTGTTGCTGGCGGTCGTGTCAGACGGTACGCCCAGGCTTACCGGACTGGCTTTGCCCATCATAGGCAAGGTGTTAAACACTGGCGTTTCCGGCTGCGCGGTGCTGTCAGACTGGCCATTATAGTGCTGCACACCCACGATAACCGCAAGCGATACGCACGCAGCAACGCCCATTTGGGTAAGCTGACTCGCCCACGGACGTACTTTGTGCCAGAACGGCATTTTCTGCCACTGCTGAGGCTGCGGCTGAGATTCGGTAATGAGCGGCGCAACGTTACGCGCAGGTTCATTTGCGATAGCCGCCATCACGTTGGCAGAAATATCAAAGTGGAGCACTTCGCTGGTATCTCCGCGCATTGTGTCGCGGATAAGGTGGTAACTCTCCCAGCTTTGCTGCAATTCACTGTCATTTGACAGGCGATTGAGCAGCTCACTATCGAGAGATTCGCCATCCATTAAAGCGGAAAGTTGTTCTTTCTGCATGCCTAAATACCCTTCCAGTAATCCGCTATCGTCAACGCCTGATAAGCGGTTGAACTTTATTATCAATAGCTTCCCTTGCGCGGAAAATACGAGAACGCACAGTACCTACCGGGCAATCCATGATAGCGGCTATCTCTTCATAGCTCAGGCCATCCAGCTCCCGTAACGTAATTGCCATACGTAAATCTTCCGGAAGCGACTCAATAGTACGGAAAACTATTTGTCTCAGTTCTTCAGACAACATTAAGTTCTCAGGGTTCGAAATTTCTTTCAATGCGCTGCCACTTTCGTAGTTTTCAGCGTCAATGGCATCCACATCACTTGATGGAGGACGGCGGCCCTGAGCAACCAGATAATTTTTAGCCGTGTTGACCGCAATGCGATACAACCACGTATAAAACGCACTATCACCGCGGAATGAATCCAGCGCGCGATACGCTTTAATAAAAGATTCCTGCACCACGTCGGGAACATCTCCCGAAGGCACATAGCGGGAAACCAGACTCGCAACCTTATGCTGGTAGCGCACCACCAGTAGGTTAAATGATTTCTGATCTCCCTTTTGGACCCGTTCGACGAGGACCTGATCCGTTAACTGCTCGCTCATCCGAGGTAATGTCTCCCCAAACCCAATTCCCACGCGTAATCGAAATGCCACTCGAACCCTGCATTTTTGAGCAAGCTTTGAGTTTGAGTGCCCGAGGCCAGCAAAGTTCCGTTACGCCTTTGTTTTTCTGTCATGTTTAGCGGATTGCATCTTTCTCATTATAAGTTCCGCTTCGCAAAACGGTAACGCCGATTCTTCTGAATCAATGCTCAAAAAGTTAGCGAGCAGAGTATCGCATGAATCAGGGCATTTCATCATCTAATCTGCCATTTATCCTTCCGTAGTGAGATTTATTTACGCAGTTTGCTCAATCCCTCCCAATAACTTTACCGACGCGTCTGTTTAGTCTGCACAACGCTAAAACAAAAAAAGCGTGTTCAGTATCCCACCCGGTGCTATGCTCGCACCACTCTTGTTTAGTAAATTAAACATCATGAACACAAATAGCGATCTGGTCTGTGACGTATTAATTGTCGGTAGCGGTGCTGCCGGCCTTTCTCTCGCGCTGCGTCTGGCTCAAACCAGCAAGATCATTGTGCTAAGCAAAGGCCCGGTTAACGAAGGCTCAACTTTTTATGCACAGGGAGGGATTGCCGCCGTTTTCGATGAAACCGACAGCATCGCTTCCCATATTGACGATACGCTGATCGCCGGGGCAGGGATTTGCGATCGTGACGCGGTAGAATTTGTGGCAAGCAATGCAAAGCACTGCGTCCAGTGGCTGATTGATCAGGGCGTCATGTTCGACACCCAAACGCTGGCAAACGGTGAAGAGAGCTACCATTTGACGCGTGAAGGCGGCCATAGCCATCGCCGGATCCTTCATTCGGCAGATGCCACCGGAAAGGAAGTTGAAACCACGCTAGTCGGCAGAGCCCTCAATCACCCCAACATTCGGGTTATCGAACGCAGCAACGCCGTCGACCTGATCATCTCTGACAAAATAGGTCTGCCGGGTACAAGGCGCGTCGTCGGCGCCTGGGTCTGGAACCGGAACCTTGAAAAAGTTGAAACCTGCCGCGCGAAATCCGTCGTTTTAGCCACCGGTGGCGCTTCAAAAGTCTATCAGTACACGACAAACCCGGATATCGCCTCCGGTGACGGTATCGCGATGGCATGGCGTGCAGGCTGCCGGGTCGCCAACCTGGAATTCAACCAGTTTCACCCGACGGCGCTGTTCCACCCTCAGGCCCGAAACTTCCTGCTTACCGAAGCATTGCGCGGGGAAGGTGCATACCTGAAGCGTCCGGATGGTTCACGCTTTATGCCGGAGTTTGATGAACGTGCCGAGCTTGCCCCGCGTGATATCGTCGCCAGAGCTATCGATCACGAAATGAAGCGTCTGGGCGCAGACTGCATGTATCTGGATATCAGCCATAAGCCAGAAGAGTTTATCCGCCAGCACTTCCCCACTATTTATGAGAAGCTGCTTGGGCTAGGCATTGATTTAACCAAAGATCCGGTTCCCGTGGTGCCTGCCGCGCATTACACCTGCGGCGGCGTAATGGTCGATGAACACGGGCGCACCGACGTTGACGGGCTGTATGCCATTGGTGAAGTGACGTATACCGGCCTGCACGGCGCTAACCGAATGGCATCAAACTCTCTGCTCGAATGCCTGGTTTATGGCTGGTCGGCTGCGGAAGATATCCTGAAGCGCCTGCCCTATGCGCGTGAAAGTAAAACGTTGCCCGACTGGGATGACAGCCGTGTGGATAATCCAGATGAACAGGTTGTTATCCAGCACAACTGGCATGAGCTGCGGCTCTTTATGTGGGACTACGTCGGGATAGTTCGCACCACACGCCGGCTGGAGCGGGCGCTACGAAGAATTACCATGCTGCAGCAAGAGATTGATGAGTACTATGCCAATTTCCGCGTTTCAAACAATTTGCTTGAGCTGAGAAACCTGGTGCAGGTTGCCGAACTCATTGTGCGCTGCGCCATGCAGCGTAAAGAGAGTCGCGGCCTGCACTACACGCTGGATTATCCGGATCAGCTCGCTGAATCCGGCCCAAGCGTGCTTTCCCCGCTCTACATAAACAGGTAGAAGTCCTGGGTCAGGCTGCAATAACCTTCAGAGTAGGTTTGGTCTGGCCCGCGGATCACCAGACGGTCGTTGTAGTATTCTCCACCCGTTGGAGAAAGCGCGAGCATCACCCGATGCGGCAGGCGAGTTTCATTGTCGGCCACATCGGTACGGTAGCGAACGTGCCAACCCTGTGATTTTGCCAGCTCGCTGAATGCCGTTCCGGCAGTTTCCGGCATGATCACACAGAAGAAACCATCTTCGGTGATCAGCTGTTCAGCGCTGCTGAGCAAGGCCTGATGATCCAGCGTCGTGGTATAGCGTGCCTGAGCTCGTTCTGGCGATGCGCAGTTGCTGCCCTGCTCAAAGAAAGGCGGGTTACTGACAATTAAAGAGTAGCGCTGCGTTGCCTGCTGCGCCCACTCGCGAATGTCCGCGCAGTGAACGTGAATACGCGAAGCCCAGCGACAGCCTTTGGCGTTTTCTGCCGCCTGTTCTGCGGCAATCGGATCCAGTTCCACGGCTTCAATCGTGACGTCCTCAGCGGTTCTCTGAGCGAGCATCAACGCCAGCAAACCGCTGCCGGTGCCAATATCCAGCACGCTTTTTACGTTCACCACCGGCACCCATGCACCAAGCAGCGTCCCATCTGTTCCCACCTTCATGGCGCAGCGATCGTGTGCCACAAAGAACTGTTTGAAGGTGAAACCATCCCGACGTAATACCGCTTTTTGATCCGACATCTTATCTACCTTGCAAAGAAACCGCCGTAGCATAAGTGAAACGGCCCCCTACGGAAAGACACAAACAGATGAAGATCGCAGGCATAACGTCTATAATCGGCGTCCCAAACAGAGGTAGACCATGACTGTAAGCACTTTTTCCGAACTCGAACTTGATGAAAGCCTTTTGGACGCACTCCAGGAGAAAGGCTTTACTCGCCCGACGGCCATCCAGGCTGCGGCCATTCCTCCTGCACTTGAAGGACGCGACGTGCTGGGTTCAGCACCGACGGGTACCGGTAAAACCGCAGCTTACCTGCTGCCAGCGCTACAGCATCTGGTCGACTTTCCTCGTAAGAAATCTGGCCCGCCGCGTATTCTGATCGTCACGCCAACCCGTGAACTCGCTATGCAGGTCGCCGACCACGCGCGTGAACTGGCAAAACATACCCATCTGGATATCGCCACCATCACCGGCGGCGTAGCCTATATGAACCACGCTGAAGTTTTCAGCGAGAATCAGGATATCGTGGTCGCCACCACCGGCCGACTGCTGCAATACATAAAGGAAGAGAACTTCGACTGCCGCGCGGTTGAAACACTGATCCTTGATGAAGCAGATCGCATGCTGGACATGGGCTTCGCGCAAGATATTGAAACCATTGCCGCGGAAACCCGCTGGCGCAAGCAAACCATGCTGTTCTCCGCTACCCTGGAAGGCAACGCCGTTAAAGACTTTGCCGAACGCCTGCTGGAAGATCCCGTTGAAGTTTCCGCCACGCCGTCCACGCGCGAGCGTAAGAAGATCCATCAGTGGTATTACCGCGCCGATGACGTTGAGCACAAAACAAAATTACTTGTTCATTTGCTGAACCAGCCGGATACCACCCGCTCTATCGTTTTTGTGCGTAAGCGCGAGCGTGTACATGAGCTGGTTGCCTGGCTGCGCGAAGCAGGCATCAACACCTGCTATCTCGAAGGCGAAATGGTACAGGCCAAGCGTAACGAGGCCATCAAGCGCCTGACCGATGGTCGCGTAAACGTTCTGGTTGCTACCGACGTTGCTGCCCGTGGGATCGATATCCCTGACGTTAGCCACGTGTTCAACTTTGACCTGCCGCGCACAGCGGATATCTATCTGCACCGTATTGGCCGTACTGGTCGCGCAGGCATGAAAGGAACCGCGCTCTCGCTGGTTGAAGCGCATGACCATCTGCTGCTGGGTAAAATTACCCGCTACATGAAAGAGCCGCTGAAATCCCGCGTTATCGACGACCTGCGCCCAACAACGCGTGCGCCAAGCGAAAAGCTGACCGGTAAGCCATCCAAGAAAGTGCTGGCTAAGCGCGAAGAGAAGAAGAAAGAGAAAGACAAAGAGAAGCCGCGCGTTAAAGTACGCCATCGCGATCAGAAAAACATCGGTAAGCGCCGTAAACCAAGGGCAGCTACCACGACAGAGTCGCCGAAAGCCGACGAATAATATGAACGCCGGGATTATCCCGGCGTTTTTTATTGCCCAGATTCTGCGTTTTCCTGCAAACACTCCATAAAAATCCTCATCGCCGGGCTAACGACCTTCCCCGCGTGGTGTGCGCAAATCGCGTTAAGCATTAACGGCTGCTCGCTGAACGCCAGCTCGACTAGCTCACCGGATGACAGCTCCTTTTCAACGGTAAAACGAGGCAGGAAACTCACGCCCAGGTTTGCCGCAACGCACTGCTTAATGCTTTCTATGCTCCAAAGCTCGATAGTATTTTCCAGCGTGATCCGGCGTTTTCTCAGCTGTGCTTCGAAGATCAGTCGAAACACACACTGCGGCTCATTGATCACAAAACTGACCGGGATATGCCTGTCCGGCTGCAGGAAATCGACATCTTTCAGCGCCGGAGATGCCACCAGCACCAGTGAAGGCTCACCAATAGCCTGCAGATGTAGCGCCTCATCCTTTCCTACTCGATAAAACACGCCCAGATCGACACGGTCATCCAACAGCGCATCACGAATGGTGTAGCAGTTCAGGGACTGCAGGGAGAGTTTCACCCTCGGCGCCCTTTCCTTAAAACGCTGCAACACATGCGGCATTTTGTACGCCAGCAATGTTTCTCCACTGGCAACCCTGAGTTCGCCTTCGGGTTCCGCATCCTGCCTTGCGGCCTGCCTGATGGTATCAATGACGCGCGTCAGCTCATAAACGTGTGGCATGAGTTTTTTACCGTTCTCGGTCAGGCGCATTCGTCGGCCAACTTTCTCAAATAGCTGCAGCGACAGTTCCTGCTCTAGCTGCTGAATGTGAAAAGTGACCGTCGACTGCGTGCAGCACAGCTTTTGCGAGGCAAGCAGGAACGAGCCCTCTTCGACCACTGTTTTTAACGTGACAAACCGACGTAAATCCATCCAGCCTCCAACACATCGAAATCATCGAACCCAGAATGCAGAAACATTCATTTTTTTAACTCTTTTATTTTTCGTACTCTCTGCGAAAACAAAGGAGAACTCAAGTGATCGCCATTTTCTTTAGCGCTTTTTGGACGTACACCCTGATTACCGCCCTGACCCCTGGCCCTAACAACATTCTGGCGCTGAGTACCTCTACCCGTCACGGACTGCGGCAAAGCAGCCGCGTGCTGGCGGGCATGAGCCTTGGATTTCTGATAATCATGCTGATTTGTGCGGGCATTGCTTTCTCACTGGTCAGCCTCGACCCGCGATTTACTCACATTCTTAGCTGGGTGGGTGCAATTTACATGCTGTGGCTGGCGCTGAAGATAGCCACCAGCCAGCCGGCAGGCACAGAGGCCGACGTTCAGCCAATTGGCTTCTGGGCCAGCTTTGGCCTGCAATTCTTCAATGTAAAAATCATTCTTTACGGCATCACCGCTCTGTCAACTTTTGTCCTGCCGTATACAACGGAGATAAGCGACATTGTGGGAATGAGCGTAGTGCTGGCGGCGATAGGAAGTTTGGGGAATCTTTGCTGGGCGCTGGCTGGCCAAGTGTTCCAGAAAGTGTTTCAGCGTTTTGGACGCACGCTGAATATTCTTCTGGCACTGATGCTGGTTTACTGTGCGGTACGGATTTTCTACTAACGTGAAAGAGCGCCAGAAGGCGCTCTTTATTCATTATGGCAGGAACGGAATTACAGGCTTTCAGTGAAAGTGCGGGTGATCACGTCGCGCTGCTGTTCCGGGGTCAGGGAGTTAAAGCGCACCGCGTAGCCGGAAACACGAATGGTCAGCTGCGGATATTTTTCCGGATGCTTAACCGCATCTTCCAGCGTTTCACGACGCAGAACGTTAACGTTCAGGTGCTGCCCGCCTTCAACGCGAACTTCCGGTTTCACTTCCATTGGAATTTCACGGTATTCAAACTGGCCCAGTTTACTGACCGCGACTACTTCATCTTCCGCAAAACCCGATTTCGCACACACGCAGCGAGCTTCGCCTTTTTCACTGTCAAGCAGCCAGAAAGAGTTCAGAAGTTCGTCGTTTGCCGCTTTAGTAATTTGGATACCAGTAATCATTTTATTTCTCCCTCAGGGTAATGTGCTGATTCTTTGGGCCAGCGCTCTGGCTCATTGGTAAAACCTTTGTTGCTTTGTTGTTCTTATATCAGTCCGCCTGGCGTGATTCTTTGACTTAAATCAATTAAATCCACACGCTAAAAATGGCTTTAGCGGGTTTTATTTGTTTTACATCAACTTAGCCCATTCATCTCACGCTAAAACCTTTGTAAATTTTCAACTTTATTTAGGGTCGTAGCGCATTGATGCCACACACTATTTTGCTCATGAAGAAGAAGCAGTTAAGCTATCGGGCAATACAGATTCGCGGGAGAGCGAGATGACCACCCACCTCACCTGGCACGACGTGCTGGCAGAAGAGAAACAGCAGCCCTACTTTATCAATACGCTCAGCGCCGTCGCGGCAGAGCGCGCTGCGGGCGTGACCGTTTACCCTCCGCAAAAGGATGTTTTCAACGCTTTTCGCTTTACCGAGCTAGGCGATGTCAAAGTCGTGATTCTGGGGCAGGATCCCTATCATGGGCCAGGCCAGGCGCACGGACTCTCTTTCTCCGTCCGTCCAGGCATTGCGCCCCCACCTTCGCTGGTCAATATGTATAAAGAGCTGGAGGCTTCCGTCCCGGGCTTTACCCGCCCTACGCACGGCTACCTTGAAAGCTGGGCGCGGCAGGGCGTGTTACTCCTCAATACGGTACTTACCGTCGAAGCGAGCAAAGCACATTCTCATGCTAATTTTGGCTGGGAGACTTTTACCGACAAGGTTATCGCCCTCATTAATGAACACCGTGAAGGCGTGGTGTTCCTGCTGTGGGGCGCTCATGCCCAGCGCAAAGGCAGCATTATCGATCGCCAGCGTCACCATGTCCTGACCGCCCCGCACCCTTCTCCGCTTTCGGCACATCGCGGTTTTCTTGGCTGCGGGCATTTCGTTAAGGCGAATGAGTATCTTGTAGAGCGCGGAGAGCAGCCCATCGACTGGATGCCACAACTACCACAGGAAAATGGCTAAGTTCTGGACGAAAAAAAACCAGCAATTACGCTGGTTTTTTTATCACTGGTAAAGGTATTACGCCTTGTTCTGACGCCACCATTCGCCCAGCAGCACGCCGGTCGCTACTGATACGTTGAGGCTTTCAACATTACCTGTACCTTCAATGGCGACGCTCATATCTGCGCTTTCAAAAGTCGTGTCGGAAACGCCATCGCGCTCCTGGCCCAGCACCAGCACCATTTTCTTCGGCAGATCAGCTTTGTACAGCGGTGTGCCCTGATGGCTTGAGGTTGTCACGATGGTGTAGCCTGCTTTACGGAAAGCTTCCAGCCCATCGCCAAACGTCTCGCCGCTGATCGCGACAACGTGCTCTGCCCCGCCTTCTGCGGTACGAATTGCCGCACCGGACTCCAGCAGAGAAGCATCCTGAATCAGCAAGCCTTTCACACCGAAGTGTGCGCAGCTGCGCATGATCCCGCCGAGGTTATGAGGGTTGCCCACATCCTCCAGCGCCAGTACACAGTCTTCTTCCCCGGCTTTATTCAGCCACGTCTGCACGCTGATGCCGCTGCGTTTTTTAATAATGAAGCAAACGCCACCGTGGTGTTCCGTGCCGGAGGCTTTTGCCAGCTCAGCATCATCCACCACGTGGTAAGCCTTGCGATTTGCAGCCATCCAGCGCAGCGCTTCTTTAAAGCGAGGCGTAACGCTCTGGATAAACCAGGCACGTACGATGCTTTCCGGGCGGCTCTGGAACAGCGCCTGGCAAGCATTCTCACCGTATACGCGGGCTTCTTCGGCGCGCTGGCGACGAATCACTTCCGGGTCAACGATGTGCTTAGTTGTACCTTCATTGTCAGAAACCGACGATGAAGAGTCTACCGGGGCACGGGAAACCGTGCGCCATGGAGAAGCCGCTTCACCGCGATCGCTTCTGTCGCTACGTTCATTACGATCGCGCCCGCCGCGAGGTTTATCATCGTGACGAGCCTGACGGCGACCGCCGCCTTCACCACGTGACGCACCGGCAGGACGCCCACCGCCTTTCCCGGTACGCGGGTTTTGGCTGCGCTGTTCGCTTTCGTCGTCACCGCGGACATACATCACTTTGACCTTGCCGCTTTTACCTTTAAATTCGTCGTTCATTGTCCCTCCACCTGGCTGAGCGCGAAGCGCGCAGATTACCTGATGTGCCATGGGTTAGCCATTAACTTTGCTTAAAAGCTAAAAACTATTGTACTCATCGAATAAACCACTTTGTTGGCCTCCCCATCTTCGCTGATAATATGTAACATATTTGAAACATCCTCGGTGCCTAGCACCGATTTCAATCATTCTCTTTGAGGTTAGTTATGAATACCGTTTGTGCCGACTGCCAGGCAGTTAACCGCATTCCTGACGACCGTATCGATGACGGCGCAAAGTGCGGTCGCTGCGGCCATGAACTGTTTGACGGTGAAGTCGTCAACGCCACGGCGGCAACGCTGGATAAACTTCTGAAAGATGAGCTGCCGGTTGTGGTTGATTTTTGGGCGCCGTGGTGCGGCCCGTGCGTGAACTTCGCCCCTGTTTTTGAAGATGTTGCCGAGGAGCGCAGCGGCAAAGTTCGCTTTGTGAAGGTCAATACCGAAGCCGAGCAGGAGCTGAGCGCACGTTTTCGCATCAGAAGCATCCCAACCATTATGATTTTCAAAAATGGCCAGGTCGTCGATATGCTGAATGGCGCCATGCCGAAAGCACCTTTTGATAGCTGGCTGGACGAAAATATCTGATTCTGAGGGGGCATTTTTTAAGCCCCCTTTCTTTATCTACGGTAGAATGACGTTTTTAGCCAACCATCCTTCATTAATGACCGAAAACGCCGTTCTTCGCCTTCGTGCAGCCCGCCTTGCCCGAGCAACTCGTCCCTTTCTCGCCCGTGGCAATCGCGTTCGTCGCTGCCAGCGTTGCCTGCTGCCGTTAAAAAACTGCCTGTGTGAAACACTTCAGCCGCAACATGCCCGCAGCCGCTTTTGCCTGGTGATGTTTGACACCGAACCCATGAAGCCGAGCAATACCGGGCGACTCATTGCCGATATTTTGCCGGAAACCGAAGCATTTCAATGGTCGCGCACGGAGCCCCCTCAGGCGCTGTTGGATCTTGTTGCTAACCCTGATTACCAACCGATGGTGGTTTTCCCCGCCTCTTATGCCGATGCCAATCGCGAGGTGCTGAACACGCCGCCAACTACCGGCAAGCCACCGCTGTTTATCATGCTGGATGGCACCTGGACTGAAGCGCGCAAAATGTTTCGCAAAAGCCCTTATCTCGATGCACTGCCGGTGATTTCCGTAGATTTAAGTATTACCTCTGCTTATCGCCTGCGCGAGGCCCATGCGGACGGCCAGTATTGCACTGCAGAAGTCGCCGCAGCTCTGCTTGAACTGGCAGGCGATGTGGTAGCGTCCAAAGGATTAACCCGGCACTTCACTCTTTTCCGCGAGCGCTATCTGGCGGGGAAACCCCATCATCAGGGCAGCATCACAGCAGAAGTGGAAGAAAACGTTTAGACTCTCCTGAACATCACTCAGGGGAGAGCGTCGTGAGTCAACGAGGCCTGGAAGCGCTGCTGCGTCCAAAATCCATTGCCGTTATCGGCGCTTCGGCAAAAACCGACCGCGCCGGTTATTTAATGATGCGTAACTTGCTTGCTGGCGGATTCAACGGCCCGGTAATGCCGGTGACGCCGACTCATAAAGCCGTTTGCGGGGTGCTTGCCTGGCCGGATATTGCCAGCCTGCCGATGCCCCCCGACCTCGCGATTATCTGTACGCATTCCCGACGGAATATTACGCTGCTTGAAGCGTTGGGCAGTAGAGGCTGTAAAGCCTGCATTATCTTATCTGCCCCACCTGAGCAATTGCCCGAGTTACTGGCCTGTGCCGCTCGCTGGCAAATTCGTCTGCTTGGGCCGAACAGCCTTGGCCTTCTGGCTCCGTGGCAGGGACTAAATGCCAGTTTCTCCCCAGTCCCTATCCAAAAGGGCAAGCTCGCGTTTATTTCTCAGTCGGCGGCGGTATCCAACACCATTCTGGACTGGGCGCAGCAGCGAGAAATGGGCTTTTCCTGGTTTATCGCGCTTGGCGATAGCCTGGATATCGACGTGGATGAACTGCTTGACTACCTGGCCAGAGACACGAAAACCAGCGCCATCCTGCTGTATCTCGAACATCTGAGCGATGCCCGACGTTTTGTTTCCGCCGCCAGAAGCGCCTCACGTAACAAGCCGATTCTGGTCATCAAAAGTGGACGCAGCAGTAAAGCGCAAACGTTACTGAAAACCCATCCAGGCCTGGATGCCGCCTGGGACGCGGCTATTCAACGAGCAGGTTTGCTCCGGGTACAGGACACTCATGAGCTTTTTTCTGCCGTAGAAACCCTCAGCCATATGAGACCTCTGCGTGGTGAACGGCTGATGATTGTCAGTAACGGCGCAGCACCTGCGGCGCTGGCCCTTGATGAGCTGTGGATACGTAATGGCAAACTAGCGACGTTAAGTGAAGAAACCCTGCTGGCTCTTGCGGGGGTGCTTCCTTCTGGGGTTGAGGCTGGAAACCCGATAGATCTCCGTGATGACGCTACGCCCGGCCGTTACCTGCTGGCCGTGGAAAAATTACTGGATAGCCATGATTTTGATGCCTTAATGGTTATTCATTCCCCCAGCGCCGCCGCTCCAGGCACAGCAAGTGCCCTTGCCCTGATCGATCTGCTGCAGCGACATCCTCGTGGTAAATATCTCACCATTGTCACCAACTGGTGCGGGGAGTATTCCTCCCAGGAAGCCAGACGCCTGTTTAGCGATGCCGGTATTCCAACTTACAGAACGCCAGAGGGCGCGGTAACGGCATTTATGCACATGGTCGAGTATCGCCGTAACCAGAAGCAACTGCGCGAAACCCCTGCTCTGCCGGCTAACCTGACGGCAAACACCAGCGACGCTCACCATCTCATTCAGCAGGCATTGCATCAGGGGGCAACAACGCTGGATACCCATGAAGTCAGGCCGGTGCTTGAAGCTTATGGCTTAGCCACCCTGCCAACGTGGATTGCAGGAGACAGCGCAGAAGCAGTCCATATCGCTGAGCAAATTGGTTATCCGGTTGCATTAAAGCTTCGTTCTCCGGATATTCCCCACAAGTCGGAAGTTCAGGGCGTTATGCTCTATTTGAGAACGGCCAGCGAAGTGCAGCAGGCCGCCGAAGCCATCATCGACCGTGTAAAAATGGCCTGGCCCCAGGCTCGTATTCACGGCCTGCTGGTGCAAAGCATGGCAAACCGCGCTGGCGCTCAGGAATTAAGAGTCGTCGTTGAGCACGATCCGGTATTTGGTCCATTGATCATGCTGGGCGAAGGCGGCGTAGAGTGGCGGCCTGATAGGCAGGCGGCGGTCGCTCTCCCCCCGCTAAACATGAATCTGGCCAGATACCTTGTCATTCAGGCGATCAAAAGTGGCAAGATCCGAAGCCGGAGCGCATTACGCCCGCTGGATATCGCCGGGATCAGCGAAGTTCTGGTGCAAGTCTCTAACCTGATTGTTGATTGTCCGGAGATAGTGAGGCTCGATATTCATCCGTTACTGGCGTCCGGCAGCGAGTTCACCCTGCTCGATGTCACTTTGGAATTAGCCGAGTTTACGGGGGATGCGGATGCCAGGCTGGCCGTGCGTCCTTATCCTCATCAGCTTGAGGAGCAGGTACAGCTTAAGAACGGTGATCGCTGCCTGTTCCGGCCTATCCTGCCTGAAGACGAACCTCAGTTGCAGCGGTTTATCGCGCAGGTAACAAAAGAGGATCTCTACTATCGCTATTTCAGCGAGATCAATGAATTTACCCATGAAGATTTAGCCAACATGACGCAGATCGACTACGATCGAGAAATGGCGTTCGTTGCCGTCAGAAGAATGAAAGGCAGTGATGAGATCCTCGGCGTCACCCGTGCCATTTCAGACCCTGACAACGTTGATGCCGAGTTCGCCGTGCTGGTTCGCTCTGATCTGAAAGGCCTCGGACTTGGCCGACGTTTACTGACTAAGCTCATTGATTACACCAAACAACACGGCCTTCAGCGCCTAAATGGCATCACGATGCCGAATAACCAGGGCATGATTACGCTGGCACGTAAACTGGGTTTCAGCGTCGATATTCAGCTAGAAGACGGCATTGTAAGTCTCACGCTCCCACTGAGTAAAAGCGCAGATTCGTGAGTAAGGTACTGGAAAACATACTCACTTTGCGTAGCAGTAGTGGTATTATCAGCAGGTTCTGACGTCTGGATTTTGCAGAGGGCCATCCAATGAAGAGAGAAGATAAGCACTGTGATGTTGTCTAAATTTAAGCGTAATAAACATCAACAACACCTTGCCCTGCTACCGAAGCTTTCTCAATCAGTTGATGATTTAGAAACCCTGTTCTCCCCAGCGGATTTCCGCGAAACGCTGTTGAAAAAAATCGCCAGCGCAACGCAGCGTATTTGCATTATTGCGTTGTATCTTGAGCAGGATGACGGCGGCAAAGGAATTCTGTCCGCGCTTTATCAAGCCAAACAGCAGCGGCCGGACCTGGATGTTTCCATTCTGGTTGACTGGCACCGTGCTCAGCGCGGACGCATTGGTGTTGCCGCAGCCAACACCAATGCGGACTGGTATCACCGCATGGCCGAACAGTTCCCTGATGTGAATGTCCCGGTCTACGGCGTTCCCGTCAATACTCGCGAAGCCCTGGGTGTGTTGCATTTCAAAGGCTTTATTATTGATGACAGCGTCATCTATAGTGGCGCCAGCCTCAACGATGTTTATCTGCATCAGCATGATAAATATCGCTATGACCGCTACCAAATCATTCGCAACCGCTCGCTGGCCGACATCATGCATGGCTGGGTTAACCAGAATCTGGTGAATGGCCGGGCGGTTCATCGTCTGGATGTCGCCGAGCGCGTAAAAAGCCCGGAAATCAAAAACGATATCCGCCTCTTCCGCCAGGAATTGCGTGAGGCTAATTTTGTCTTCCAGGGTGATGCAGATAACGATCAGCTGTCGGTGACGCCGTTGGTTGGGCTGGGAAAATCCAGCCTGCTGAATAAAACGATCTTCCATCTCATGCCTTGTGCGGAGCAAAAGCTCACTATCTGCACGCCATACTTCAACCTACCTGCAGTGCTGGTCCGCAATATCATTCAACTGCTGCGGGACGGCAAGCAGGTTGAGATTATCGTTGGCGATAAGACGGCGAATGATTTCTATATTCCGGAAGATCAGCCGTTTAAGATTATTGGCGCGTTGCCTTATCTCTATGAAATTAATCTGCGCCGCTTCCTCAGCCGCCTGCAATATTATGTGAATACCGGGCAGTTGATTGTGCGTTTGTGGAAAGATGGGGATAACAGTTACCACCTGAAAGGCATGTGGGTGGACAATGAGTGGATGCTGCTGACAGGGAATAACCTTAATCCGCGTGCGTGGCGCCTGGACCTGGAAAATGCCCTACTGATCCACGACCCAAAAAGAGAGCTGGAAGGTATCCGTACTAAAGAACTGGAGCTTATCCGCACACATACAACGGTCGTTCAGCATTATCGCGATTTACAAAGCATCGCCGAATATCCGGTGAAAGTGCGCAAACTGATTCGGCGTCTGCGTCGTATCCGTATTGACCGATTGATCAGCCGCATTCTTTAAACGCTTAAGCCCTGCACTGCAGGGCTTTTTCTTTCTAGAGTTTGATGCCTTTTCCTTTGCGGTGCAGCAGCAGAGAAACGGCAAATGCCAGCGCTCCCATCCCAGAGACATACCAGAAGAAGATCGTTTCGCTGCCCATCGATTTCAGTGATAAGGCGACATATTCTGCGGAGCCACCAAACAAAGCGTTGGCAACCGCATAAGACAATCCTACGCCCAGAGCACGGACTTCCGGCGGGAACATTTCTGCCTTAAGAATGCCGCTGATTGAAGTGTAAAAGCTGACAATCAGCATCGCCGCCATCACCAGGGCAAAGGCTGCGTAGGGTGAACTAACATTCTGCAACGCCGTCAAAATGGGTACCGTCAACACCGCTGCCAGCCCACCAAAACAGAGCATAGAGCTACGACGGCCAATTTTATCCGACAACGCACCGAAGAACGGCTGAAGTACCATGAAAATAAACAGCGCTAAGGTCATCAACGCACTGGCCGTGTTAGCGTGCATTCCTGCAGTATTCACCAGGTATTTCTGCATATAGGTGGTGAAGGTATAGAAAGCCAGGGAACCTCCGGCAGTGAAGCCAAGCACCATAATGAAGGCTTTTTTATTTTTCCACAGTCCGGAAAGCGTCCCGGCGTCCTTGTTCTCGCGGGTGGCCTTATCCGATGTTTCATCCAGAGAACGGCGAAGGTAGAGAGCAACTATCGCCAGCACGGCCCCAATCGCAAACGGGATTCTCCATCCCCAACTACGCAAATCTTCATCACTTAGTACTTGCTGGAGAACGACCACAACAAGCAACGCAGCCAGCTGCCCTCCAATAAGCGTAACGTACTGGAATGAGGCATAGAATCCTTTACGGCCTTCGACCGCCACCTCACTCATGTATGTTGCACTGGTGCCGTACTCTCCTCCAACAGATAAGCCCTGGAACAGGCGGGCTAATAGTAATAACGCTGGAGCCCATGTGCCAATGGTGGCATATCCGGGTAAGCAGGCAATCACCAGCGATCCAAAACACATCATGCAAACGGAGATCAGCATGGAGTTTTTACGTCCATGTTTATCGGCAATGTATCCGAATAACCAACCGCCAATCGGCCGCATCAGAAAACCTGCGGCAAAAACACCGGCGGTTTGCAGAAGTTGAGTTGTGGTATTTCCTGTTGGGAAAAAGATATGAGCAAAGTAGAGCGAGCAGAATGAGTAAACATAAAAATCAAACCACTCGACCAGATTCCCTGATGAAGCGCCAACAATGGCCCAGACACGCCGGCGGGTATCAGCCGCCGGAGACACAATATTTGCTTCGCTTGTTGTTTCAATCATTTTCTTCTCCTGTCTTCCTGAATGGGTCTAATAGCCCAGGATCCAGTAAAGCAGGAGAAAGAAATTTTGCGATGTGAAGTATCTTGTTGCGGAGTTGTTACATTGGCTTTTGTGAGCAGGCTGAGATTTTTGCGAAAAGAGGTGGTTTAAAAAGCAAAAAACCCCGGCCTTTCGGTCGGGGTTAATGCTAATTTGATGCCTGGCCGTTGTATGCCGGGCTGTCCTGCCCGTCACCCTGCGGGCAGCCTCCGGCTGTGCAAAATCGTTCCTGACGATTTTGTCCTGCTCTCTGAGAGTTGAAAGTGGCAGAAACCAGAAAACAAAAAACCCCAGCCATCAGGCTGAGGTTTTCTGTTTTATTTGATGCCTGGCAGTTCCCTACTCTCGCATGGGGAGACCCCACACTACCATCGGCGCTACGGCGTTTCACTTCTGAGTTCGGCATGGGGTCAG
>NZ_FXAS01000043.1:0-27216 GCF_900177785.1 Cedecea sp. NFIX57 | reverse complement strand
GCAATATATTGAGCAACAGCAAACACCAGGTTAGGTGGAAAACCGTGCCTTATATCCCCGCCCTGAAGGACGGGGATATAAGGCACACCGGGTAAAGGAGCAGTTGAGAATGCCTGCTGTGCAGCTATATTGGCAGCTTTTCTCGCTGCAATAGGCGTTGGTGCACGGATGGCTAAGTTATGTCATTGTGGTTGTGGATTTCCACGGATACGCACCAGTGCCACATAAACATAACGCCGGAAAGCGTCATCATATCCCCAAAGCTCAATTCACCGTCACCAACTGGCCTGAGTATGAAAATGGCCTTAAGCAACGGGGCAGTCTGACGCTCTGGCTCACCCCGGAGGCTATTGCCCTGTGGAAGGCTGCTGCCCGCACCACGCCCGGGGGACAGGCGCGTTACTCTGACCTTGCCATTCAGACCTGTCTGATGCTGCGCGCCGCCTTCCGGATACCCCTGCGCCAGGCTGAAGGTCTCATGGCATCCGTCATCAGCCTGATGAATCTGCCTCTTACGGTACCTGACCACACCACGGTCAGCAGACGGGCCACCACCTTACCGCCTCTCCCGCGTATTCCGTCAGAGGGCGCTCTTCATATCCTTATCGACAGCACCGGGCTGAAGGTTTACGGGGCTGGTCAGTGGCTGGAGGAAAAGCACGGGGTCCGCGCCCGGCGCGACTGGCGTAAACTCCATCTGGCCGTGGATGCGGATAACTTCAGCATTGTGGCGCATACCCTGACTGACTCACATACCGATGGCCCGTCGCAGGTGGGAGCGTTGCTCAGCCAGACTGATGCTCCCGTCGCGCAGGTCACCGCCGACGGGGCTTACGATGGTCGCCCCACGTACAGCACGATAGCCAGCCATGGCGAAAACATCACTGTCGCCATCCCTCCCCGTGCCACAGCGGTGGAGGGCGTCAGCCCGGGGCCACCCGGTCAGCGGGACCGGCACCTGGCCATGATACAGGATAAGGGACGGCTGGCCTGGCAGAAGGCTGTCGGGTACGGAAAACGGGCGTTAGCGGAAACGATGATGGGGGGCTGGAAAGCCCTCATCGGTGCCCGCCTGCGTGCTCGGGGTTTTGCGGGCCAGAAAACGGAAGTGGCCATCGGGGTGATGGTGATGAACCGACTGCTGTCGGTGGCAAGGCCCCATTCTGTCCGTAAGCAGGTGAAAGCTGCCTGAATTTCAGTGGGTAAGGGCAAATTGCAACCTTACCCTGTCCGTGCACCAACGCCAACCGCACGTCTATCTTTTCGACAGAACCAACCTATTCATTATCAATGATAATGAATATTATAACTAGTTGATTTTTATATCACCAATTATTATCGTTTGAATAATAGCGCATGGTGAATTTGTAATCCCAGGCAATTACAGGGATCTTTTCTTTTCGAAGTGCAAAATATTTTTTTGCTATCTCCTGAGCCTTAACTTTTGCATCGTTATCACCTTCCTTGTACCAGACAGCCTCAACCTCAGGAATATCATTTTCACTTCCAGACGGCGTAAGAATAAGTTCATTCCATTGATAATTTCCTAATTTTTGTGCTGAAAGAGAAATCGCAGCCTCGAACTGCCCTGCGTGGCGCACGCTGAATGAACACTGATTTCCGCCACTCGTATAGTGTTTATTTCTATAGGCCTGAAGCCACATATCAATATCGCCATCGGGGCTATTGTTCAATTTTTCACTGCAGTCACTGTAATCGTCTGACGTTGCAGGTGTACTACGACACTGATTGTATTCCTTGGATTTGTGGAGGCCAAATGTATCAGCGTCCTGGGCATAAATACACTTCATTCTGCTCTGCAACACCTGTAAAACTTTACGTCCTTCGGGGGTATTGATTTTCCCTTTTTCAGGAACCTTCAGAACAATTCCCTGATGATTAATATAGGTGTCATAGGTTTGAGTATCTCTCCGTAAGTAAAAATAGGAAGCAACACCACGTTTTACCGTCTCAGGGCCCTGAGTAAATGGATGATCTGGAGCTGTTGCCCGGGCAATCAGGCCTGAACATTGCCAGGCTGGTACGTCGTGACCACAATTGCTCGTATTAGCGTTGTCAACGTAGCGTGCAATGACCCGATTTGCAATAATCTCTGGTGTATCAGGCTTTAGTGGTGTGACCTTGTTGTCAGCGTCATGGTAACTGAATGGTGAGTCGTCACCAGGGGTGTACATTACTACCGGGACTTTCATTTTGACTGCTATCAAATTTGCCAGGTCATTCTGACGTGCCAGCAGTGCCTGCTGGTCTCCCCTAGTATACACCAGAGCCAGGGGGGTTGCCTTGTCTATTGTATCCGGCCAGTGACGATACCAAATTTGTACAGGTTTCTTATCCTTATTCATGCCGGGGGTTTTGTTCAGCACCATAGCCAGTCTGAACTCATTATGTATAAGCACACTGAGTGAGCATGTTTTATTCCACTCCCAATTACCCGCCTCCGGACCTGGAACCAACTGGTTGCATGTAGAAACGTCAGTATCATCATTATTTACTGGGGAAAGTGTCGCTGACTTTTCACCACATCCAAATGCATCTCGTACAACGTTGTTATCTACTGCCACTGGTCGAACGCAGGCCGCAGTTACTGAGGAATCATTTGAGTTAAGGGCGCTCTCAGCCGGAAGAATCATTCCAGTGGGGTTAGCCGGTGTGTTCAAATCCTTCCTCAAATAGAGTATTGCACTTGCAGTCATCTTTTTTTCTGCCGATGTATCCGGAGTTTCAGACTGCATTTTCGGGAGCGGTTTCAGGAGTATTCCATTACAACTCAGAGCAGATGCAACATGGCTGCTGCCAGCGGTTCTGCAGTCCATATCCGTGGACTTCCATTGTTTATTCATTTTTGCCGCAACACTGTTGCCATCCTCGTCAGCACAAACAAAATGAGGCAGCATGCATCCAGCCAGAAACAACCCAACACCAGCTTTAAGCGAAAAAAACTTAAGTAAATTATTCATATGATTTTGGTCATAAATATTAAATGAAAAACAAGAATAATAAATTTCAGTTCACAAGCAAAAAAATATATTCACAATATTTTCAAAGTCCCTTAACTACGGAAGAAATTAAATCGGTGCATGCTAATGTGACTTGTGAAAGTTCTTCTTCTAAGAAGACATCCTGTAACTTGCAAAAAAAACAATGCATTCATTTATCAATGCTGATTCTTTATAAGAAATTGCAATGGCATCTGTCAATGCGAGCGAAGTACCTTGTATTTCCATAGTCTGTTTTCATTCATAAAAGCATGAATTATTTTGTTCTGCTTTTATCATTATTTTGCCTATTATATCCATCGGCAAGAAAAATCATGATTGAGTGCCTTTAATAGAACACTGCTACAGTGGCTCAGCATAGTCAGTAGAGACGTCAGGCCGCGGCTATTTACCAGGAACTAATATGACATACATTGATGGCTTTGAAAAAAACGCAATAAATATATCCCGTGGACCTATACATCAGGATAATGGAGAATTACATTTACCTCAAGGTAGTCTCGTCAGCGGCTGGAAGGTAGAAGCTGGTATAGGGTTTCTGTATCAGAATAACCAGGTTGTTAACGAACATAAGCATGCGACTGTTGATGGCGCAGACATTGAAATTTTTCATGCTGCACGGCTGGTTTACAAAAAAGTGCGAGGCAATATTTCTCATACGTTTGTTGCAACAAAAGGACAGACCTATACGTTTACATGGCTCCATATTGCAGATATGTATTTCTCTGAAGCGAAGCATCAAAATGTAGCAGGCAGTCCTGAATATCATGTCCATATTACTTTAAGTACAGACAGGCACCTGGACAATCCCAATCCTGTGACACAGATGCCATTTTTTGCGAGTGACTCTGACTGGGTTAAAAAATCGTTCGTATTTACCGCACCAGAAAGCAGAGAGTATTGTATTTCATTTCAGGGTAAATATGATAATTCTGGTATTGATCGCGGGGCAGTTATTACTCAGATTAACGCTTACATTGGCGATGAAGATGATGGAAGTGACCCAAATAAATTTCGTGTAATCTCGGCAACGAAAGAATTACCTCTGTTCCAGGGACAAAACGAAAAAAACCTTAACAACCCGGCACTGCACTTCACTCTTGAACAGCGGGTTGGTGACGACTGGAAAGTCCCTCCGGCGCGACATCAACTGCGTTTTGACCTTACTGAGGGTGACAATATTATCTTCGATGATGACAGCCCCCACTATAAAATCACCCCATCCGATGAGGGGAAATTCACGCTCCCGGCCAATTGCATAAAAGCGAAATTGGTTACAACGGATACGACTAAATACATGACGGTAGGTTTAGTCGGAATCAATAATTTATTCAAACAAATTAAAAAAGTTGGTTACTCAGATTTAGGTTATCACGATTACGATGAGAGTAAATTACCTCTGACGCTGAAAGCCTCTGCTTCTGATAAATGGACAGTGGATGGCACTGTGCCTGGGAGTATCACTGAACCGCAAAATATTACTCTTCAATTGAAGAAAAATGGTCGCTCACCTAATGCAGCGGAAACGCTGACCGTTGAGCTGAATTCAACCGGGTACCTGACGGTTACACCAACAACTGTTACCACGAAAACTGACGGCACATTCACTCTTACCCTGACTCCGGTACCCGGACAGACTGGCTCTAACACCACCACCCTGACCCTGAAGCACTATGGTCAGGTTGTCGGAACCTATCATATTAAGACCGGGGAGACTCCGTCTGCGAAGTATGAGATTCGGGTATACGATGCCGATGGCACGCTTCTCCCGCCGGACAGCTGGCAGAACTGGTCTGCAACTGACGATACCTACGTCAGCGTTTCCGTCGTCAATAAGGGGACGGAGATTGCGGCAGACGCGAATGTCACCATTGTTTCGTCCGACACCAGCGTGCTGACCGTCAACAATTCGCCGGTCAATGTCACGACATCGGCCCCGAAAGCCCGGGTGAATCTCACTCATGGCCATGCAGGAACGATGAAGCTGACGTTTACAGCGACGAATGCATCCCCTCTGACGCTGAATATTCGCATGGGCAGTCAGGTGAAACAGAGTCTGGTCGCCAGCACCTCAACGCTCTGGCTGTCGGCGGGAATTAACGGCACTGTCACCGGCGAAAATGCTCCGCTGGAGGTTGGTTTTAATCCACAGATTGAACCGGGCGACGGGAACCCACCGACGATTCATTATACCGTGGAAGGTATGAGCCTGCACGTGATTGGCGAAGACAATTTATCCCATACAGAAGGTGATTTGCACCCGGTAGCGCCCACGAACACGTCGGATTACCGTGTTCTGCCCCACCTGAGAACGGCCACCGGGGCCTCAAAAGCGTGCGCCATTACCTTTTCCACAAAAGATAACGTATATGCACCGGTAAAAGTGGATGTGAAATTTACCACGGCGGACCACATTAAATGGAGTACGACCGGCCCGGTCACCGTGGCAGCCGGACATACGACAAATCTGAAGCTGAAGCTGAAGGTGCTGGATAAATCGGATGTGACGGTGTCGACCTTCGCTCTGACGGTCCGGATTGACGACAGGGATGCCGGGGCAACGTTCGAGAGTTCAAATGACACCACCTGCAGCATCACCAGCGCTGACCGGGACGGCTTTGTACACCTGCCTGAGCTGAATGTAAAAAATACGGCGGGGACATTCTTCCTGTACGTGGTTCCTGCGGGAGGAAATACCCGGCTGAATGAGCAACTGCAATTCACCGTGAAGCTCGTTGAGGATGCCAAAACCATCCGCCTGAGTCCGAATACCACGCAGACTATCCAGACTGCCGACGCCGAAGAAGGGATTGGGGGGCCGAATTACTACGCAGAGCTTCTCGGCGCATCCGGTAATCCGGTTAAGGCCGGCGAGGTGACGTTTACCGTCTCTGCATCCAATAAAGCAGGAGCAAAATTCAAAAACGGTAACGCTTACCAGCAAACTATTCCGGTCCGCACCCAGGACGGAAGGGCGCGTATACCGGTGATTGTGGCAACGAACACCGGACGCTTTACGCTGACGGCAACAAGCGGAAGCCTGTCTCAGGACGTAGAATTCAACATTGTATAACAGGGAGCCCGGCGGTCAGCGTACCGCCGGCGATTTTTGATGAATCATATCGCGGTAATAACAAGTCTCACTCCGGGGATAATCGTTGACAGGGAGCACATGTCTATCACCCTCCCTTCGGGGCCGTGCCGGCTGGGCGTTCAGGTCACCCTGGACGCCGGGGAGCTGACTCCGATGAAGGACAGGTCCGTCATCCTGTTGTTTGTACACCATGGCACAACGGACTCCGCCATGAATGCGAAATTTGTTGCAGGTGACAACGGTGAACCGGACTATCACAGAACGTTGACACCCGACAATACGGGGCTGATGTATTTTGACCTGAACCTTCCGGATAATCTGACGGATGCACTGGATATTTATATAAAACTGAACGATGAGCCCCGGTATACAAGAGGGACAAACGAGTGGATGCTCAGCCTGACGGAGCACATCACTGACCATACCAGTGAAGTGGACAAACTGGAAATCGTCAGTGGCACCCCACAATGGACACAACTGCCGGACAGAAAGCCCTACGCAGACCTGGTCGTTAAGGCTACTCATGGGGGAGCCCCGGTGGGCAGCGCCCGTGTGACCTGGGCGGTTACAGACGATCCGGGGAAAACGAAAACCACCGTTCCGTCGGGTCCTGTTTTCACTTCAGGCGGCGGGCTTGCCAGGATAACCCCCGTAGCAGGAACAAATAAAGGCCAGCTGACCATTACAGCAACCTGTAACGGACACAGCGTTGATTTTCATCTGGTGGTACTCCCGGCCAGGGGGGACTTGATGCTGGTATCTCCAGTACTGCCCGCCATCATTTCCGCGAAGGCCACAACACCAGTAACCGTTAAAGTACGCCTGGTATCAAAGTCAGACCAGAGTGAATTCTGGCCGGGGATCCCCTGCCGCTTTATCCACACACAAAACCCCATTAATGGACTGGTTGCGGAGAACACACCGGCGCCTGATGCGCGCATTACCAGCGACCAGAGAGGGGATTTGCCGCCCTTTAACGTACATTTTTCTTCATTGGGAAGGGGCGTGCATCGCGGCAGCATAGATTACCTTGCATACCTGCCAGGTGATGACACAACACCAGCCTCCGCCACTATCTCACTTTCGGTGAGATGATAAACGGCAGACGGGTATTCTCGCTGTATTCAGACAGATACAGCATTCATTAGCAATAATTTATCTATACAGAGGTTCTTTATTATGCCATCAACATTAAACCGCCAGACTTTAACGGCGGACACCGTTTTGCTGCCCGCTCGGAACAACCGATACGGCAATGATATGATTTCGGAAACTGTCGGTAGCACTACCACGCTTTGGGCTGTAGATTTACTTCAGGATGCAAAGGATGATAAAAAAGGTGCACAGGTCCATGTTTATACAGTAACAACCGGGGCTCCTACCAAGACAGCAAGCATTACCCTGCCGTCAGTCGAAAGCGCGGGAAGTACTAACTGGGATAAAAGTATTCACCGAGAGTTGGAAACACTGTCAGTATTTGGCCTGCGCATGCAGGGCAACTTTATCTGGGCCGCGGACTATACCAATGGAACTGTTTATCGCTTCAGTAAAACGGCCGCGGACGGAACGCCAGCCGATATTGTATTCTTTAAGCCGACGAAATCGGGTACATCGGGCGGAGAAGACGAGATCCCTCTGCAGTATAATGATATTGCATTCCAGCCAAAGGGTGGAGCGGTAACCCATGACCGACTATGGCTCGGCGACGGAAATACCAAAACGTCAAACATCTACTGCGTTGATCTTCCAAACGGCTTTGGTGGCGCTTATTCAACTGCCATCAATGATTTTACAAATAAGACCCCAATGGATGTTGTGTTAGCGAATAATCCGGCTGAATTTTTTGATCTGCTGTGTCACGGAACAGATCTGTGGATCCTATGTAAGGACAAGAGTGATGGCGGAAAGGGAAAGAATGGCATCATCCACGGCACTGCAGGTGATGACGGAAGCGTAAAATCGGCAGCTTTTTATCCGGTTGAGCAGGCTGCCACTATGGTCGCAGACTTGACAACGTCAGGTAAAGAAGGCCTGTACATTGGAGCCGATGATGGTTCGCTGTTCAGGAAAGACATCAGTGCAGCCGGGAAAACGGCTGCAGCAACAAAAATTCACGGTGCAGATGGCGATTTTGCACACTACCAGATGTTCCTGGATAAAGCGGGCTATATCTGGTCAACTGCGAACGACAACGGGAAAGTCAACTGCTACAGCCCAGAAGGCACTCTGTCCCGCCGATATACGGTGAAATCAGCTGCGGCGTCACCATCCTGGGTCTCTCCGATCAGCCTGCACGACGGCAAACGCGTTGCAGTCCTCGATACTGGTAGTAAAATGCTCGGCATTTTTACCGTGGATGACGCATTTGTGATGGGAGACTTTGACCTTAAGTTTGAGCCCGCAGTAAAAACCTTCACAGTGAACGATAGTGTGAGCACGCTTCCACTGCAGGCGCTTGACCATTCTTCACATAGCCCGATTACCTCGGCCACTTCTGCTACTCTGAAGGAGAGTGACAGCGATAACGGGAATACCTTTAAACTGACGAATAACAGCTTAGTCGTTGACATTGCTGCAAATGCATCTTCCGTGACGCTGGCAGATCCGGCCAAAGCCGGTAGCAAACAAGCCGATGCCACTGTAACGGCGGAAGCTCGTACCACCGGGATAAAAAAGGCGACGTTAACCGTACACGTTCAGCCGCATAAACTAAAAATCACCCCCAAGGATGACCCAAATAACAATCATGCCCATAAAGACGGCAAAGGTGCTATCACAGGCTTTGATGTTCGCCAGGCAAAAAATAACAAGCTGCCGGATGTGACAATCGAGGCGGCTGCGGGGGACGCTACAGTAAATATCAAAAATTCAACTTCTCCTGATGTGACTCTGGCGGAATTTGTGGTAAAAAACAAACCTCAGCCTACACAGCAGGTTGTTGCAAGTGCCAATGGTAAGCCGGTGCCTGAGATCGCTGGCGGCAGTACAGTCGGGACAGCCACTTTAACCCTAACCCAGGGCTCGAGTACATCCACTGAGGTTCCGATGCACATTCTTCCGCTGGCGGATAATGTGGTTCCTAGCAATGTGGTTGCTGCAACAACGCCTGCAAAAATACTGGAAAGTAACAACAACCAACTGAAACTGCAAACTAAAGGTCATACCGTTTATCCAGGAAAAGGCGCCGTGGTGAGTGCCCCCAAAACTCTGATAAAAATTAAGCTGACTACACATTCAAACGACCAGAAACTGTACTTTGTTTATAACGGAGTGAAAAAGGCCTGGAATGATGAAGTTACTCTTCTCTCAGATGCTGATGGTCAAGTGTCACTAAAAGACAATAAACTGGTCATCACCCATGATGACGTAGTTAATTTTGAAGTGAAACAAGCCTATTTTGAGGTGAGTTATGATACCAGTGGTCAGATGGCTTACGTCCCTGCCGCTGCAATCTGGGGACCAGCAGTTAAAATCAAATTCCCACAACGTTAACCTGTAATAATAGTAGATGCTGATAAAAAGTGGGGCGTAAACAGATGCCCCGCTGTATCCTGCCCTGATATCTTATTCCTTTGGCTATCAGGGTTTTCTTTATCCACACGGTACGGGGAAAACGCCTGCGGACGGTGCGATCGTATGACAGCATTACGCTTCATCGAGCAGTATCCTGTCCAGCCGGGTACAGACTAAATAAATGTGCCTAAAAATACTATACTTTTTGCCAGCCCATGTTTGCCTTCGGGGAGTGGGATGACGGTTTCTATAAAATGGTGAACGTTTTAATAGTCACCACATTAAACGGCACTGATGATTGTGCATTATTATATTGTGTAACGCCTCATAGCTAATGAATTAGCTCAATCTCAAACCATACGACGAATTCGGTTAGTTTTACCTCTTCCTGAAAAAACAGATATGGCTATTTTTTTAAAATAGGCTAGCCTTATACATTGATGCTCACCGCACCGTTCTTAAAATAATTGTTGTAGTATAGAAACGATGTTTAGCATTAGTCAGAATATTAAGATGTTAAAGTGTTATCAAAGCCTGAGCGATGTCGATGCACGGTACCTCGCCGTAGGCAAAAAACCTGCATGACCGTGTTTCGCGTTTATATGGCAGCATTTCAAATGCCAAAAATAGAAGGCGCGTTGACTACTGTCACCGTCGGTGAGGTAGTGGGTCCAGCGCCTTCCGGGTAAGACGATAGAAGTCGAAATATCTGAAAAATCGGGTGTGATAGCACGGACTTTATTTGAAATGAGTTATGCTGATACCAATGTTCAGGTGAGCATAGTATGCACTTAGTAACATCCCCCCATCTTGGGGTTAAACATGGAGCATATGCAATGAAAAAAAACACGGAGTTTTTTAGGAAGAAAAAGAAAACGCCAATAATTGTTATTAATACAATTATTGGCATTTCTTGTATCGGACAGGCATATGGGGCCAATTACACTATTTCCGATCAACAAACCATATCTGGCGATCACTCAAGTGATATCTACGAAGTCAACAATAACGGTCAACTAACCATAAGTCCTGGAACACTATTGGGGTCATCACCGACGATTGCCGACCATGTACTGGATGCATATAACAATGCAACAGTAATTGTTGATGGAGGCGCAGCCATCGTAGGCATCACGGCGTTCAGCGACACAACCCAGCTCCAGATGGGTACTGGTGCATCAACCCCGGTAACTCAGACAGGTACAGTATTATTGTCTCAGCACTCTATTGGTAATTTTGATAATGTCAATATTACAGCAGATCCTGCGGCACCAGCAGCTATAGACCTTCAGGGAAATGCCCAGGCGACATTCAGCAGTCGTTCACTGATCAAAGGGACTGGCAATGTTTACTCAGAGGCTATCAGTCTGATTGATAACTCACAGGCTACGCTTAATGGTTCGACAGTTGAGGGCGAAGCGGCTGGTGTCGGGTTGTATTATGATTCGACAGTCACGGCAGTTAATGCCTCTATTACAGGTAGTACTGATGGTGTATTTGTTACAGGTGGAAGCAAGCTGACGATATCTGGAGGCTCTGTGACTTCACTCGTCGGTGGAGCACACCCCGAACTAAACCAGGGACAGTATGGTGCCGGCATCAACATTATTGGGTCTGCCGATAATAGCGCAATAGCCAAAAACACAGGAGCTTCCACGGTCAATATCTCCAGTGGTGCCGTTATTACGGCCAGAGGGAGCAACAGCGTCGGCATCTCAAGCCAGACGTATGGTGCATCGACCGCAAACATTACTGTTTCAGACTCAACAGTTTCAGGTGGGAAGTACGGTATTTTAGTGGATAACGATAATGGCGTGAACGCAGCCTCCGGTAACGGAAGTCCGGGGCTGTCGACGATTACATTAAACCACACCGTTGTATCTGGCGGTGGCGATGCCCTTCACGTTAATGCGGGAGCGCGGGCTAACATCACCCTGAATTCAGGTACCCAGCTTCAGGGCAAGAATGGTGTACTGTTTGGCGGGGATGCCGGGAGTCAGACAGCACTCACTATCGATAATGCCCGGGTCAGTGGGGCGATGAATAACCGGGGTATCACGAATGTTATCCTGACGAATAACGCTAGCTGGACAGGGGGAGCCACGGGTCTGACCTCGCTCTCCACCACTTCCGGAGGAAACTGGGCCGTGACAGGAGACTCTTCCGTCGGTAACCTCAGCAACAGTGGGACAGTTCAACTGAGCAGCGCGAGCAGCGCAGCCCGCAATATACTGACGGTCAATGGCAACTATACCGGCAACGGCGGTACACTGCTGTTCAACAGTGCGCTGGCCGGGGACAGTTCGTTCACCGACAAACTGGTGGTGAAAGGCAATGCCGCCGGGACGACGAATGTCTCTGTCACCAACGCCGGGGGCACCGGCGCACAGACCCTTGACGGGATTAAACTCATCGAGGTGGACGGAACCTCTGCAGCGGGTGCATTTAAACAGCAGGGGCGTATCGTCGCCGGGGCCTACGATTACACCCTGAACGCGCACGGCAACAGCTGGTATCTGGACAGCCGGCTTTCACCGGGGCCAGTGCCACCCGTTCCCCCCAATCACGTTGTCCGGCCTGAAGCGGGCTCTTACATCGCCAACCAGGCGGCCTCTTCTATGTTCCTGACCACCCTGCACGACCGTGCCGGTGAAAACCGTTATATGAATACCCTCAACACTGACGGCAGCGTATCCAGTCTCTGGCTGCGTCAGGTGGGGGTGCACAATCAGTTCCACGACGGCTCCGGCCAGTTGCGTACCACAGGCAATACATACGTCGCCCAACTGGGGGGGGACCTGACCCAGTGGAGCAGCAATGACCGGGATCGCTTTCATCTTGGCGTAATGGCGGGCTATGGTAATAACCACAACAACACCCATTCCACGGTATCCGGCCATGGTTCAAAGGGCTCAGTGGACGGTTACAGTGTGGGCATGTACGGCACCTGGTATCAGAATGACCAGGCTGACACCGGCGCCTGGGTGGATGGCCAGCTGATGTACAGCTGGTTTAACAATCACGTCAACGGCGAGGGCATCAGCGAGGAGAGCTACAAATCAAAAGGGCTGACGGCGTCCGTGGAGACCGGCTACACCTTCGCGCTGGGGGAGTCCGGACCACAGGCTAACCGTACAGCGTACTTTATTGAGCCCCAGGCTCAGGTGACCTGGATGGGGGTGAAATCCGGTGATGTGACCGAGGCGAACGGCACGAGGGTGAGCGCTGAGGGCGAGAACAACGTCCAGACCCGCCTGGGTGCCAGAGCTTTCCTGCGGGGGCATAATCAGATGGATAGCGGAAAAGACCGAAATTTCCAGCCGTTCGTGGAAGTCAACTGGCTGCATAACACGAAGCGTAATGGCGTGGTGATGAATGGCGTATCGCTGGAGCAGGCCGGGGCTGTCAATGTCGGGGAAGTAAAACTCGGTGTGGAAGGGCAGTTGAGCCGCCAGACAGCGCTGTGGGGTAACGTGGGGCAGCAGCTGGGAGACAAAGGCTACAGCAACACGGCGGCCATGGTGGGCATTAAGTACTCATTTTAATGAATGACTACAAAATTGCATAAACACTTATCTCCTATGGTCAGACAGCATTAAAACGACGGTGGTTACTCAGGAATCCGCTTAAAATAAGCGGGTTCCTGAGTAACCCAGTCCTTGAATCCTCCACAATCATGAAACCGAATTACGGCATGATCTACACTCCCTGAGCGGAGGTGGTGCCGTTGAAAAAATCACAATTCAACGAAGAGCAGATTGTCTTTGCCCTGAGGCAGACCGTACTGTGTACGCCATCCCCTGAGTACGTTGCAACTTCTGCTGGCAGGATGTTAACTTCCTACTGCCTGATACCCGGTCTCATTTCTCAGCATCAACCAGATTATTCTCACGTTTTTGTTAGCGGCCGTTCGGTCCATTTATTAAATTTGCGCCGTTCCTTTAACTGTTTAACCTACTGACTCATATATCCATTATTGTTATTCGTGGCACCCTGACGTCAGCGCGGGCACCATGAATAAGAAGTGTCCGCAGATGCTTGTCGATTTTTTCGTCATATTCATCAGTACCTGCCTGCTATCACTCGGGTGCTGGCGTGGAACCAGACCAGGCCATGCAGCAATGTGACGACCATGCTTAAATTCAGTTTCTTTGCCAAGAACAACAACGGGCGTGCCTGTTTTAGGGACAATGCCTTTAACTTTGGCGATACGCTGACAGGTTTCTGATTGCCTGAATACGGTTTCAATTTCCTTATCAAAAAATGGATTCGACGCCCGAGATCGTTAAAGAAATCATCGAGTCCCGCAATTATTCTGCGCATAGGGGACGTAGACCGTTTCCTGCGTCTTCAAGGATAAAGGGAATAACCCGGCGAGCTATGAAGACAGCAATGCCAGTGGGGATCCCTCGGTCAAGTAACAACCCTCTTTAGCCGGATATGATCAGCCATGAATGAATCAGGACATTACGCCTGCAGAACTTGACTGCAATATCTTCATTGCATCGATCATATCGCCGCCGTTCAATGCTCGCTAAGCTTTTTTCGCTGTTGGTTTTCTGTGCCACCGCCGACAGGCGGAAGGGTTAAGAAAGACAAAGATCGAAGGTAAATATCGGGGCAGGGTGGCCGATGCGTAGAAACACAAATTAATACGCCCCCTCCGGCTGGGCCACGGAAAATCCCTGTGCAAAACTGCCTACCTGTCAGGCGTGTCTAAAATGACCGTGATCCGCGTTTGCAGTGATGTTGAAGATGACCGTCACACAACAGCCCGAACAGAAGGACATTGAGCCGGGTCGTATAGAAGGTATTCAGTTTGGTGAACAATGCGGTATAGAAAAGGGCGAACGGGAAGCGATGCTGAAAATTGCCCGTACCATGCTGCAAAACGGTATTGACAGCAGCATGGAGATAAAAATGACCGGCCTGATGGCGACGACCTCGCGCAAATCTGCCATTAATCCTTCGCCAGGACAACCCTTGTCAGAATACATGGACGCAGAATTAGCCTGGAACACCGTCGCAGCACTCTCTTATCTGACGTTCTGCACCTCCGTTGTTTTCTCACTGGTCCGGCAGGGTGGCACCGTCGGTACACCCCGTGCTGAGAATCTGTTCCTCACCTGCTGGCTGACCTGTGCCTCGGGAATGCGGAAGGACGACGTCTGGGCTGCCGGGGGGGTATCCGACTTCGCGTAGGAGAACGGGGGTTGGGCCGAAAAAGAGTCGCTGAATATGGCCTGTACCAGAGAAGGAGCCCTCCAGTCACCCATAGTATTATAAATAATAATTTCACACCCAGATTTAATTTTTATAATCAAAAAAAATAACATCACGGATATTTAATTAATTAGCCAGAGCACAATTTTGCCCTCTACACTCTAAACCATAAAGTCATTCTAAATGTTTATATCCCCACGCCATACATGATGAGGCGCGATATATCAAATTATTTCAACGCTACAGGAAATAAGATGCGGAGGATGCAGCTACTACTTGCAACGGATGGGGTGCTTCTCATGTGGAGAGAAAAGAGTTTTTTATATATCACTATGAGAACGACACTGTAAATCAATCAAGTCATTAAGTCACAAGGAGGTTCTAAATTAAAAAACACATCCAGACATAAAGCATTGAGATATTAAATGCATGTCATGCATCATGAGAGGTTGGAATAAATATACTTTTCACCGTGTTGTGTGGCAATAGACTCCGCACGTTTATGATAGATGCCTGACGTTGACATTAACACTCAGAATACATTTTTAGATAAGGATTTTTAAATGAATACCATTACAAGTAAATTATTTGGTGTGGCGATAACATTGTCTCTCTGCACCGGTGTAACACAGCAGGCTCTGGCCCATGGCTATGTTTCCATGCCAGAAAGCCGCTCTTTGTTATGTAACAAAGGCATTAATACGGGTTGTGGTGCTGTTCAGTACGAACCTCAAAGCGTGGAGGGGGTGAAAGGATTTCCCACCGCAGGCCCGGTTGATGGGGTTTTGGCCAGCGGCGGTAATTCCCGCTTCCCGGAACTCAACCAACAGTCCGCTACCCGATGGTCAAAAGTCACATTACATCCGGGAAATAATACCTTCGTCTGGACGCTGACTGCGCGCCACAAAACCACCAGTTGGAGATATTTCATCACCAAACAAGGGTGGGATTCATCCAAACCTTTAAGTCGTGGTGCCTTCGAACTGACTCCTTTTTGTCAAATTAATGGAAATGAAAATCTCCCCGGCTCATCAGTGAGCCATTCATGCGTTGTTCCGGCAGGACATACCGGTTACCACGTAATTCTGGCTGTGTGGGATATTGCCGATACTGGCAATGCTTTCTATCAAGCTATTGATACAAATATTGTCCGATAGTTGCAGCCCTGAAAGCACATAGCATCAGCGTGTATGAGACGCTGATGCTGAATGCTGATATATTCGTTGCTCTGGCCAGCTGACTGTAGTTCCAATGACGTTTACTGTTAATGCGGCTCTTATGAAATGGACGCCTCCAACTTGAACGGCATCAGTGGGTGTTGGTGCATAGATGGCTAAATGGGTCGAATCAACACCTGCCCATTCTGAGATATGTTAAGGATGTCGCATAAACACAACGCCAGAAAGGGTCACCAACTGACACAATACGAAGCCCGCCTGAAGTAACGCGGCAGCCTGACTCTCTGGATAACACCCGGGGTTATTGCACAATGGAAGCCCTTATAGTGAGTTTTCGTTCCAGCGAGCATCAGATCCCATACACAGCAAAATAGTTTTCCATTGTGATAACAACTAAGCCGTTGGTCGGCTGCCCCACGTTTTATCATGCTCTCCTGGCACGCATTGAGTCTGATGTAGACATTCAACATATGCGGTTTTTTGCGAAACAAAATCATTTGATTCCGCGGAAGCGACGAGTGCAGTTATTGTGAGCCGGTGAGATAGATTGCAAGCCGTTACAATTATTGTGAATATTTTCCCGGCTATGTCACTGAATATAAATATTATTATTTCGCCCCAGTTTATTTAACATTTGAGGCTGATTCCTATGAGTTATTTGCACAAAGGCTTCTTTCATCTGTCCGGACTGGTTCTTGCGGGAGGTATGCTGACATCTCCCGCTCACGCTGAGGACACCGGCGATAAGGTTGCTAACGCACTGAATGAGCGGTGGGCATCCACTGTGACCAACTGTACTGACAGTAAAGGTCATGTGTTATCGGCGCTGACCTGCAGCGGAGTGTTGTTGAGACCCAAGCATACCAATGATACGGAGCACAGGATGAGCGCTGCTGATGTACTATTTTTACGCCATGACCTGAAGTATCCACCGGATAATATGACGGGAGAAATTCTCGGGGGTCAGTATGCGTTAGCTGACGGGAAATCCGTATCAGCAGCCTGCGTCCGTCCGTCCCCTGTGGACTACACCATTACAAGGGAGGCGTTTGGATGCGGCAAACCCGCTTCCGTTCCCCATAATAATGAAGATACGGATAATTCCACCTGCAACAGTCTGATTCCGGGGCCGGGTGAGGCAGGCTGGTCATGGGACGGAGAATGCTCGCTCAGCGTCCTTATTCATCGGGAATTTAAACTTGCGATGGATCTGAACAGAGCAAGCCCGGGTAACCTGCCGATGCAGATCTGGTATCGGTACTGGCCAACGTCAATTGCTGATGATGTAAATAATCTACACATGGAAGCACTGCTCTATCAGGATGGAGATGAAAAAGCCCTTACTGGACGACAAAATGACAGAGCCCTGTTTCTGAAAAATAATCTGAACATCCCGATTATTCGCTTTACAGCAAGAAATGAAAAACCTTTCAGCTACCATGCCGATGAGCAGGTCATGAAGTCCGAGTGTGCAGAAAAATCTGGAGGGGAGAAAATAGCCTGCCAGATAACTCAGGATTATAATAATACAGCAGAATCGTGCGGGAATGGTGATTATGATATCGCAGCTAAATGTTCCGGCGTGGTTATCCGGGGAACCAGTGGTAACCTCAATCGCACTTATCGCTCATGGGAGGCCTCTCCTGAAAGCCTGAAAAATGGCGGTATATCTTTCTCCTATTTGAGAAAAGATGCAAAATTCAAACGTCTTTCTTTTGATTATAGCACCGGTTTTATATTTTATCCGGAACATTTTTCTCATGGTCAGGCCAGCATTAATATCCTTTGTGGATACCCTCTTGACGCCGGAACCGGTAATCGGAGCAATAAAGGATGCGGGCCGGCAAGCAACTCCAGGCTAGACTGCGATAAACTGGAATTTAATATTAAAACCGGTAATGACTGGGTCAAAATGGTATATGAGAATGCTAAGACTGAGCATGACTTCTGTGGTTTTATACTTCATGATGAAATTAACTCCTTTCTGGGGGCGAAAAAAGGATTTACTGTGATGCTGGATGCAATGAGAGCATTGAACAGCCAGAAAGATAATAAATCATTTAGTGAACAAAATGAATTAAGGCTGGAGGCATGGCCAAAAATGAAGAAAGATATTCCACTGGAGGCTTTCTTTTACCTCCCCGGGCATCCTGACGCGCTGAAAAGCGCACAAAAGGATCAGTCTGAATTTAAGATTTTTTCAGGACGAATCGTGCCTGTTATCCGGTTAACGCTGCCACAGACGCCTGAAGCTGATGCTGTTTTTGAGTACAGAAAAGAAGACCAGCTGATGCTGATGCAGTAAACGCCTGTTCATTCAGAAATGAATAAAAATATTCACTCTCTATTTTATTGTTATTATCCGGTTCCCTCTATGGGGGGAACCGGACTGCGAAGGTATTAGCTATGATAAGAAGAAGGTATCTGAAAATTCTATTTTATTCACTTGTATTATTAACTATATCGGCTCATGATGGGATAATACATACATAAAAATATTGTTGATGGCTGCTATGATCTATCTTTTAAAGGATATGGCTGCAGCCAGTGTGTATTTATTCCGGGATCAGATATGCGTTACTGAAAATAGAGAATAATAAATTTCATTATCACATGTTACCTCCTTCTGTTGTTACGGATTATGAGGGTAAAATACTGTTAAAAAGGTTCTGTCGAAACCCTGTAAAACGCGTGATTACCATTTCAATTTTTCATATCCAGAACAAATCCTGAAAGGGTACCAATGAGATGACTTTCCGAATCAGAGTGCGTGTAGATAGAATCTACTTCTTGTTTCATTTTCGTTATCACAGCATGTTAAAACTCTGATGTGTTGAAGCGTTTGCCTTCCGCAATAATTTTCGCATCAATTTCAACATACCATGCACCGCCTTCATAATTATCGGTTTGCCTGATGTGGCTTGCATCATCTGGGTATAGTTTCTTTCGCTGGTTAAACCAAAATCGCACGTGATCCAGTCCATTTTGATCTCCCCACAGAGAAGTATATAAAGGCCGAATAATATTGCCCAGATAGACTCTGGGGGAAGCCTGAGCTGGGTAAGGTGTTGCCCGCGAATCATTATCTGTTGATATTTTTTCCATACATTCGCCGGTACAAAAAAATGAAAAGCTTCATGAGTGGCCACGTTAAACAGAGCTGGAGCTGGTTTTGTCTCAGTCTGAAAACGTGCATTTCTTTCCGGTGGAAGAGTAGCCCCTAAACTAGCAGAAATTGTTGGCCGACCACCAGACCCTTGAATTTTCATACAATGCATATATTCAAAAGGTAAATGACGTTGTTTCTCGCTGTAGGGAAGCTTCGTTAGGCTCTTACTGTCAATTGCCCAGGCATTATGGTTATCAGTAACAATGAGTCTGAGTTTTCGATGCACGTGCGTGTCACATACATTCTCGAGCACTGTCCATTCCTGACGGATAGCTGAGTAAATAGAATTTACATATACCTCAGTTATAATATCTTTACTGGTTGCCTGACCAGTTCCAGATAAACTGACAAGGCAAAAAATGCAGTTTCTTAATAAATTTAATTTCATAATGACTCCATTAATAATTATTGTCTCTCTAATGTAAGTGTGACAAAAAATGCTAATTTAATATTTTCATATAAAATTAAAAAGAGAATTAAAATAGTGAGTTTATAAAAATGATTGACTGGTTAATTATCTTAAATGCCAATATTTAGAAACCAACCAACCAACCAACCAACCAACCAACCAACAAATTAATCAGGATTGTATTTTATAATATCCCCAGGCTGACAATTTAACACACTGCATATTGCTTCCAGCGTTGAAAATCGTATGGCCTTTGCTTTTCCACTATTAAGTATTGAAAGATTGGCTTCAGTAATACCTATAGCCTGAGCCAGTTCTTTAGCTGTCATTTTTTTTGATTTCAACATTATGTCAAGTTTTATGATGATTGACATATTAGATCACCAATTCCTGTTCTTCTTTTATTTCTGTCGCTAGCTGAAGTACATAGCTAAGTATCACCAGCCCAATACCTATTGGTGTATAAATTAAATTATCAACCTGGAAATAGTATTGCCGATTTTCTTCGGGGCTTTGTAATAATGATAAAAACATATTGCTAATGATTGAATATATGGATAGCACAATAAAACACCATCCAGAAATGGAAATGCGTTTTATCTGTTGTTGACTGAAAACCACTCCCGCTCGGATATCTTTAAACACTTTATAAAAATGCCAAAGCATTAAACTGAAAATACAATCCCTCAAAAGATTACAAATAGCTGATGCTGCTGTATTAGGATGACTTCCCGGAAATATCTCGAATTCTTTATGTATTACACCACCCATGACCGGAACGTCATTTCCGGCCTGAAGCCAGGAAAATACCTGACCGAGTATTGGTGTGGAAATCAGGCCGATCAATAATGCGATCTCCATAAATCTACACCAAAATATCATTTTTGATTTGCTAACCATTTTCTTCTTACCCATATAATATGTAGATATTTTGTTCACAAAATTTGTCTATAGCTGCTCAATTTATCCGTTGCCATACTTCCTGAAAGTCAATTTGCAACATGCATTATTATCGAATAACAATAATATTGCAACATTAAATTATTGATAAACAATAATGTGATTTTAATTCATTAATAATCAAATAGTTAGGATGGCGCGTGGAGTCAGGGAGTCATTTCAATCGATGTGCAAATGGGATGAGACTGTGATCTCCTCTTGATGTCCTCCCTGAAAATAGTACTAACAGGCACTCGCGTCGGGGAAGTCTGCAGAAGTATGGGCGTTTCTGAAGGGACCTTTACAGCAGGAAGAAAAAATTTGCCTCTCTGGGGGTGACGGAGCTGCAGCGTCTGTCGCAAGCACGTTATTTCAGACGCTACCTTATGCAACTGGCACAAGCAGTTTGACGGTATGGAAGTCCCTGAGGTGAAGCGGCTTAAGTCGTCAGACTCATTTTAATGCAGGTGCAATGAATCCTGTCTGATAGATCAACCTTCAAATCTTAACAGGCTGCAGCATATCGCCATCAACCCCCTTCCTTTTCAGCAGGCAAAAGTGCACGAAAGGTTGCCTTGTGTATCTGGCAGGCTTTTTCTTTAAAATCAGGACGAGATGATGATAGCCGGTTTAGTATCCCGGCTGGCAGGGCAATAAAACAGCAAACTCACTTTTTTCGCCCCACAGCAGTGTCCGAGTCGTTTTTAGTTGTGTAAAAAGACGTCCTTACCTTCCCCTCCAAATTCGAGATAAATTTTCGCCATATTCTGGTACTGATTAAACCGATTTTCGTTGAGCGCTGATTCTGTCTGCCGGCGCTGTTCCTGAGCATTCAGCCAGTCAGTGATGGTGACAGCCCCCTGGCGATAACGTACCTCATTCAGCCGTTCGGACTTGCGTGCTAGCGCCAGTGTCGTCTGGAGATGCGTTTCCTGAGCCATCAGTTGCGCGCGCAGAGACAGTGCATTATCTACATCAGACATCGCCTTATAGAGGGTTTGCGTAAATTCCAGAGCACGTTGTTCGTAGTCGTTTTGGGCAATATTGACGTCCACACTCATTTTTCGCCATTCCAGGAAGGGTAACGTCAGGCTGGCTCCGATGCCGGCGACGGGATTGCTCAGAAATGTCAGTAATGCGCTGCTGCTTGTGCCCAGCGTACCTGTCAGGGTGAATGACGGATAATATTGCGTGCGTCTGGCGTCAATGTCGGCTAATGCCGCGCGCAGGCGCATCTCTGCTGCATTCACGTCAGGCCTGCTGCTCAGTATGCTGACCGGAATTCCACTGTTAATCTGCGGCAGTGGCCCTTGTGACAGGCTTCCCGGTTCAACAACTGTTTTTCCTGGCGGGGCACCCAGCAGCACGGTCTGCTCATTCAGCGCCTGCTGGCGCTGGTACTGCTGCGTCAGAAGGCGATCTTCCTGCTTCAGGACATTTTGCTCTGCATTAACCACATCCAGGGGAGATATTTTACCCGCATGGAATCGGGCGCTGGCGAGTTGGCGCGTTTTCTTCGCGTATTCAAGACTTTCCTGGCTTATGCTGATCTGTTGATTGAGGTAGCCAATTCGCCAGTAGTTCGTGCTGGCGTTTGCCAGCAGGGTGAGTCGGGCTGCCCGTAAATCCTGTTCACTTGCCCGGCTTAGCCACTCTGCAGCATCCTGCGCTCGGGCAAGCTTACCCCACAGGTCCACCTCATATCGGGTGCTCAGCGATGTACCGCTTTTATCTTGCCAGGATGATGACCCGTATAACTCGTGCTCCGCACCGCTGTTCAGTCTGATGTTGAGGTCAGGTGTTGCGAGTATGCCGGTCCGTTCGGCATTAAGTTGCGCACGATAGAATCGCAGCATAGCCCGGGCCAGATCATTATTTCTGGTCATCACCTGATGCAGCCAGTTGTTGAGTGCAGGATCGCGGAAATCCTGCCAGATAAATGGGGCGGGCACGGTACCGACGGTTTCATTCTGCCAGTGGTCAGGATAGTGAATGTGTGGGCGTTGATACTTACTTTTTAACATATTGCCGCAGCCTGCGCAGAGGAGTACGGCGAGGCAGACAGGAAGCGGTAAAAGTTTCATTATTTACTCACTGGCCAGTGAAACGACGGGATCCATCCTGGCCGCTTTACGGGCAGGGAGATAGCCGAAAACCATGCCGATTAACGTTGAACAGAAAAATGCAATGGTGGCTGCCTGCCAGGACAAGATGGCGTTGAGCATGTTGCCCGCCATCAGAGAGAACAGTGGCCCAGTAGCGAATGACAGGACAATGCCCAGTGCACCTCCGGTCAGACAGACCAGCACGGCCTCTGTCATAAACTGCTGCATAATATCGCTTCGTCTCGCACCCACCGCCATGCGGACGCCAATCTCGTGGGTGCGTTCCGTTACAGAAACCAGCATGATATTCATAACCCCAAGGCTACCAATAATCAGGGAGATTGAGGCGACCATCAGGATTAGCAGGCTGAGTGTCATGGATGTGTGTTCGACCGATTTTCGAAACTGGTCACGGTTGAACAGCATAAAATCTTTTACCCCATGACGCTGAATAAGCAACTGTGTAATGGCGCTTATTGCGGCTTCATTGGTGACGTCGTCCCGCAGACGAACGCTGATGCTGCTTAACGTTGGTTTTCCCGCCATGCGGTACATGACGGTACTCCAGGGCATCCAGATTGCTATTCGGTTAGGAGGATAATCACGGTTACTTTTTGCTACACCAATCACCCGGGCCGGAACGGATCCGAGAAACACAATCTGGCCCAGCGCATCGGCACCCGGATCGCCAAAAAGGGAGTGTACGGCGTTATCATTGATAATGACTTCCTGGAGGGCATGACGGTCATCGCGAAACGTAGCTCCCTGAATAATTGTGATGCCGTTTACGTGAAAATAGTCCCGTCCGACGCCGTTGACGGTGGCTGGGGCCGACTTTCCGCGAAAGCGTATAGTGTCCTGAGCGTAGATCTCCGGCGTGACGCTTTCGATAAAATTCTGCTGTGCGAGGGCATCCGCGTCGGCAGGGACCAGTGTGCGGATTTTGTCGGCGGCATCATCGAAGAAATCGCTACCCGGGAAAATACTGACCACATTGGTACCCAGCCCTTTGATGTTTTCCAGGGTTCGCTGTTTGGCGCCTTCACCCAGTGCGACAACAGTGACAACAGCGGCAATCCCAAAAATGATACCGGTCATTGTCAGTGCGGTGCGCAGGCGGTGAGCATTCATCGATTTCAGCGCCATATGCAGCGACTCACGGGTACGATCCAGGAGAGTCTGCCAGTCTTTCTGCGACACCCGTGGGGATTGTGGAAACGGTTGTCCGGTGCCGGGGTTATGCCCGCTGTCCGATATGATTTCACCGTCCCGAAGTTCAATGACTCGCTGGGCACGTTTCGCGACATTCATATCATGGGTAACGATAACGACGGTATGACCGCGCTGGTTTAGCTCACTGAGAATAGCCAAGACTTCCTGGCCTGATCGCGAATCGAGTGCGCCGGTGGGTTCATCAGCCAGAATTATCTCCCCGCCGTTGATAAGCGATCGGGCAATACTGACGCGTTGCTGCTGCCCGCCTGACAGTTGGCCTGGCCGGTGGTTCTCCCACCCTTCCAGCCCCAGTCGGGCCAGCAGTTGGGCTGCCCGCAATCGGCGCTGGTCGCGGGGACGGTTGGCATAAATGGCCGGGATTTCCACATTACCCAGTGCGCTGAGGTCGGGCATAAGATTATAACGCTGAAAGATAAAGCCAATGTGTTCACGACGAATTTGTGCTAACGCGTCAGCAGACAGCAGCGCTACATTCTGGCCACCGATAGCGTAGTCGCCGCTGTCAGATACATCGAGGCAACCCATAATATTCATCAGCGTTGATTTACCGGAGCCGGAAGCCCCGATGATGGCGACCATTTCGCCGGCCCTGATAGTCAGGTTGATATCTTTCAGTACGCTGAGGGACTGATTGCCGTTTGAGTAGGTCCGGTTGACACCTTTTAGTTCCATGACTGCCTTCACAGGAAGAATACTCCCTCGGCAGATTTGGCCTCTGGCTGAGACAGCGTAACGATTTCACCTGCTTTCAGTCCGGAGAGGATCTGCACATCAACATTGTTGGAGATCCCCGTTTTGACTTCACGCGCCTCAGTACGTCCGTCCGGGGTCAGCACCTGAACCTGCGATTTTTTATCCGCTGTTTTATGCAACGCCTGGACAGGTATCAGCAGGGTGTTTTTTGCTTCGCCTAGCACCATTGAGACCTGGGCGGTCATGGCAATGCGCAGGCGATTACCGGGGTTTGGGACGTCGAGGAGTGCGTTGTAATAAACGGATGCATTTGACGTTCCGGATCCCGATGAAGTGCTTTTGTTGGCCAGTGAATCGTCTTTCATTATCGATTCTGGTGCCAGCTCAACGGTGCGCAGTGTGGCATCGTAACGATGTTCAGGCTCTGAGAAGATAGTGAACCAGGCTTTCTGGCCCGGTCTGACACGCGTGATGTCAGCTTCAGAGACCTGGGCCTTAATGGTCATCACGTCAAGGCGGGCAAGTTTGATGATTGTTGGTGCGCTCTGGGTGGAATTTACGGTCTGGCCCTGCTGTGTGACAACCGCAATGACAATCCCGTCCATTGGAGCAACCACGCGCGTGTAGCTCAAATCGACTTTCTTTTTGTCGACGGTGATTTGCGCTTGTACAAGTCGGGCATTAAGCGACTTTATTTGCGCCCGCAAGGTGGCAAGCGTCGTTTCCGCATTCTCGTAGTCTTCCTGAGAGCTGGCCTCTTCACTGAGCATCCTGCGTTGGCGTATGTATTTTGATTCAGCTTGTTTAAGCTGTGCCTGTTTTGCGAGCATATCGGCCTTAATCTCGCTCAGACGGGCTTCTGCAGTACGCAGGTCATTACGCTGGGGCAGGTCATCTATTTCGGCGACAGATTGTCCTTTGGTCACATTGTCACCCACTTTAACTTTCAGTGATTTCACCTGGCCGGAAACCTGTGCACCGACATTGACGCGCTCAACTGCATCCAGCCGGCCGGTGGTCAGTACGGCATTTTCAATGCTGCCCAGTCGCACCGGGGCCGTAATGTAGGCAGGTTGTGCTGGCTTATGCAGAAATAATGCGAGTAAAACAGTGGCAATGGTCAGCGCGAAGATGCAAAGCAGCACCGTGCGGCGTGAGGTGAATTTTACTGGCGACATAACGTAGTTTTCCATAACGTTAAATACGGGAAATTAACACTCATCATAGCCCTGGATATTAAACAAAGGGTGAATGAGAATGCTGAGGAGAATGCACGCCGGCAAATATGTCAGGCAGGCTCTTTTTATCGTCATTGCTGGGGTTAAAGGAATTTAAATTAAGCCAGATTATTATGATTTGCCATATGATTAACATCAATAGTCACTTCCATAATATCAGTGGCTCATGAAAGTCAGAGTGACATTTTCGTTATCTGACTGAATTTAAAAGTTATTTTTTCATGGCCTGTTTGATTGCAAACTGTTTTCTCCTCCCGTGGTTTGCAGTGTTTTTTATGCTCTGCGCATTGCAGGGGGAGTATAAAGATGATAAGTGTAATTAATCAAGGAAGGTGCTATTGAAAAAATGGGCATGCACAAGAATGGTCTTAAGTGAAAAGAATTATCCTAAATATGAATGAAAAAGCTGTTCTTTATTTACCGAAAATGCGGTTACAAAGTGAAAATTAACTTCGTATTTATCTGGTCGTCGACAGCAGTATACAAATATTCCTAATAGCTTCAGGAAGAGCTTCCGCTATGGATTTTGTCGCGATTATCCCTGCTCACTATGCATCGATTCGACTGTCAGGTAAACCGCCGCATGATATCAACGGAAAGCCTTCACGAGGCTCCGGTAACAGGACAATCGTTGATGTACTTGTGCCCGTACTGGCCCTGTACCGTGAAGAAGTTCCGTTGCCTGATGTGGCTGACGCGGCGCGTGCCGGAGCGAAGGATCCGGGGGCATATGCAGTCGAGAAGTTCTTTGCGGTGCTGGTGGATAAATTTTTCTGAGCTTCGCCGTCTATCTGCATTGTGCTTTCATTTTTAATATCGTGTGACAGCTGCAAACAACCTTTTATGCCAACCTTGCCAGGAGATTATCTGTTGTTCTGTTCGTTCACAATTACCGTGTTCATTCTTAGGGACGTCTCGCTACCACCTGTTATTTCTCTGTGAACTCTGGCCTTTGTTGATAGAGGGGAGGCGGATAAAATATCGGAGCAATCTGGTGGGACAGGACCATCAGGGTATTAAACGTATTGCGAAGTCTGCACCCGGATTTAAATCATTGGGATCCGCGGAAGCGACAATTGTGGGAATAGCGTTGCACCGGATGCTTAAAAAAGAGCAGCATGGAAAATACAGGAGACACCTCAGCCTGGAGGCAGTTGTATACATAAGCAGCCTGACCACGTCCGGAATAAGGCTCCCCTCGATTTTGTAGAGTATTTTCGACAGAACCTGCCGGATTTCACTTAAGACTGATATATATCCCCTCTGCAAATTTTCTCACAGTATGGTCAGAATTTCCTTCTTGCCCCCGTTACTTTATTCGTCCCCCTTATACTGGGGGTGTTAGCCAGCCAGACCCGGCATGATTACTGCCCCCAGTCGTCCATGATCCGGGGGGGGA
>NZ_FXAS01000013.1:0-156341 GCF_900177785.1 Cedecea sp. NFIX57 | reverse complement strand
GCCTTCTACTGGTTTGGCCGGGAGTGGCGCCTGCACGATGACGTCGCACCGGCTGCACGCCAGTTTTGGACGGACCGTTTCGATGACTTTAAAGGCGGTGTTGATGATTTCCAGTTGCTCAGAGATGGTTTCACCCATGACCTTCAGCTCTCCACCACAGGACGGGCAGACGCTGTCCGCTGGCTGGAGAGTCAGTGTTTCCCGTGGCAGGTCGGCTGGCAGCGGTTTTCGGGAGGTGTTGCGGGTGGGTTTTTCTGGCGTCGTTTGTGGCGCAACCTCAGCATCTGTTGGCGTATCCAGGATCGGTTTGTCGTCGTTCAGGCAGTTTTTTGCCGCCTCCAGTCGGTTTTCCAGCTCTGCCAGCCGTTTCTCTGCCTGGCGGATTTTGTTCTCCAGCTTATTACGGCTCTTTTCCGAACGCTGGCCGAACAGCATTCTCCGCAGTTTATCCAGTTGGGCTTTCAGTCGGTTGATTTCGAGCTCATAACCTGCGACCTGGCCCGCATACTGACGGAGCCGGGATTGCTGTTTTTGCATGGCAGCATTTTGCTGCAGCAGTACAGCCTGCTGCTCACGCAACATGGCTTTTAACTGGTCAATATCATCGGGGAGTGAGTTATCCATTCCCCTTGTTTTATCATGGGCTATATCCGTATGCCAGGCCGTTCTGTTCGTTTTGGATGTAGCCACACGAGCCCCTCCAGTAGCATGGACAACTGTGCTGGCGTCAGGTGCACCTTACCTTCCCGGGCCACTGGCCAGACGAAGCAGGAACGCTCCAGACGTTTGGTGAAGAGGCACAGCCCATCGCGATCGGCCCACAGTATTTTTACCATTTTTCCGCTACGGCCCCGGAAGACGAAGATATGCCCGGAGAACGGGTCATCTTTCAGCGTATTCTGGACCTTTGAGGCCAGACCGTTGAAGCCGCAACGCATATCTGTAACGCCCGCGATGATCCAGACTCTGGTGCCGGTCGGCAGCGTTATCATCGGGAACCGCCTTTCAGCTCGTTAAGTAATACCCTCAGCAAGGCCGGGGTCACAGAGCCGTGTAGTTTTACCGTTCCACCGGGTAACTCCACCTCGCAACAGAGTGCATCTGCAGGTAACGGTACTGTCAGGTGGGCTGGCGCGACTGAGGGTGGCACGATACTTATCGGTAGCAGTTCGGCTGACTGGTCATCCACGCGATTCAGTTTTCCCTGTTTATACTGGTGGCGCCAGTTAAACAGCAGATTGTCATTAATACCGTGTTCCCGGGCAAGGCGTGCCACGTTGGTATCAGGGTGCATCGACAGTTCCACAAGATGCAGTTTGAACTCCGTGGAGAAATTAGGTCGCCGGCGTTTTTCGGGAATTTCTCTGGCGGGAACAGGTTCGTATTGTTGGTTTTTCCCGGGGTAGAGAAGCTGTTCGAGTTGCTCAGGTGATATGTGCGCGGGAACGGGCCAGTTCAGACCTGAGCGGGCAAAACGCCGGTACAGACTCTGCAGGGTGGTTCTGGGAATATTGATTCGCTTACTTATCTGTTTTCCATGTATTTTTTTATCAAAGCGAAGATGCAGAGCTTCATTTATCCATGCCCGATTATTCAATGTTCTGTGTCCATTATCCGGAAAAATAGTGGACATTATCGTTACCTGGATGAGTCAGCTTATCCAGACGTCGCTGACGGGGCGCTTACAGATCACGCGTGGCCGTGGCATCTTCAGGAATAATCACCTGATAACCCAGCGGAACCGCGTCGCGAGCGGTCGAAGAGACGCACATATGGGTCATCAGGCCGGTCACGACCAGTTGCTTGATCCCTTTCGCTTTTAGCTGGCTGTCGAGCGTGGTGCCCACAAATGAACTTGGCGTTTCTTTGGTAATAACATAGTCAGCTTTGGTCGGCTGCAGATCTTTATGGAATTCTGCAAAGCGGCTGCCTTTGGCAAACAGCGGGCCGTTCGCCGGGCCGAGGTGCTGCACGAAGTAAACCGGCATCCCTTCTTTGTGGGCAAAGCTCACAAGGCGTTTGGTGTTATCCAGCGCTTTTTTACCGTCCGGGATGGGCATCTTGCCGCTGAAATATTCGTTCTGGAAATCAATGACGATGAGTGCCGTGGTTTTGGCATCCAGCGTGCGGGTTTTCTCTGCACCGCTCATGGTACGGATAGTAGGGGCCTGCTCGGCGGTTTTGGTTTCAGCCTGCAGGCTCAGGCTGGCGGCGGCCATTGACAGGGCTAAAGTGCTACTGGCAATTAATTTTCTCATTTTGCTCTTCCTTGGGTATGTTACTGAGGAGGCGCGATCTGCGCCGTGGACGAGATAAAGTTTGCCGCGCTAGCCGGATTGAAAATAGCTACCGTGATACCCAAAACCGTGCGTATTGCGCCAAATTGTCGGAGGCAGGATGTCAGCGATTAAAATAGGGATTGTCGTGTTTCCTGACATCATTCCTTTTCACCTCTCGGTGCCCTGTGCGGTGTTTGAAAAAGCCGTCGATGAGGCAGGCCTGCCTTATTATGAGCTGGTCGTGTGCGCGACGCAGCCGGGGCCGTTAAGAACTAATGCCGGTTTTACGATCGCCGCTGAACACAGCCTGGCGGCGTTGGACGAGATGGACATGGTCATTGTGCCGAGCTGGAGCGACCCCGCAATCGCACCTCCGACAGAGCTGCTGGCGGCCCTTAAAAATGCCCATGTTCGTGGCGCGAAAGTGGTGGGCTTGTGCATGGGCGCGTTTGTGCTGGCGGCCTGTGGGCTGCTTGATGGTCGCCCGGCGACCACCCACTGGAACTGGATGCAGGCTTTCAGCCAGCTTTACCCCTCGGTCTCCCTGGACCGAAACGTGCTTTATGTCGATGAAGGCGACGTGGTGACCTCGGCTGGAACGGCGGCCAGCATTGACTGTTGCCTGCATCTGGTCCGGCAACAGTGCGGTGCCGAAGTGGCTAACCACGTGGCTCGTCTGCTGGTGGTGCCTCCGCAGCGCCAGGGCGGGCAGGCGCAGTTTATCGAGCAGCCGGTGTATAACACCCACGGTGGGGATCGCTTTATGCAGACGCTCGGCTGGGCGACGCAAAATCTGCAGGAAGCTATTTCAGTTGATGTCCTGACAAGCCGAGCCTGTATGAGCCGCCGGACGTTTACCCGCCGCTTTCAGCAAACGACCGGCACAACCGTGACTCAGTGGCTGCTTAATCAACGCCTGGCTCTGGCACAGCGCTTTCTGGAAAAAACGGATCAGCCGGTGGAACAGGTGGCAATGGCCTCCGGTTTTAGCTCCGCGCTTTCGCTGCGGAGGCATTTTCAGCAGCAATTTAAAACGTCGCCTTCTTTGTACCGCAAGGCGTTTCAGATCAAAGGCAAGTAGCCCGCCGCCAGGTTATTTCTCCGCCTGCATTTGGTAAACTGCGCGCCATGCTAACGATAAAACGAATTACCGACCGCAGCTCCCCGTATTTTGACCACGTGGACGAGCTGTATGAAAGCGCCTTTCCGCGCCATGAGAAACGCCAGCCCGCCGCAAAAATTAGCGCACTAGCCAACCCAAACTACAGCCTGCAGGCCTGGTTCGACGGCGAGCAGTTTGTCGGCATGATCGGCGCGTGGGATTTTGGCGACTATGCCTATATTGAGCATCTCGCCGTGAACGGCCAGCTGCGTGCGCAGGGCTACGGCAAGAGAATGCTGAGCCAGTTTTTGCAGCTTTACCCGCAAACCATCCTCGAAATCGATCCGCTCACTACCGAGATCGCCCATAAGCGGCTGCGTTTCTACCAGAGCCTCGGCTTCTGCGAAAACGACTATGTACATCACCATCCGACTTACCATGCGGACATCCCCGATCATCAGCTGATTGTGCTGAGTTATCCGCAGCCCATTGACGAGGCGCGGTATCAGCGATTTTTTGACGATCTCTGTCGCGTCGTGATGGAACGCCCGCTTTAACCTAAACGTTTTAAAGTACCCGGCAGGCAATGGCCGCCGGGTGCAAATGTATTTTTTTACCAGGACTAGATGGATGGATATCACCACGCTTTTTCTTTACGTCATCGCCGTTAGCGCGGTCATGGTGACGCCCGGCCCGTCAATGCTTTTAGCGCTCAATAACGGGGCGACTTACGGGATGCGTATTGCGGGCTACGGTTTTCTCGGTGCCGTACTGGCTGACCTGCTGCTGATTGGCGCGGTGGGTTGTGGCCTGGGGGCGTTGTTGCAGGCGTCCGAGCAGCTGTTTGCGGTAGTGAAGTGGGGCGGGGCACTTTACCTGGTCTATCTGGCTTACGTGCTGTGGCGCGCACCTGCTAAGGCGCTAAGCGTGAGCGCTTCGACGGCGGTGGCTACGGGAAAAACGGCGTTTCTGCGATCGCTGATGGTCGGTTTATCCAACCCCAAAGGGCTGCTGTTCTTCTCGGCCTTTTTGCCACAGTTCATCCGCCCGCAGGAGCCGGTGGCGATGCAGTACATGATTCTGGCGCTGGTCAGCGCGATTATCGACTGCATTATGATGACGATTTACGCCTGGGGTGGCCGCCACGCGATGCGTAAGTTCTCGGCCAACGTGATGCGCTGGGTGAACCGCAGCTGTGCGGGGATGCTTGCCGTGCTGGCGGTGGGCGTGGCGCTGTATCGACGCAGTAATTTGACCTGAGAAAGGTCAGAAGAAATTGAGCGCTGGCCGGGGAAAACAGGCCAGCGCTAGCGTCTTAGCTTTCCTGCTCTTCGGCGAGTTCGCGAAGGTAAGAGAAGATCTGACGGTAGGACTTAGGCGGCTTATTGGCCGCTTTTTCTTTTTGCGCGTTACGGATCAACACGCGCAGCTGCTGGCGGTCCGCCTGCGGATAAAGTCTCAGGACTTCGCTCATCGCGTCATCGCCTTCTTCAACCAGGCGGTCACGCAGGGCTTCCAGCTTGTGGAACAGCGAAACCTGCTGGTTGTGGCGGTTTTTCAGCTTGTCGAGCGCCTGACGGATTGGGTCCATATCGCGGGAACGCATCATCTTGCCGATCAGCTGCACCTGGCGGCGGCGGCCTTCTTTCTTGATGCGCTGCGCCAGCTCAATGGCGGCACGTAAATCATCGTCGAGCGGGATTTTTTCCAGGGCATTTTTGCCCAGTTCCATCAGCTCAACGCCCAGACGTTTTAGCTCTTCGGCGTCGCGCTTAATCTCACTTTTACTGACCCAGATAATTTCATCATCTTCGTCTTCATTTTCATCATCGGGCACGTCGTCGAGCCAGTCTTCGGGCTGCTTGGTCATATTAGGCTCCTTAAAAAGTTGACGCGGATATTACCAGCAATGGGCCTGCACTGCGAAATTGTTCTGATCCTGTTAGACTTGAACGACTCACCTTACATTATGGCAGTAGCGATGAAAGTAAACACGCAAGTAGCACAACAACGTCAGGTTCTGGAGCAGGCGGTTTCACAGGCGCTGGAGCTGGCAAAGGGCAAGTCAGACGGCGCGGAAGTGGCGGTCAGTAAAACCACCGGTATCAGCGTCAGCACCCGCTACGGTGAGGTGGAGAACGTCGAATTTAATAGCGATGGTGCGCTGGGCATCACCGTTTATCACCAAAACCGCAAAGGCAGCGCTTCGTCCACGGATCTGAGTCCGGACGCCATTGCCCGTACCGTGCAGGCCGCGTTGGATATTGCGCGCTATACCTCGCCGGACCCTTACGCTGGCGTGGCGGATAAAGAACTGCTGGCCTTTGATGCACCCGATCTGGATCTTTTCCACCCAACGGAAATTGACCCGGAGCGCGCCATTGAGCTTGCCGCGAGAGCGGAAAACGCGTCCCTGAACGTGGACAAACGCATTACCAATACCGAAGGCGGCAGCTTTAACAGCCATTACGGCATCAAAGTTTTCGGCAACAGCCACGGTATGCTGCAGAGCTACTGCTCCACTCGTCATTCCTTGTCGAGCTGCGTAATTGCCGAAGAAAACGGTGATATGGAGCGGGATTATGCTTACACCATCGGTCGCGCGATGGAAGACCTGAAATCACCTGAATGGGTCGGGGCCGACTGCGCGCGCCGCACGTTATCTCGTCTGTCTCCACGTAAGCTGTCCACCATGAAAGCGCCGGTGATTTTCGCTAATGAAGTGGCGACCGGGCTGTTTGGTCACCTGGTCGGCGCGATTGCGGGCGGCGCGGTGTACCGCAAATCAACTTTCCTGCTGGATTCCCTCGGCAAGCAAATCCTGCCGGACTGGCTGACCATTGAAGAGCATCCGCACCTGCTGAAAGGTCTGGCTTCCACGCCGTTTGACAGCGAAGGCGTGCGCACCGAACGCCGCGATATCATCAAGGACGGCGTGCTGCAGCAGTGGCTGCTGACCAACTATTCCGCGCGCAAGCTTGGGCTGAAAAGCACCGGTCACGCGGGCGGCATCCACAACTGGCGCATTGCTGGCCAGGGGCTGGGCTTTGAGGAAATGCTGAAACAGATGGGCACCGGTCTGGTCGTAACCGAGCTGATGGGGCAGGGCGTGAGCGGCATTACCGGCGACTATTCTCGCGGCGCGGCGGGCTTCTGGGTTGAGAACGGCGAGATCCAGTATCCGGTGAGCGAAATCACCATCGCCGGCAACCTGAAGGACATGTGGCGCGAGATAGTTACTATTGGCAACGATATAGAAACACGTAGCAACATTCAGTGTGGTTCAGTCTTACTTCCGGAGATGAAGATAGCCGGTCAGTAAAGCAATGTGGCGCGCCCTGCCGCGCCCGTTTCTCATATAAAAAAGATAAAGGAAAGGTGAGTAAATGCGTAAGCAACTGATTGCAATGTTAGCCGTATCATCCGTGTTACTGTCCGGCGCTGCGTTTGCCAAAGATGTTGGCGACGACATGGACATTATCGCAAAAAACTACAAGACCGTGCTGAGCACTAAAGACGCCGCCGAGCTGAAAACTTCACTGGGCAATATGCGTGAAGCGGCTCTGGATGCGCAGAAAGGCACCCCGCCAAAGCTGGAAAATGAAGCGGCCGACAGCGCCAACATGAAAGAGTACCGCCACGGGTTTGATATCCTCGTGGGCCAGATTGACGGTGCACTGAAATTGGCCAACGAAGGCAAAGTGACAGAAGCTCAGGCTGCTGCCGCTGACTTCAAAACCACTCGCGATACCTACCACAAGAAGTTTCGCTAAGATTTAAGAACGGGCGGGTTATTCCCGCCCGTTTTCTTTACCGCAGTGCTCCCACCTCGTGCTCCAGCGCAGCAATATCGTTATTGCTCAACAGGGGCCGAATAGCCTGAAAGTGTTCGTCGCTTAGCTGATAAATTCGCAGCTTTAGCAGCCGCTCAATCACCTCAGGTTCGAAACGTAGGGCGATTGGTTTGGCCGGGTTACCGCCGACAACGCTATAAGGCGCGACGTCTTTCGTCACCACGCTGCCAGCGGCAATAATCGCGCCTTCACCGATGGTCACGCCGGGCATTATCATCGCCCTCATACCTATCCAGCTTCCATCCCCGAGCGTTGTGTCGCCTTTGGCGCGGTAGGCGTCTTTGATGGTCTTGATAAAGGGGTAAAGGGAAAACCAGTCGCCGCGGTGTGTGTGGTTGCCGCCCATCAGGATCACCGCCTCGGCGGCTATACTGACGTAATCACCTATCCACAGCTGGTCAAGTTTGCCAATGGGTTCCCACTCCCGGCTCACCGCATCACCTTGCAGGTAGCGCACCACGCTTCGCTCAAAACCACTATCCCAGCAGTCGCTGTAATAACTGTGCTGGCCTTTGATATGAATATTGGGGTTGGTCACCGTTTCGTGCAGGTACTCGACCTGAGACCAGTGCTTTTCAGTCTTTGACATGTTTTTTCTCACAGCAAAAGTGTGCCCACGGAACAAAGTTCCGTTTCAAATTGCAGACGAAAATGTGTGAGCGCGCTAAGCGATGCGCGGCTGTTTTAGCAGAGGATTGTTGAGTATGGTGACGAGCTGCATGACGTTAAAACCTGTATTTAAGACTCGCTAATTTTAACATCGGGGGCGGCAGAGTACACTTTTTTCCCCTTCGTCCGTGTAGCGCACCCCGGCCCTCTTCGCCTTCTACCCCGATCACAAAACGGTAAATCCATTATTACTCTAAGGCTAATGATTGGTTCCTGAGCTTAATTGATAGCCAACCCGGCGTGGCGCACACTTTTAACCAGACTAAAGCCAATCAAAATGATTCGCTGAATCAGGAGGTTAATAATGAGTGCTAGCCAAACGCCTGCCCGCGTCTGGAACACACGCCGCACCGAGAAGCAACGGCGGATGGCGTCCAGCAACGTACAGGGCAAGGTGATCCCGACCGGGGACCTCGTCGGCGTAATGGAAAAGCTGATTGCGCCAGGCGACCGGGTGGTGCTGGAAGGGAACAACCAGAAACAGGCTGATTTCCTCTCCCGTATGCTGGCGGAAGTCAGCCCACAAAAAGTGCACGATCTGCATATGATCATGCCAAGCGTAGGCCGCAGCGAACACCTTGATATTTTTGAAAAAGGTATCGCCCGCAAGCTTGACTTCTCTTTCTCCGGCACCCAAAGCCTGCGTATTTCTCAACTGCTGGAGGACGGGCAGTTAGAAATTGGCTCGATTCACACCTACATCGAGCTTTATGCTCGCTTGTACGTCGATCTTGCGCCTAACGTCGCGCTTATCGCCGGTTATAAAGCCGACCGCAAAGGCAACTTGTACACCGGGCCGAGTACTGAAGATACGCCCGCATTGGTTGAAGCAGCCGCCTTCCATGACGGCATTGTTATCGCCCAGGTTAATGAACTGGTAGACGACGACTGTGACCTGCCGCGCGTGGACATTCCCGGTTCGTGGATTGACTACGTGGTGGTTGCCGACAAACCCTTCTTTATCGAACCGCTGTTTACCCGCGACCCGCGCCTGATCAAGCAGGAACACATCCTGATGGCGATGATGGCTATCAAAGGCATTTACGCTGAGCATCAGGTGCAGTCGTTGAACCACGGGATCGGCTTCAACACCGCCGCCATCGAGCTACTGCTGCCCACCTACGGCGAACAGCTCGGCCTGAAAGGTAAAATCTGCAAGCACTGGACCCTGAACCCGCACCCGACGCTGATCCCGGCGATTGAAAGCGGCTGGGTTGAGAGCGTGCACTGCTTCGGCGGTGAGCTGGGGATGGAAGAGTACATCCGCGCTCGCCCGGATATTTTCTTTACCGGCGCAGACGGCTCCATGCGCTCTAACCGCGCCATGTGTCAGTTGGCAGGGCAATACGCGGTGGATATGTTTATCGGTTCCACTCTGCAGGTTGATGGCCTGGCTAACTCTTCTACCGTGACGCGTGGCCGCCTGTCGGGCTTCGGCGGCGCGCCAAACATGGGCCATGATCCGCATGGCCGTCGCCATGCCACACCGGCCTGGCTGAACATGATCACCGAACCTGACCCGATGCAGCGCGGCAAAAAGCTGGTGGTGCAGATGGTCGAAACCTTCCAGGCGGGCGTGAAACCGACCTTCGTAGAAACTCTGGACGCCGTTGAGGTGGCTAAAACCTCCAGTATGCCGCTGGCGCCAGTGATGATTTACGGCGACGACGTCACCCACGTCCTGACCGAGGAAGGGATTGCATATCTCTACCGTGCGGAGAGCCTGGAAGAGCGCCGGGCGATGGTGGCGGCGGTTGCCGGTATCACCGACATCGGCCTGGGCGTTGACGCTAAGCGCGTCGCGGCGCTTCGCCAGAGCGGCAAAGTGGCCTACCCGGAAGACATGGGGATCCGCCGCAGCGAGGCGACCCGTTCCCTGCTGGCGGCAAGCAGCGTAGCCGATCTGGTCGAATGGTCCGGCGGTCTCTACAACCCGCCAGCGAAATTCCGGAGCTGGTAATGAAATTACATCCACAGAAAGGCGTTGAGGCCGGTGCGGGCTGGCTGGCAAGGGCGGCGACCCAAAGCCTGATTGAAGAAGCCCGCCTGAGCCCGAAACCCGGTCTGGTGGACAGCCGGGGGAATGGCGCCCATCACGACCTCAGCCTGGCGCTGATGGAGCGATCGGCCCACAGCCTGACCCCGACATTTCATGCTCTGGCATTACAAAGCTGGGAACGTCCGGCCGACATTGCGCTGCGTCAGCTGGTCGGGCGCCTGGGGCGCGAAGGGGAGCAGCAGATGATGGCGGCGACCTGTGGGGTGAATACCCACCGGGGCGCAATCTGGGCGCTCGGCCTGCTGGTTTCCGCCGCCGCTATGCACGGTATGGCAGGCAGCAGCGCGGAGATTACCGCTACGGCGGCACGGCTGGCTGCGCTTCCTGATGAGGCTGCACCCAAGAGCTTTAGCAAAGGGTTGAGAGCCACAAGACGCTATCGCCTGCCGGGCGCGCGCGAAGAAGCTCAGCAGGGCTTTCCTCACGTTATGCGTCTCGCGCTGCCTCAGCTCCGCCGCAGTCGCCAGTCCGGAGCAACCGAAGGCGAAGCTCGCATTGATGCTCTGATGGCGATTATGACTTCGTTGTCAGATACCTGCGTCCTCTCGCGTGCCGGATTAACTGGCCTGGAAACGATGCAGAACGGCGCCCGCAACGTGCTGATCAACGGCGGTATCTCGCGCAAAGAAGGCCGCGATGCGCTGGACATGCTCGACCGCAACATGCTGGCGCTGAATGCTTCGCCGGGTGGTGCGGCAGATTTGCTCGCCGCCACGCTTCTGCTGGACTGCATCGCTAACGATGCCACCCCGCTTCACTCACTTATTTAACGAGGGCGTTATGGAACACATTACGTTGTCATTTCCGGCAACCCGCACGGTCACAGGTAAAGCTCTGGCTGGCGTGGTGGGCTCCGGTGATATGGAAGTCCTTTTTTCTGCCGCACAAGGGCAGACCCTGACCATCGACATCACCACTTCCGTCGATAACAGCGAAAAACGCTGGAAAGCACTTTTCGATCGCCTGGCCGCGCTGAGCAGCCTGCCCGCCGGGCAGCTAAAAATTCATGATTTTGGTGCGACGCCGGGCGTGGCGCGTATCCGTATCGAACAGGTTTTTGAGGAGGTGGCTCATGCGTGATGACAGCAGCTTTATTGAATTAAGAGCCCGCGAGCGTGCACGCCTGCTGCTGGATGAAGGCAGCTATCGTGAATTGCTCGACCCATTCGACGGCATTATTTCGCCCTGGCTGGGGCAGCAGGGCATCGTGCCTCAGTCCGACGACGGGATGGTCGTTGCCAAAGGCACGATTAACGGTGGCCCGGCGGTGGTGATTGCCATCGAAGGCGCATTCCAGGGCGGCAGCATGGGCGAAGTGTCCGGGGCGAAAATGGCGGCCGCGCTTGAACTGGCGGCAGAAGACAACCGCAACGGCATTCCTACTCAGGCTGTGCTTTGCCTGGAAACCGGCGGCGTGCGTCTGCAGGAGGCCAACCTCGGTCTGGCAGCGATTGCAGATATCCACGCGGCGATTGTCGATTTACGTCGCTACACGCCGGTGATTGGCGTCGTGGCCGGCACCGTGGGCTGCTTCGGCGGGATGTCGATCGCCGCCGCGCTTTGCAGCTACTTGATTGTGACCCGCGAGGCACGTCTTGGCCTCAACGGCCCGCAGGTTATCGAGCAGGAGGCGGGCATTGAAGAATACGACTCCCGCGATAGGCCGTTTATCTGGGGCATGACCGGCGGCGAAGTTCGCTATCAGAGCGGGCTGGTGGATGCGCTGGTTGGCGACGGCATTCATGCCGTGAAGCAGGCCGTCAACGAAGCCATCGCCAAAGGTGTTCCGGCTCAGCACCGCACCGATAACTACGCGTGGTATCTGGATCGCCTGACCCATTTCGACACCAGCCAGCAGGCTGATGCCGAACAAATTAAACAGCTTTTTGGGGAGAAACGCTCATGAGCCAGAAACTGAATCGCGCCGCCGTTTGGCTGGACACTTTGGTCCCGGATGCACCACGTATGGCGGGGCTGTGCGCCTCCGTACAGGTCGCCGACGGCAACGTTGACGGGAAACCTGCACGCTTTATCGCCGTGGTGCCCGATGCCAATAACCATTATCCCCGGGCGGCTGGCGGCGAAGTAGGGCTGTTAGAAGGCTGGACGCTGGCAAAAGTGGTCAGTGAAACCATCGCTGAAGATGCCGATAAGGCTGAAAAGCGCGCCATCGTCGCGGTGATTGATGTCCCAAGCCAGGCCTATGGGCGCCGCGAAGAGGCATTCGGTATTCACCAGGCGCTGGCAGGTGCCGCAGGCGCTTACGCCAATGCCCGCCTGGCCGGGCATCCTGTTGTGGGCCTGATTGTCGGCAAAGCGATGTCCGGGGCGTTCCTCGCCCACGGTTACCAGGCTAACCGGCTGATTGCCTTTAACGATAAGGGCGTGATGATCCACGCGATGGGAAAAGAGTCCGCCGCGCGTATCACCTTGCGCACCGTGGAGGCGCTGGAAAAACTGGCCGCCACCATTCCACCGATGGCCTACGACATCAGCAACTATGAAACCCTGGGTCTGCTTTCCGCGCTGCTGGATATCAACAACCCGGACGCTCCGCAAAGTGACGATGTGGCAAAAGTGCAGGCAGCCCTGAGCACGGCGGTGAAAGAAGCACGTAGCGAGACTTCGCTGAAATGCCGTCTGCTGGCGAAAAATCGCCACAGTTCGGCGCTGGTTCGTGAACGTATGCGCGCCAGCTGGTAATAAAAAAGACAAACCTGCCGGACTCTATAACCGGGCACGGTAAGCCGTGCCTGAGTAAAAAAAACGTCCGAAAATAATAAATATCGCGACCGTGCTAACTCTCTTTATTGACTCAAGGTGAAGTTATGACTTACGTGATCGTTCATGCTCTGGCCCCTATTTTTGTCATCATGCTGCTGGGATTTTTCGCCGGCAAAGCGAAAATGGTCGATAACAAAAATGTCTCGCTGCTAAACATTTTTGTGATGGACTTTGCTCTACCCGCCGCGCTGTTTAGCGCGACAGTTCAAACGCCGTGGCTTGGCATTGTTCAGCAGTCTCCACTGATTGTGGTGCTGGTGCTCGCGATGTGGATTACCTACGCGGCGATTTACTTCCTTGCGACCAACGTATTTAAAAAGTCGCCGCAGGATGCCGCCGTGTTAACCCTTACCGTGGCGCTGCCTAACTATGCCGCGCTCGGCCTGCCAATTTTAGGCAGCGTGCTCGGAGAAGGCTCTTCGACTTCACTTTCCGTGGCGGTATCTATTGCCTGCGGTTCCGTCCTGATGACGCCGTTCTGCCTGCTTATCCTTGAGCGTGAAAAAGCGCGTGCGGCCGGTGAAAACAGCGGCTCTACGCTGGCTATGCTGCCGGTGCTGATGTGGCGCTCGGTGAAAAAACCTATCGTCTGGGGGCCGTTGCTGGGGGTTGTGCTGTCGGCTATCGGTATCCGTATGCCTGACCTTCTGCTGGCTTCGATTAAACCGCTGGGCCTGGCCGCTACCGCCGCCGCGCTGTTCCTGACCGGGGTGATCCTGTCTGCCCGTAAGCTGCAGATCAACACTATGGTTATCTCCGCGACCGTCACCAAGCTGCTTATTCAGCCGTTTATCGCCTGGGGGATCGTACTAGCGTTTGGTCTGACCGGCCCGGTGGCGATCACTTCCATTCTGATGATTGCTCTGGCTGCTGGTTTCTTTGGCGTCGTTTTTGGTAACCGCTTTGGCGTGCAGTCGCCGGATGCAGAAGCCGTGTTGTTGCTGAGCTCGGTACTCTCTATCCTGTCGCTACCGCTGTTTATTACGCTGACTTCAGGACTTTAAATTATGCCGACATTACGCCCCCACGATCTCCTTTGGCTCACCGACCGCGAAGCGCTGGAAGGGGTGAGCGAAGAATGGGTCACAAGCCAGTGGCGACCTGCGCTGCCGGTGGTGGTACGGCGTGATGTCGAGCGTGAAGGCCGTGTGCCGGTAGGCGTGCGGGGAATGCGGCGCGACCAGCGCGCGGCGGGCTGGGTACATCCGGCGAGCGTGAAGCGCGTTGTTAGTCCGGAGACGTTATCCAGCCGCGAGCTGCTGCTCAATTCTGCTTTTGTTTCCATGCCGCCGGTGCAGGCGGCTATTCAACTGGCAAGTCGCCCGTGGACATGGTGCTGGGGGATTACCGGGAGCGTAGGCTACGCGCTGGCAACAGAAGTGCCGGTAATGCATGCCGCGAGCGACCTGGATTTGCTGATTCGCAGTCCGCAGCCACTGGCAAAAGAGGTGCTGGCAGAGTGGCAGAGCCTGACCGACAAACTGCTTTGCCGGGCCGACACGCAAATCGAAACGCCCTATGGCGCATTTGCGCTGGCGGAATGGCTAAGGGAAAAACGCGTGCTGCTGAAAACCAACCAGGGGCCGCAGCTTGTGGCCAACCCCTGGCAGCCGGAGGATAACGGATGAAGATACTTTTTACTTTTCCCGGGCAGGGAACGCAGCGCGCTGGCATGCTGCAACATTTACCCGAGCGTGATGCCATCATGGCGCAGGTGAGGGTGGTTTTAGGGGATGAAACCGACCAACTGGATAGCATTGCTGCGCTGAAACACACTCGCGCCGTGCAGCTTTGTCTGCTGATCGCTGGCGTGGCCTGGGCGCAGGAGCTTGAGCGTAACGGCGTGAAGCCGGACATGGTTAGCGGCCTGTCTATTGGTGCATTTCCGGCGGCTGTCGTCGCCGGGGTAATCAGTTTTTCCGATGCCCTAAGACTGGTGGCACTTCGCGGCGACCTGATGGAGCAGGCTTATCCCGAAGGTTACGGCTTAACGGCCATCGTCGGGCTACGCCTTGAGCAGGTTGAAGCCCTTGTAGCGGGGAGTGGAACCTATATCGCGAATATCAATGCCGAGCAGCAAATCGTCATTGCCGGGAGCGAGCAGGCTATGGCGAAGGTGGCGCACAGGGCGCTGGAGCAGGGCGCGCAAAAAGCTCGCCAACTGGCGGTTAGCGTGCCGTCCCATTGTGCGCTGCTGAACGAACCTGCTCAGACGCTTAAGCAGGCGTTTGCCGATGTAGCCTTGAACCGCCCGTCCTGCGCTTATCTCAGCGGTAGCACGGGCCGCGTGCTTTGGTTACCCGAACAAATTGCGGAAGATCTTGCGCTCAACATGGCGCGCACGGTGCGCTGGCGAGAGGCGATGGTTGCTGCCAACGAGCGGGACGTGCGTCTGGCCATTGAAATGCCGCCGGGCAGCGTGCTTTCGGGGCTGACGCGACAGGCGTTTCGGGAGGGAATCACCGTCTGCCGCGAACAAAACAGCGTGGCGGCTATCGTTCATCTTGCGGAAAAAACTAAGGTGGCGCGTTAGGCGTATCGATAAACGAGCGGGCGTACATGCGCCCCTCGGCGGCCAGCGCCAGCAGGTTCGGATCGAGTTCGCGATTACGGGCGAAGACGATAGCGATGGTCTGCTTCATCTGGTATTGCTCGGCGAGTCGTAAAAGCTGCACAGAATTTTCATACACCTTCTTCATTCTTCCGGGCATCAACGTGAGCCCGACGCCCGCCTGTACCAGGCTGACCATCGAGAAAATGTCGTTTACCCGGGTGACGATTTCCGGTTCGAAACCGGCGACGCTAAAGGCTTCCTGAAAGCCCGCGTAGGTCGCAAAGCCTTCCGCCAGAGAAACGAACTTCTCACCGTGGAATTCGCGCAAATCCGCCGGATGGCTGGTGTCGAGCGGGAAGCTGGTCGGTGCCGCCAGGAAAATATCGTCCCGGAACATCGGCAGAACTTCCAGCCTTGAGCGATCGACTTCGCCTTCGGAAATAGAGATCAGGATGGCGTCCAGCACGCCGTCTTCCAGCATATTTAGCAGCACCTGATTTGAACCCATAGTGAGATCCATTTCCAGCTCTGGCCGCCTGAGTTTCATGCCCATGATCAGTTTTGGCACGGTTTCGAGCGTCAGGGAATAGAGGGTGCCGATGCGCAACCGTCCCTGGCCTACACCCGCAGCCTGACGGGTTTCATCGATGCCGCGCGTCATCAGCGCAACCACCTCTTTACTGTGCTCCAGAAGGGTAAATGCAGACTCTAGCGGCACCAGGTTGCGTCCTTTATGGATAAACAGCGGGCAGCGCACACCCTCCTCCAGGGTATGCAATGCGCGATGCACGCTAACCCCGCTGATACCCAGCGCTTCGGCGGTGCGCGCAATGTTCCCTTTCTCCATAAACTCCATGAATATCTCAAGCTTACGGAAGGTGATTTCAGCGTCGATTTTCATTACCCGGCGATAACCCCAGTCGGAAAAATTATGCCATTAAGGTATAGCAAACGAGACCGAACGGCACTGATGAGCCGCAATAAGCAGCAGGATTTACTGTTACACCACGAACGTATCCATCATAAGCAACGCCAATGATGGCGGTAAAACGGTCTTTTCATCACACTTTCAAACAAAAAACGCCGCTGGAAAAACGGTCTTTTATCACCTGGTTATGTGAGCCATTTCACGGTAAGCCAGCGGAAAAGCGTCATTCCGGCTCTTTATGTGGAACAGATCACTATTGCAGCTGCGATTTCCACTTCGAAGTGGAAAACAACTCGCTACAAACCTTTCCCCCCGCCAGGTAGCTTAAAAAACAGATTAGTTAACGAGGTACCCAGGGTGAATAACGGAGCGGTAATGGTTAATGAAGCCGAGGAGTTAACGGCGCGTATTCAGGGTTTTATTGACGCGCTGTTCAAAAGTAAACATATCACGCCTAACGCGGTACAGGAACAAATGCTGGCCTCTCACGTGAAGGCGATGATTCATCGCTCTCTGACCGGAGAGCCGTTACCAGAAGTGGAAGAGAGCTTGTTCGAGGAGATCTCCGCGGAGTCGATGGAAATGGCGCAGGCGGTGGTCGATCAGTTCGGGAATCTGCCGGTAGAAGAAGCGTGGTTGCTGTCAGTGCATTTCGAAGTGGCGAAAGACAATCTTTGAATAATCAGGAGAAAACAATGGAACAAATTACCGTAGTCATTGGTGACCGTCTGGGCAAAGGCCAGAAAGTTGCAGCAGGGATCGAAAAAGCGGGCGGTCGCGCCGTGGTTATTCCAGGCGTCGCCGCCGACATGAAGCTGGGCGACGTGATGAAAGCAGAAAATGCCACCTTTGGTATCTCCTTCTGCGGCAGCGGCGGCGCAGGTGCCATCACCGCACAAACCAAACATGGCTACAAAGCGAAGTACGGCATGCGCTCCGTTGATGAAGGTGTGACGGCGATTAACGAAGGCAACAACGTGCTTGGCTTTGGCTTTATGGACAAAGAAGAGCTGGGTGAGCGCCTGGTACAGGCGTGGAACAAGAAGTACGGCAGTTAAGTATGAAAGAAAAATTCGCTACCACGGTGCGAGTTAGCGGGCGCGGCGATACCAAAGCCAAAGCCTTTTCCGACGCCCTGAATCACGTTCAGGGCACGGTGCTTAAATCCACCAACCACATTCTTCTGCGCATTGAGCCACAGGACGTGCAGGTTGTTCAGGCGCAGGTCAGGGTGCGCAAAGAAGCTTTTCTGTTCTTCTTCCTGCGCCGGGAAAGGCGGAGCTACAGCGTGGAGCTGGATGTTTCCGTCAACGTGACGGCTCTTAACCTCGATGAGGTGGATTTCGTCTCTAATTAATTCAAACATTTATACCCAATTAGCTGGTGTTGTAGTTCACGCGGCTACAGCGACAGATAAGCAGGGTAGAAAAGGGCAGATACATGTTCTTAATCATACTATTCAAATCACTCATTATCGGCGGCCTCGTCGGTGTGGGCGTTGGTGCCGGAGCCGCGCGTATGTTCCATGCGCCAACCTCTCAGGGCATGGGCGCATTTCGTACACTCGGCGAGCTGAACTCCTGCGAAGGGGACCCGGCTTCTCACTTCTCCTTTGGGCTTGGCTTCTTCTTTAACGCCTGGGCATCTTCCGTCGCGGCGGGGGCATTCACCCAGGACGTTGACCACCGCATCATCCCTAACTGGGGCGCGGCGGCACTGATGGTGAAGAACCGTAACGTGGCGGAAACCCTCCACGACCCGAAAAAAATGGCTATCGCCTGCGGCATCATCGGCATGATCGTGGTGGCGTTCCTGAACTCTACGGCCTCTGCGGTGCCAGCGGCGCTTCAGGTCACGGCAGTCAAAGTGCTGGTGCCTGCGGCTAACTTGCTGGTGAACACTGTGATGCCCGTTATTTTCTGGCTGGCGGCTATCGATGCCGGTAAAAAATCTGGCTTCTGGGCAACCATTTTCGGCGGCGCAGCGCAGCTGATCATGGGCAACGCCGTACCGGGGCTGGTGCTGGGTATCCTGATCGGTAAAGGCGTTGAAGAAAGCGGCTGGCACCGCGTCACCAAAGTGATGATGTCGGCTATCGTGGCCCTGTTTGTGCTGAGTGCCTTCTTCCGCGGGTTCGACATGAAGATGATCGAGTCTTTCCACATGACCGTGCCGAACTGGCTGGATCTGCTGCATAACTCGCTGAGCGGCAAATAAGGGGATAACGCATGGAACAGAATAAAGGCTTTTGGTACGCGGACTGGTCATTCCCGATCTTTGTCGGCCTGCTCTCCTCCGGCGTGTTTGCCGGGACACACATGTACTACCTGTACGGTATCGGCGCGTTTAACGAAGTGGCCTTCGTGGCGATGCTGAAGTCCGGGATTGATACCGGCGTTTACGGCGCGGTGGCGGCGTTTGGCGCCAGCTTCCTGTTTGCCCGCATCATCGAAGGCTCTCTGGTCGGGATCCTGGATATTGGTGGGGCGATTCAAACCGGCGTAGGCCTCGGCGTTCCGGCGCTGCTGCTGGGCGCGGGCTTTGTCTTCCCGGTGGCAAACTTTGCCGCATCGCTGGTGACCGGCCTGGTGATTGGTCTCGCCATTGGCTACATCATCATCCTGGCACGTAAGTTCACCATCAATCAGAGCGACTCGACCTACGGGGCGGACGTCATGATGGGCGCGGGCAACGCCTCCGGCCGCTTCCTTGGGCCGTTGATTATCCTCAGCGCCATGACGGCTTCGATTCCTATCGGCATCGGCTCGTTGATCGGCTCTCTGCTGTTTTACCTCTGGGGCAAACCGATTACCGGCGGGGCGATCCTGGGCGCAATGATTTTAGGTTCCATTTTCCCGGTAGCGTTGTAAGTCGTATTTCCAGGGCGGACGGGCTGCGGCTCGCCCGCCAGTTAAGGAGAAAGATATGTTTGACCTGATCCTGCGCCAGGCGCGGCTGGTGGACGATACCGTGATCGATATCGCCCTGAAGGACGGCAAGATTGCCGCCTTAGGCAAGATAACCGGCGAGGCAACTGAAGAGCGCCAGCTGAACGGCGAGTACTACGTCAGCGCCGGCTGGATTGACTCCCACGTTCACTGTTATCCCAAGTCCCCTATCTACCACGACGAACCTGACAGCGTAGGGATTCATACCGGCGTGACCACGGTCGTTGATGCCGGAAGCACCGGGGCCGATGACGTCGACGATTTCTATCAAATCACCCGCAGCGCCGCGACGGAAGTTTATGCGTTGCTCAACATCTCCCGCGTGGGCCTGATTGCCCAGAACGAACTGTCCAATATGGCGAATATTGACGCTGACGCCGTGCGCGGCGCGGTGAAGCGCCACCCGGACTTTATCGTGGGCTTAAAAGCGCGGATGAGCAGCAGCGTGGTGGGAGACAACGGAATTACGCCGCTGGTGCGCGCTAAGGCTATCCAAAAAGAAAACGGTGACTTGCCGCTGATGGTGCACATCGGCAACAACCCGCCGGATCTCGATGAAGTGGCCGAGCTGCTGACCAGCGGCGATATCATCACTCACTGCTATAACGGTAAGCCGAACCGCATTCTTAATCCGGCCGGGCAACTGAGAGCCTCCGTGGCGCAGGCGATTCAGCGCGGCGTGCGTCTGGATGTCGGGCACGGCACCGCCAGCTTTAGTTTTGACGTGGCGCGTGTCGCTATTCAGCAGGGCATTCTGCCGCACAGCATCAGCTCGGATATCTACTGCCGCAACCGCATCAGCGGCCCGGTGCATTCACTTGGCGCAGTGATGTCGAAATTCCTCTCCATTGGCCTGTCGTTGCCTCAGGTTATTGACTGCGTGACCGCTCACGCTGCCGATGGATTACGTCTGAAAAATAAAGGCCGCCTGGTCGTGGGGCTGGATGGCGATCTGACCGTCTTTGAGCTGCGCCGCCAGCCAACGGTATTTACCGACGCAGAGCAGCAAACGCTGACGGGTGACCAGGCGCTGGTGGCGTTGGCCGCAGTGCGCGCCGGGAAATGGTTTACTACCGAACAAGGGAAAGCTGAACATGTCTTCGATCTATGAAAAATACAATTTAAAACAGGTGATTAACGCATCTGGCCGCATGACTGCCCTCGGTGTGTCTACGCCTCGCCCGGAAGTGGTGGACGCGGTCACCACCGGCATGAATCACTACTTCGAAATGAAGGATCTGGTCAACAAGACCGGCGCCTACATTGCCGGGCTGCTCGACGTTGAAGCGGCGACCGTGGTGTCCTGCGCTTCTGCCGGTATTGCCCAATCTGTAGCTGCGGTGCTGGTAAAAGACAATCAATGGCTGATCGAGAACCTGCACGCCGCCCCGCTGGAGAACAACGAGATTGTGCTGCCGAAGGGCCACAACGTTAACTTCGGTGCGCCGGTCGGCACTATGGTGAACCTGGGCGGCGGCAAAATCGTTGAAGCGGGCTACGCCAACGAATGTTCAGCAGACCAGCTGGCTGCGGCCATTTCTCCACGCACGGCGGCCATTCTTTACATCAAATCCCACCATTCGGTGCAGAAAAGCATGCTCAGCGTTGAGCAGGCTGTTGTCGTGGCACGTAAGCACAACCTGCCGCTGATTGTTGACGCTGCGGCGGAAGAAGATTTGCAGTGCTATTACCGCGCCGGGGCTGACCTGGTGATTTACAGCGGGGCGAAAGCTATTGAAGGCCCAACCAGCGGGCTGGTGATCGGCAAAGAGCAGTACGTCGAGTGGGTGAAGCTGCAAACTGGCGGCATCGGGCGTGCGATGAAAGTCGGTAAAGAAGGCATTCTCGGCCTGACCTGCGCGATTGAGCATTACCTGAGCGCGGCCAAAGAAAGCGGGGCCGAAATGGTCGCCAAAATGACGCCGTTTATCGACAGCCTGAACACGCTGAACGGCGTTACCGCGCGCGTGGTGTGGGACGCCGCTGGCCGTGATATCGCCCGCAGCGAAATCAAGTTCGATGAAGCGACCGTTGGCATCAGCACCGGCGAACTGGTCAGCAAGCTGAAACAAGGCGAATACGCCATCTACTTCCGTGGCTACAAGGCTAACGAAGGCATTATTGAAGCGGATGTGCGCAGCGTAAGTGCGGCACAGCTGGAGATTATTTACCGCTGCATCAAAGCGCTGGTAAGCAAGGAGAAATAAGCATGAAACTGACCCCGAATTTTTACCGTGACCGCGTGTGCCTGAACGTCCTGGCCGGCTCCAAAGAAAACGCTAAAGAGATTTACCAGGCGGCGGAAGGCCATGTGCTGGTCGGCGTGTTATCTAAAAACTACCCGGATGTAGCAAGCGCGGTCGCCGACATGCGTGATTACGCGGCGCTCATCGACAACGCGCTGTCCGTTGGCCTTGGTGCAGGCGACCCGAACCAATCTGCCATGGTGAGTGAAATCTCCGGCCAGATTCAGCCCCAGCACGTCAACCAGGTGTTTACCGGCGTGGGCACCAGCCGTGCGCTGCTGAGCCAGAATGACAGCGTGGTCAACGGCCTGGTTTCACCGACCGGCACCGTCGGGATGGTAAAAATCTCCACCGGCCCGTTAAGCTCTGGCGCTGCAGACGGTATCGTGCCTGTGGAGACCGCGATTGCGCTGCTGAAGGATATGGGCGGCAGCTCAATCAAATATTTCCCGATGGGTGGGCTGGACTGCCGCGAAGAGTATCAGGCGGTAGCGGAAGCCTGTGCGAAGCATGATTTCTGGCTGGAGCCGACCGGCGGCATCGATCTCGAGAACTACGAGGAGATCCTGAAGATTGCGCTGGATGCCGGCGTTAGCAAAGTGATCCCGCATATTTACAGTTCGATTATCGACAAGGCCAGCGGCAATACGCGTCCGGCAGATGTTGCCACGTTGTTGGCAATGACGAAGAAGCTGGTGGGGTAAAGCGCTCGCTGTTTCCCCTCACCCCGGCCCTCTCCCCAAAGGGGCGAGGGGGAAAATAAAGACTGATGTGACTAAGAAAGATCCCCTCTCCCCAAAGGGGCGAGGGGGAAAATAAAGACTGATGTGACTAAGAAAGATCCCCTCTCTCCAAAGGGGCGAGGGAGAAAAGAAAGACTGATGTGACTAAGAAAGATCCCCTCTCCCTTTTAGGGAGAGGGTTAGGGTGAGGGTATAATCCTCATCAACCACACTTCGAGGACAAACGCATGTCTGCACGCACTCTGCTTGTTGCTTCATTTGCCTTACTCGCCGCCGGTAACAGCGCGGCGCAAAGTCATTACGCCTGGGTGGGAACCTACAACCCAAACGGCGAAGGGCTTTACCGCTTCCAGGTTGACGCCAAAACTGGCGCGCTTAGCGAGAAAACGTTGGTCAGCTCGTTGCCGAACGCCGCACAGCTCGCCGCGTCGCCTGACGGTAAAACGCTGTATGTGGCCAGTGAAGCCGAGAAAGGCGTGGTAGCGGCATTGCGCGTGGGCGATGACGGAAGTGTGACCGAACTGAATCAGGTTTCTTCCGGCGGCGCTGGCCCGGTCTACTTGTCTCTGACGCCGCAGGGCAAGCACCTACTGGTGGCTAATTACGTGAGCGGCTCAATCTCCGTGCTGCCGATTAATGCAGATGGCAGTCTGCAGGAAGCCAGCGACAAGCATCAGGACAGCGGTGAGCCGGGGGCGGCGAAACCAGAAGCTGCGGTAGAAGGCAGCTTTGCCGCCAGCGACCATAACGGCCCGCATGCCCATATGATTGCCGCCGATCCGAGCGGCAAGTTTGTATTCTCCACCGATCTTGGCCTGGATCGGATCTACCAGTATCGCTTTGATCAAAACAAAGGTGTGCTGGAGCCAAACGATCCGCCGTTTATCGCCGCCTCTTCAAAAGGCGCAGGACCGCGCCACTTTGTCTTTGCCGCAGATGGCGCGAGCCTGTGGTTGATTAACGAAGAAGCTTCTACGCTTACCCATTACAAGCTCGACCGAGAGAAAGGCACGCTGACCGAAGGAAAGACGATTTCTTCCCTGCCAAAAGGCTATAAGGGCACGAGCTTTGCCGCGGGCCTGGTGCTGAGCCACGACGGCAAGCAACTGTATGTGGCCAACCGCCTGCATAACAGCATCGCGCATTTCAGCGTGGGCGCTAATGGCGAGCTTACGCACCAGGACGATATCTGGACTCGAGGCGACTATCCACGAGGCCTGACGCTGGATAATACCGGCAAACATCTTTATGCCCTGAACCAGCGCAGCGACAACATTACTCGTTTTAGCGTGGCCCCGGGCAACGGTAAATTAACTTTTATCGAGGATTATACGGCGGTGGGAAGCCCGTCACAGATGGTCTTCACCCCGTTTAAGTAAAGCAGGACGGGGCGCTTAAACGCCCCGATAACCAAAGGAAGCGGTAGTGAGATTCCCCAATCAACGGCTGGCTCAGCTTTTTGAGATGCTGCAAAACGAAACGCTGCCCCAGGATGAACTGGCGCGGCGTTTGTCCGTTTCTACTCGTACGGTTCGGGCCGATATCACGGCGCTTAATGCGCTGATGTCAGGCTTCGGGGCTCAGTTTACGCTTACCCGCGGTGCGGGCTATCAACTGAATATCGAGGATACTGAGCGTTACGGCGAGCTGGTGCAGCATCGTCCGCGTCAGCTTCGTATTCCTCGCACTTCGCCAGAACGCGTGCATTACCTTGTGGTGCGTTTTTTGACGGCGGCGTTTTCACTGAAGCTGGAAGATCTGGCCGAAGAGTGGTTTGTCAGCCGGGCCACGCTGCAAAGCGATATGGCCGAAGTGCGGGAGTGGTTTAACCGCTATCACCTGACTATTGAGACACGCCCGCGCCACGGCATGAAGCTGTTCGGCAGCGAAACGGCTATTCGCGCCTGCCTGACCGATCTGCTGTGGCAGTTAACCTTAGAGGACAGCGAAAATCCGTTATTGACGGAAGAAGCGCTGAACGCGGGTGTCCCGGAGTTGCTCGCCGGTTCGCTGCACGATTGCTTTACCCGCTGCCACATCCGCCTGACCGATGAAGGCGAGCAGTTTATTCGCCTCTATTGTTCGGTGGCGGTTCGTCGCATCAGCGAAGGCTATCCGCTCCCGGAATTTACGGCGGATAACGTTGATGTCCAGGTGAAAGAGGCGGCCAGACAGATTGCCGCTCTTCTTCAGCAACTGGCGGGTAAGCCGCTTTCCGAAGCTGAAGAGCAGTGGCTGCAGGTGCATATCGCCTCGCGGCAGGTGCAGGAAGTGGCGCCGAGCGCGATCAGCGCCGACGATGACGAAGCGCTGGTTAACTACATCCTGCGCTACATCAACACCCACTATAACTACAACCTTCTTAGCGACGAGCAGCTGCACGCCGACCTGCTGACCCACATCAAGACGATGATCACCCGGGTGCGCTACCAGATAAACATCCCGAACCCCCTGCTGGCTAACATCAAACAGCATTATCCGCTGGCTTACGATATGACGCTGGCGGCGGTCTCAAGCTGGGGAAAATATACCCCTTACGCCATCAGTGAAAACGAAATTGGTTTTCTGGTGTTGCACATCGGCGTGGGTCTGGAACGCCATTACAACATTGGTTACCAGAGGCATCCTCGCGTGCTGCTGGTTTGCGATACCGGGAATTCGACGGTGCGTATGCTGCAGGCGATGCTGCTGCGTAAATATCCGCAGGTGGAAGTGACCAACATTATTTCTCTGCGCGACTACGAGCAGCTCGAAACCGTGGATGAGGACTTTGTGATCAGCACGGCGCGCATCAATGAGAAAGAAAAGCCGGTGGTGGTGATGGCGCCGTTCCCGACGGACTATCAGCTCGAGCAGCTTGGCAAGCTGGTGCTGGTGGACAGAACAAGGCCTTACATGCTGGAGAAATTCTTCGATGCCAGCCATTTCCGCATTATCGATCGGCCTATGACTCAGCAGCAGCTGTTCCTGACGCTCTGCGAGCAGCTGGAGCGGGAAGGCGTGGTTGATGCAGATTTTCATCCGTCGGTGGTGGAGCGCGAGGCCATCGTCAGTACCATGCTGGGCGAAGGCATTGCGCTGCCGCACTCGCTGGGCCTGCTGGCGAAAAAAACGGTGGTTTACACCGTGCTGGCGCCGCACGGTATTAGCTGGGGGGATGAGACGGCACACGTGATCTTCCTGCTGGCGATTAGCAAAAGCGAATACGAAGAGGCGATGGCGATTTACGACCTGTTTGTGACGTTCCTGCGTGAGCGAGCGATGGTTCGGCTGCGCGAGAGTAAGGATTTTGACAGTTTTAAAGCGGTGGCGATGGAGTGCCTGAGTAAGCTGTAATCGCTATTGACCCTCACCCAAAAAGGTTTCGGAGGGATTTTCCGGACAGGCTTTGGTTGATTCCCTCTCCCCTGTGGGGAGAGGGTTAGGGTGAGGGGCCGTTATTTCAGAATGGTGAACGCGGTGGTGACGTGCTTCACGCCGCTAACCCGGCTGGCAATATCCGCTGCGGCTTTACCTTCACGTTCGGTCACCAGGCCAAGCAGGAACACCTCGCCATTCTCGGTAGTGACTTTCACGTTAGAGGATTTTACCTGGTCGCTGGTGAGCAACTGAGATCGAACTTTTGTGGTGATCCACGTATCGCTCGACGCGACGCCCAGGCCGACCGGAGCCATAATTCGAATCTCGTTATAGACTTCGGTTGCGCCGTCTACGCCCAGTGCAATTTGCTTAGCGCGAGAAGCGAGATCCGGATTAGGAGACTGACCGGCCAGTAACACTTTGCCCTGGTAAGCCGTCACGTTAATACGCGCTTCTTTCTTGATTTGCTCATCCTTGTTGAGCGCGCTGTTCACGCGTAATTCAAGCGTGCCGTCATCAACCTGAGTCCCAACGGTGCGTGGGTCTGTCGCAGTTTTTGTCGCTACGGCGGCGCTTCCCACAACAACGGCACCGACGCAGCCCTGTAGCAACAGCGCGGAAATAAGAACTGCGACTGGCGTAATGGCCTTCATGTTCATTCCTTCTCCTTTCTCAAAATTAGCTATTAGCCATCCTGGTGGGGAAATAGCGTATTGTCGATCAGATCGCATAAACAGTTTACCGTCAGCATATGCATCTCCTGGATGCGGGCGCTGCGATGAGAAGGGATTCGGATTTCAACATCCTGTGGCCCCAACAATCCTGCCAGTTCGCCGCCGTCATAGCCCGTCAGCGCGACGATGGTCATGTCGCGGGTGACAGCGGCCTCAACCGCTTTGACAATATCACGGCTATTGCCTCGGGTGGAAATCGCCAGCAAAACGTCCCCGGCGTGGCCCAGCGCACGGACCTGTTTGGCATAAACTTCTTCATGCAGACGGTCGTTAGCGATCGCGGTTAAGACCACATTATCTGCATTAAGTGCAATGGCCGGTAAACTAGGGCGCTCTGTTTCAAAACGGTTGATCATGCTGGCAGCAAAATGCTGTGCGTTGGCGGCGGAGGTACCATTGCCACAACAGAGGATTTTGTTGCCGTTCAGCAAAGACTGAACCAGCGTCATCGCGGCACGGGAGATGGCGTCCGGCAGGGCTTCCGCTGCGGCAATCTGAGTTTGAATACTTTCCGTGAAGCAGACTTTGATTCTTTCGAGCACGTTGATTCTACCTGGAGTTTTTTAGATATCGGCGGCAAACGCGTTGGTCAGCCACGCTATTTCATTGCCGGTGAAAGCTAACACATCGAAACGGCAATCTACAGTATCAAAACTTTGACCTTTGCTGCTAAGCCAAACCTGAGCGGCATGCAGCAGGCGCAGCTGCTTGCTGCGCGTTACGCTGGCGGCGGCTCCGCCGAACTTATCGTTACGCCGAAAACGCACTTCCACAAAAACGATAACCTGCTGCTGTTGCATGATGAGGTCGATTTCGCCGCCGCGAACATGCACGTTCGCGGCTACGAAGCGCATTCCCTCGCGCTCAAGATAGCGACGCGCCTGCTGTTCATAGCGCGCGCCGCGTTGCTTGCGGTTCAGGATACCGGAACGATCTGGCCCTGACTGAATTGCAGCCAATTTAACTTCCTGTTAATGACGCAGTCCTGGCTGGCGGTCAGTTGCCCGGTGTTGCCGTTGACCTGGTAGCCCGGCACCTGGCGTATCTGCGAGAAGTGGCTGGCCAGCGTCCAGGCGTCAACGCCCATGGCATACAGACGCGCTAGCGAGTAGTCATTATTGACGCTGCTTAACGCCTGCTGCATCAGCTGTGGATTGCCGCCGGAAAGCATCGGGATTTCGCTAAACTGCAGACCTTCCATTTCCAGACGGTAGTCCGGGCCGTTCACGCCCTGCGAGCTGCGCGAGCTGGCATACAGCTGAGCGCTGCTGCGGCTGCCGGTGCGCATCGCAATCATCGGTTTGATCAGCGCCACTTCTTCAGAGGTCGCAATGATATAGACCGCATCGACGTTGCCGCTGCTGCCTGCAGTGATTTGCGCATCAGTTGGTGCAGCCGGAATAGTCAGCCCGCCAATGGTGACGCCTGGTGGCGTATTGGACGGCGTACTTACCGGGGTGCCAGTCAGGGCAATCCCGGAACCGCTGTTAATGCCGCGCTTCAGGTCGCTCACTGAACCAAATTTCTGCTGCAGTACCAGACCACCACCGAGTTTCTGCCATTCGGTAGCAAAGGCTTTCGCCACCCGGTCGCCCAGAGCGTTTGAAGGGATCAGCATCAGCGGATTGCGGTGGCTTTGCTGCCAGATGTGATCCGCGGCGTCGCGGGCTTCATCCTCTGGAGAAAGTGCGAAATAGCAGATGTTAGGGCGATTCTGCACGTTTTCAGGCTGGTTAAGCGCCAGAATATTTAACGGGCTGTTGGTGCTGGCCAACTGGTCAACATTGTTTTTTAGCAGCGGGCCAACGACCAGCGTGGCGCCGTCCTGCTGTGCCTGGGCCAGAACTTGAGAGAGCGGCTGGCTGCTAGTGTCGTAAATCTTAATTTCTGCCGACGGGTTCGCGGCAACAGATGGTGCGGTTTGCGCGTCTGGCTGGGCAACCGATGCGGCAGGTGTTGCGGTTTTCGGCGTTGCGGCCTGTGCCTTCTGGTCTGTCAGATCGCTGACGGACGCGCTTGCCGGGCTCACTGCAGCATTAGGATCTACGGGGGCTTGGGCCGCTTGCGGCTGAGGCTGTTCTTGAGGCTGAGCAGACTGTTGTTGCGCATTAGGATCTACGGGCTGAGCAGCAGGCTGAACGGCTGCAACCGGTGCGACGCCGTTGTTTTTTGCCGCTTCAAACCCTTGCTCAATCGCGCGGCCAAACACTGCAGCCTGGCCGTTGAGCGGCAGCAGGAGAGCGATTTTACCGGTTGAAGCCGGTTTGAAGTTTTGAACATTCACCAACTGAGTCGGCAGCGTTTTTGAACCCGGATTATTCGGGTAGCGCGTTTGCCAGTCCTGAATCCCGGCTTTCAGCATGTTAGGATCGTTCCGGTTATCGCTCCAGACGTGCTGCAGATCCAGCCAACCCTGCAGGATATTTTCGTCGGCGTTAATCACCAGGCTGTTCATTTGCTCTGGGGAGAACTGCGACAGAACCTGCCAGGTGCCATCAATGTTCTTTTGATGTGCATCGCCTTTCAGCAGCGGTTCCTGAGCAATGTACGCGCGCAGCAGCGCTAAAGACGGGCGTCCCTGAGAAGCGTCAATCACAGCCTGGTAATAACGGCTCTGTTGGCCCTTGTCGAGTGCGCTCGGATCAATCTTTTCCAGCAGGGCAGAGGCGGCGCTGAAATCTTTCTGCGCAATCTTCACTTCCGGCACCAGCAGTTGTTGTTCACGAGCTTGAGCATCGTTGAGCTGCTGCGGCAGTTGGTTATACAACGCCACGGCCTGCTGAGGTTTGCCTTCCTTTAGCAGGGAACGAATGGCGAGTAATTGCCAGTTGGTCTTGCTATCATCTGCACTTTGCTGCATTTGCTGCAGATAGTAAGCGGACCCGGCGGTGGTGTCGCCCTGCAGCAGCGTGGCGGACTGATCCGGCGCCTGGGTTGAACAGCCGGCAAAAATCAGCGCCGCGAGCAACACAGGCAGGCAGCGCCCGGCTTTTGAACGATTCAAGGTTGAGGGTAGCATTCTGTATCCAGTGGTTTTATTTCCCAATGTACAATATTAAATCGGCAATACGGATGAAACAATGAAACAACACGAAACGGCGGCGATTTCAGCCAGTACGCTCTACATCGTCCCGACGCCTATCGGCAACCTCGGGGATATCACCCAGCGGGCCCTCTCGGTGTTGCAAAGCGTTGATCTGATTGCCGCAGAAGATACCCGTCATACCGGACTTTTGCTGCAGCATTTTGCGATTAATGCGCGACTCTTCGCACTTCACGATCACAATGAGCAACAAAAAGCTGAAACGCTGCTGGCGAAGCTGCAGGAAGGCCAAAGCATTGCGCTGGTGTCCGACGCCGGTACGCCGCTGATTAACGACCCGGGTTACCACCTCGTGCGCACCTGTCGCGAAGCGGGAATTCGCGTTGTGCCGCTTCCTGGCCCATGCGCCGCTATCGCTGCACTCAGCGCCGCTGGCTTGCCGTCTGACCGCTTTTGCTACGAAGGTTTTCTGCCTGCAAAATCCAAAGGCCGCCGCGATGCGCTGAAGGCGATTGAGCAGGAACCGAGAACGCTGATTTTCTATGAATCCACCCACCGTCTGCTCGACAGTCTCGATGATATCTGCACGGTGCTGGGTGAATCCCGCTACGTGGTGCTGGCGCGCGAGTTGACCAAAACCTGGGAGTCGATCCACGGCGCGCCCGTAGGCGAGCTGTTGGCATGGGTGAAGGAAGATGAAAACCGCCGCAAAGGCGAAATGGTGCTGATTGTTGAAGGCTTTAAAGTCCAAAGCGATGACGAACTGCCCGCCGAAGCGCTACGTACGCTGGCGTTGCTGCAGACGGAGTTGCCGCTGAAAAAGGCGGCAGCGCTTGCCGCTGAAATTCACGGTGTGAAAAAGAATGCCTTGTACAAATATGCTTTAGAAAACAGCGAGAAGTAGTTTTCTCGAGCCGGCTCCTGGTTTTCACATCGCAACGCGGTTAGCGTTTAAAAAACGAACTCCCTGGTGTTAATTTATGCATGACTGAATGACTTTAAGGGAGTTAAAGTTTATGCCGGTATTGATACCAGGAGATTCAAGGATGGTCGTTTACCCCATCAGTTACAGCCCTGCAGCATTAGAAAGAGCATTCGAGATTTCTGGAACCACGGAAATTCTTGGTGAACCCGCTTTAATCATTTTTCGCAGAGATAAAACTGCGGCGGCGATTATCTATGCTGAACCGACTCTTGATGACAACAACGAACTTCGCCATCTCGTGGTAGCTAAGTTGGATCTTGTTCCTCGTAAAAGCACCAGGCAGGAAGAATCTATTGTTGCCGTGAAGCGCTACTGGGAAGCGAAAGCCGTGACTCAGGTTGAGGGGGTGGTTGTGGAGAGCCCGGCACGTGATACGCGAGTCGCAACCACGCTTTATGAGCATCTTATCCTGGCTAAGGATCTGATCTTAATGAGCGATCATGAGCAGTACTCTGGCGGGCAGGGAATTTGGCGGCGTATTGCACGTTCATCGAAGCACGTTAAGGTGTTTGTGCTGAATACCGAGAATGGGCACTTCTATCCCTATGACGGAGAGCGTGTTTGCTATGACGGTGAAAGCATTCCTGAATCTGAGATTTGGAGCCTGTCTCCTGATGAATCCCGCCGTGGTATTGTGCTGGTGGCAGAGAAGGCTTGTGAATAACAGCGTGAATAAGGCCCGATATATTCGGGCCTTATGATTTTGTTAGCTTACCGGCGTGGCCTCAATCACCAGCGTTTCCAGCGGTTTCAGCGTCACAACCAGCGGCTTGCGGTAGTCGTTGGTTAATGTTCCGTTCTTGCCGTAAACCTGCTTCAGCGTAAAGCGCGTGGCCTCGCCGTTCGGCACTTCAAAGCTCTTACTCAGGTCGAGATAGTAGCTTTGCGGCTTATCTGACGGGTTCCGCAGGCCCAATATAGCTTTCTCTTTACTCCACGATGCCCAGCCGTAAACCTCAAGCTGCGTCGGGTCGCCGCCAACCCAGTGGCTGTCGACCAGCACGCTGCTGTTCGCCCTTGACCACTTCGCCGCGTCGGCAAGCGTGTCCCATTTGGCGTTGTTCAGCATTGACGGCGTGATGTACAGCTCCTGCAGCTGCGTGCCGGTGGCGAAGTAGCTCCAGGCCTGGTCCGCAAAATCCTGGTCCGTTTGTACTTTTTCCAGCCCAAAATAAGCATGTTCGGCGCTGACGATACCGTGATACATCAGTGAGTTAATCGGGAACAGTGGGCCTTTACGCACGATGGAGCGATAAGTTTCCGCGTCGCGATAGGTTATCCACTGCTGTACCGGCGAGCCTTTGCCGTAAACGTTGATGTCATCGCCCTGGCGCCAGATGGAGTCGGCGTAGAACAGCCAGGAGGGGCTGGCATTGGTACCTGTTGTCAGGTTTATAAACAGGTCTTTGTTGGCGGCGCGCATGTTCTTGATAAGCTCGATAGAAGCATCAAAATCAGAGGCGTAGGGGCTGCCCTTGATGTACGAGTTGGCGTTGCCCATGCCGTCGAGCTTAAACGAGGTGATATGTTCGTTTTTGATAAGCCCGATGATTTGCTGATTAAAATTGCGGAAGTAGTTGGGGCCTGAGAGGGCAAATTTGCCGTCCACGGTTTCAAAGCCGTTCTCTTTGGCGTGTGAAACGCGCACGTCGCGTGGTTTGTTATAGCCACCCCATGGTGAGAGCCACAGCCCAACGGAAGTATGCAAACTGTCCGCTTTTTCTTTGATAACACCAAATCCGTGCTTAAACGCCGGGCCAAATAGCCACTTCCCGGTCAAATCGTCCCAGCCGTCATCCAGCAGGAAGCCGTCGAGCTTCACGCCCCGCTTGCTTATCAGTTCGCTGGCGTATTCATCCATGCGGGTCAGCACGTCCTTCTCGGTGTAGGGCGTAAAGAAACCGATGTCCATCCAGCTGTTGTAGTGCAGATAGGGCTGGTAAGGGCGCGGGCGCATGGCGTTGATAAATTCATTAAAGCTACGGCGAAGCTGGTCTGTTGCTTCAAACGTGCCGAAGTAGACCGTATAGGTCACCGGGGCATCGGTTTTAATCGGCGTTTTGAGTTCAACATTCAGATTAGTGGTTGTTTCGTAGGCGTAGGTATTCACGATCGGTTTTTGCGGCAGCATATAGAAACTGTCCGCCACGATGGGGGAACTGTTGATGGCGCCGCTGACATAAGGTGCCTGAGCCTGGCCTTTGGTTGGGAAGAAGGTGATCTTCGCGACTTCTCGAGGCTGGCCTTTGGCCTGCAGCGTATAGTCTACCGCCGCGTATTTGCCCTTCAGCAGCTTCAGGGTCACGTTGACCGAGAAATCGTCCCGCTCGTAATCAATCTGAATGGCATCTGCGGTTTTGCTGACGTTTTTGATTTTAAAGTCGGCGGTATGGATAACTTTTTCGTCCGGCAGCGTCAGGAAAAATAGCTCGATGGGTGCCAGTTTATGGTCGGACAGCCGGTCTTTCACCACTACTGCCGAGACTGAATCGTCGAAAGAGACGGCAAGGTTGGTGTTTTCCAACTGGTACTGAGCCGCCAGCGCGGCGTTGCTCATGAACATAATAAGCAGGGAGCTTTTTATTATTGTCTTCATCAGAGGTCCTTACGTCAGAGAGTTAAAGCGCCGCTGCTGATTCCGGCAGCAACTTATTCGCCGAGCCGCATACAGCGACTTTGCTACGCACCACTTCTTTCATCGCGTCCATGCCGACGCGCATGTAAAAGCGTGGGTCGTTGCCTTCCGGGTTAGCGCCAAACCATTCTTTCACCGCTGCGGCGAAGGCGATTTTTAATTCCGTGGCGACATTCACTTTGCAGACGCCAAGCTCGATGGCACGGCGAACAAACTCGTCAGGCACGTCACTCGCGCCGTGCAGCACTAGCGGGATGCTGACGACGTCGCGGATCTCGCCCAGCCGTTTGAAGTCTATTTTCGGGCGTTTGGTATACAGGCCGTGCGCGGTGCCAATGGCAACCGCCAGGCTATCGACGCCGGTGAGCTCGACAAAACGGCGGGCTTCTTGCGGATCGGTCAGAAAAGCGCTTTCTTCATCCACATCCATGTCGTCTTCCACGCCGCCCAGACGGCCCAGTTCGGCCTCGACGCTGCAGTCGTTGTGGTGGCAAAACTCGACTACGGATCTCACCAACTTCACGTTGTCAGCAAAGGGGAAGTGGCTGCCGTCAATCATGGCGCTGCGCACGCCAGCGTTAACTTTGCGGCTGATGTCCACCAGGCTTTCGTGATGATCGAGGTGCAGCGCCAGTGGTATGCCGTAGCTTTCGGAATAGGCGTGGCACAGCGCGTAAATCTCTTCGAAAGCGATATGTTTAAAAGTGCCCGGTGTACCGGCGAGGATCACTGGGGAATGCAGTTCTTTGCATACTTCAAGAATCGCCTGGATGGTTTCGGCATTGTGGATATTAAACGCCGGTACCGCATAGCCTCTGGCCTGCGCGTCCTGAAGCAGATACTTCGTGGAGATAATGCTCATGATGAACCTCTCAGCCTTTCCAGGGATGAATGACGACGCCTTTAACTACGCGGTTAACCGTGCCGCTGGCGGAGGGCGTGTCCGGCGTAATGCCTGCTTTAACAGAGGAGGTGAGGGCGAAAACCTGGGCATACATCAGGAAGCAAAACGCCTGCTCAACATCGAGGAACGTGCGATCTGCCGCAGGCATCAGGATGTGAGGACCTGATGTGATTTCAGGGCTGATGGAGGCTGAAATGGCGATCGTTTGCATAGCCAGGCCGTCGCGGCGCAGCTCCGCCAGAAGATCCAGATCGTACTGGCGAGTGTACGGATCGCTTGAGACCAGCACGATCGCCAGCGTTTTATTATTGACCAGGGATTTTGGACCGTGCCTGAAGCCGGTGGGTGTGTCATAAAACGCCGCCAGCTTGCCAGCAGTGAGCTCAAGCACCTTCAAAGAGGCTTCTCGCGCCACGCCCTGCAAGCCACCGCTGCCAAGGTAGACCACGCGTTCGTAGGGAAGATCGCCAAACGGGATTTCGCCGAAATTGCCTTGTGAATGAATGACTTGGGCACAGCGGTGAGCGACATCCTGAAATGACTGCGTGTTGATAACGTCCGGGGCGAAAACCCCAAGGCAGCTGGCCATCATGGTCGTGATGCTGCTCGTCATAGCAAAACCACGATCGTGAGTTTCCGCAGGCATCAGCAGCGGCAGTGAACGGTTGTCCTCCAGCGCGCTGCGGTAGAGGCTACCGCCCTCGTTACAGGTGATGGTTATGTGATAGCAGGATTTCACGAGCTGGTTGGCAAGTTCCACCGCAGCGACGCTCTCGGGGCTGTTACCGGAGCGAGCGAAGGAAACCAGCAGCGTGGGCTGTTCAGGGGAGAGATAGTCCAGCGGATTGGTCACCAGATCCGTAGTCGGCACGGCAACAAACTGTTTGCCGGTGTGACGAGACAGCCATGGTGCAATGATGTCGCCGATAAATGCCGAGGTCCCAGCGCCAGTAAGGATAATTTTTAACTTGTCGTTCGCAAGTAGCGGATTAAGGAAGGCGGCGATCTCGTCGCGCGTGCGGTCTATCTGTTGTAGGGAACGGATCCAGCTCACGGGCTGCTGGCGGATCTCTTTTTCAGTCCAGGTCGTGTGGCTGCGATCTGTGGCCGTGGAAGTTTCACTCATGACTCAGTCCTTAGCATTACAGCGTCAGATGTCGGCTTTTTATCGCCCATGATCTTTCGTTTTGTTTCATTTTATGGTTTATAGTGCTTTATGAAAATTTATAGAAAGGAATCGACAAGATCAATATACAAAATGAAATAAAACGAAAATCATGACGCAGATCTTCGTTTGTGAATAATATGTTGTTTTTAATCGTTTTTATTGAAAATAAAACAATTAAGAAAAGAAAAAGAAAGGCCCGTAGCGGATCTCGCCACAGGCCAAAGTGATGCATAATGAAAGCAGCAGGAGCCGCCGCCTGCATTAAACGGGGGGCGAAACTGGAGATGAGCAATCCGATCTTTTACTTCAGATGCCTTCTTCGCTGGCTTCCGTTGCCCGGTGGCGCGCCATCTCGTCGACCAGGCTGGTCAGGCCGCGATGCCCGCATTCCAGCGCCATCCGGCGAAACTCGCTGCCGTTTAGCCCTTCGCGCTCCAGTACCATCTCCAGCAGTAGCTGCAGATTGACGCCTGTAACGACCTCGCGTCCCGGCTTCTCAAGCGCCAGCGTCGAGGCAACACGAAAAGGCGTGCCACCCAGCAAATCCGTCAGAAAGACCAAACCTTCGCGTTCATCCAACTGGCCGATAGCGGCTTGAAATTGTTCCGTCAGCCGTGCGGTGGAGGAGGTTTCTGGAAAGTCGATGGCAATAATCTGCGGCTGCTCGCCAAGGATCTGTTTCATTGCCTGTTCCATCCCACTGGCAAAGCCTCCGTGGCCGCTCAAAATGATGCTTAACATCTGCTTTTCTCCTCAGAGGAAGTGAAGGAACTTCCCAACAACGGCTAAAACGACGGTGATGCAAATCAGGCGCAAAGGGCTCCAGCCACGGCGCACCAGGGCGTACATTGCCAGGGTATAGACCAGCGGCAAAAACGCCGGCATCAGTTTGTCGATGACGTCAGCCTGAAGCTTAACCACCGCATCCCCGGCGGTAATTTCAAGCGTAGTGGACAGGCGAACATAGGTTGCAACGAGGGCGCCGATGACGGTCATCCCGACGATGGAAGCGGCATGCCCTACTTTACGTGTATTGGCCTTAATTAACGGAATGGCCGCCACGCCCATGCGGTAAGCGTAGTGTGCCAGGCCGAAACGCAGACCCAGATGCACCACGTTAAACAGCACGATAAACACGATGGCACCGAGTATCGATCCCTGAAGCGCCAGGCTGGCGCCGATGCCGCCGCAGATTGGCAGCAGCGTCAGCCAGAACATTGCATCCCCGATGCCACCGAGCGGAGCACCAACGGCAATTTTTGTGCTCTGGATGCTGTTTACATCCTGCTTCGAGCGTTCCATCGCCAGAATAATGCCGATCACAAAGGTGACCAGGAACGGATGGGTATTGAAGAACCCCATATGCCCCTGCATCGCCCGCGCCAAATCGCGTTTGTTGGTGTGGATCTTTTTCAGGGCAGGCAGCAGGCCATACAGCCAGCCACAGGCCTGCATACGCTCGTAGTTAAACGAGGCCTGCAGCAACATTGAACGCCATGCCACGCGGTTGATGTCTTTCCGGGTTAGCTCCGCGCCAATCTTCTGATCTTCATAAATATTATCGTTTGCGATGATGTTCTCAGACTCAATGGCCTGTGAAAGCGTTTGGGTATCAGATGCCATCTTCGAATTCCTCTTTCTGGACGCGAGCGGGCTGCGGTGGAGTAGGGTCTTTACGCATCAAATCCATCAGGGCCAGCGCTAGCGCGGCGGCGGCAATCGCCAGCACCGGTAATTTCAACCAGGCTGCGCCAACAAAGCCGATGATGAAGTAGGGGATATAAACGTTTTTCATCATGATTTTCAGCAGTACGGCGAAACCGATAGCCGGCATGATGCCCCCGGCGACGCCCAGCCCGTCAATCAGCCGCGCGGGCAGCATGTCGATGGCCGTTTTGGCATGTTCAGCGCCAAAATAAATGGGTAAGAAGGCACACATAAAATAGAAGATGCCGAGTGCGAGCATCGCCAGATAGTTAATGCGCTCAATGCCATTGGTGTCGGCGTTTGCTGCCATGCGGTCGGCACGCGCCATGACGCCGGACATCACGGAGAACAGGAAGGTGATGCCCATCTGCACCGCAACTGCAAAAGGCACCGCGACGCCGACGGCGACTTCGGGCTTCACGCCGGTGGTAATGGCAAAAGTCGTGCCGACGATGGTGCCAATAATGACGTTAGGCGGCTGCGCGCCGGCGAGCGGAGCCAGGCCCATCCATACCAGCTCCAGTGTGCCGCCGGTGAGAATACCGGTGTGTAAATCGCCAAGAATAAGGCCAACCAGCGGGCCAAGGACGACGGGGCGGTGCATATGGGTCAGGCCGTTGAACATATCCAGACCGGCGATAAAGGCCAGCAGGCCCAGGGCTATCGCTTGCAGTAAGCTGATTTCCATAGCAAATACCTCAGAGAAGTTTATAGAGATCCTGAGCTGATTCCGTCGGTACACCCTGCACAAAACATTCGACGCCGGCCTGCTTCAGGCCGGAGAAGGCGGTAATGTCCTGTTCATCAACCGACACGGTTTTAGCCACCTGCTTTTTGCCTTCGACGTAGTGCATGTTGCCCACGTTGATGCGCGTTACCGGCACGTTGCCGTTTACCAGGGTGAGGAAATCCTGCGGATTTTTGCAGACCAGCAGGATCTTCTGGCGATCCGCTGCGCGGTGAATGTTGTCGATGACTTTTTGCAGCGGCCAGAAGCGCACCGCAATTCCTTCCGCCAGCACCATCTCCATCAGGTTCTGCTGGATGGGATCTTCAGCGACTTCATCATTCGCGACCAGGACCAGGTTTGCGCCGGAAAACCCGACCCACTGCACGCCAACCTGACCGTGGATCAGGCGCTCATCAATGCGGCTTAAGACAATATTTGGCATGGTATTTCCCTTATTATCATTGTGTTAATGAGAATTTTGCTCACCGTGACAGGCCGCGTGATACTGGCGCAGCACATCCTGAATATGGTCGATAATCAGTTCATGAGGTTTAGCCGCCAGCTGTGCTTCCCGCACTTTGGCGTACTGAAGCGGCAGGTACTGGCTGATTAACGGCAGCGGAATAGGCTCGTGGGCAAGGTTCCTGACTAGCACATCGTAAGCCTCATCGATATCGCGATCCGGCCAGTAGTAGCGCACGCGGTCAGAGTAGCTGTAGCCGCGTGCCAGGCGTAGCGCATCGCCGTTGCCGTGATAGTGCTGCTGCCAGTGTTCCGGGTGGTCAAGCATCACGCTTTCCAGGACGTCCCTCAGGCCGGAGCATTTGTGTGCCGGGAGCAGTTCTCGCTCAATGGCTGATAGGGAAAAAAGGGCTTCACGCAGGGCAAAAGTCAGGGCCGGGCCGACTTTTAGGATCGCAAAGTGATCTTCCACTAACTGATGCAGCGCCTGCGTGGTCTGGTAATCCGTTGAATGCGCTTCAAAAACCATCGTTGGCGAATTTGCAATGAGTTTGCTTAGCGCCCGGGCTTTTTCCGGCTGGTAGTCAATCACCTGGGTGTGGTCGAACTCGACGCCGGGTTGCACAACAAGGCCAATAATTCGCGGCCAGATTCCACTTAGCCCCTGTTCTGCAATGGCCTGGCGGTGAGCTTCCAGCGTAGCGTTTGCGGCCTGCGGCGTGGTGACGGCGAGCTCAGCGAGAGTTTCATGGGCACCGCCAGGGACTGGCACTTCAGTACCGATGATGTACACCAAATCGGCATGGCCAAAGTGGTCGATACAGGTTTGCTCGGCAATTAGCGCCAGTCTGGCTGCTCGCCCGGCAACGACGTCATCCGTGAGCGGCACCGGATCGTCTGCACAAGACATGCTGCAGTCGAGGTGTATTTTCTTGAAGCCTGCGGCGACATAGCTACGAATCAGCTCTTCGGCATGGGACATTGCTTCTTCTGCAGGCCGGGTTTGCCAGCGGTTTGGCCCAAGATGATCGCCGCCGAGTATCAGGTTGGCATAAGGAAAGCGGTGTTGTTCCGCGAGTTGATAAACGAAACCGCAGAAATCCGCAGGCGTCATTCCGGTATAGCCGCCGTACTGGTCCACCTGGTTAGAGGTCGCTTCAATAAGCAAGCTGGTGTCGGCTTCGCGAGCGTGGCGCATGGCGGCCTCAAGCACCAGCGGATGCGCGGAGCACACCGCAAAGATCCCGCACTGGTTGTTCCGTTTATGGTTAGCGACAAATTCGATCAACTGTTTCACTTTCCTCTCCACGGCGATGGGTTAAAACATTTTCTTTCGATTCATTTCATTTAATCGTGCCTGAATGACGATTGAGAATAAAAAGAAAGATATTGGAATTGCGATCTGTTTCGCAAAAGAAACATAATGAAAGGCATTGATGTGCTGACTGGGCCTTTTGAATGAAAATTCCCGGGGCTTGCTTTCTGCTAAAAGAAAGGTGTTAATAGGCAAATAGAAATGAAACGAAAGATATATTGAAAGGTTATCCTATGAGCAACAGCGATACCGCAACGGACAAACGTATTCCGGGTACCAGCGAAAGGCGCGAGCAGATTATTCAGCGCCTTCGCCAGCAGGGAAGCGTGCAGGTAAATGATTTATCTTCTTTTTTTGGTGTTTCTACCGTCACCATTCGCAACGATCTCGCGTTTCTTGAAAAGCAGGGCATTGCGGTTCGTGCCTACGGCGGAGCGCTGATTTGTGAGCCCGGCAGCGTCGTAGCAGAGCCTTCGGTGGAGGATAAAAGCTCGCTGAATACTTCACTGAAGCGCAGCATCGCGCGTGTAGCGGCGGACTTGATCCAGCCCGGCGACAAGGTGATTCTTGACTCCGGCACCACGACATATGAAATCGCCCGGCTAATGCGCCAGCATAAAGAAGTGATCGCCATGACCAACGGTATCAACGTGGCTAATGCGTTGTTAGAAGCTGAAGGGGTTGAGGTGCTGATGACCGGCGGGCACCTGCGTCGCCAGTCGCTATCGTTTTACGGCGACAGCGCGGAACAGTCGCTGCAAAATTATCATTTCGACATGCTGTTCCTCGGGGTGGATGCTATCGACCCGGAACGCGGTGTGAGTACCCATAACGAGGATGAAGCGCGCCTCAACCGCAAGATGTGCGAAGTCGCCGAGCGTATTATCGTGGTGACAGATTCCAGTAAATTTAACCGCTCCAGCCTGCATAAAATCATCGATATCCAGCGCATTCACCGGGTAATCACCGATAAAGGCATTCCTGCAGATAGCCTGAGCGCGCTGCGTAAGAGCGGGATTGAGGTTGTGCTGGTGGGCGACTAGCTTTTCGTTTCTGGCGGGCCCGCGTGACAGGGGAGATGAAACCCTCTATACTGCGCGCCGAAGCTGACCAGACAGTCGCCGCTTCGTCGTCGTCCTCTTCGGGGGAGACGGGCGAGGGGGAGGAAAGTCCGGGCTCCATAGGGCAGGGTGCCAGGTAACGCCTGGGGGGGAAACCCACGACCAGTGCAACAGAGAGCAAACCGCCGATGGCCCGCGCAAGCGGGATCAGGTAAGGGTGAAAGGGTGCGGTAAGAGCGCACCGCGCGGCTGGTAACAGTCCGTGGCACGGTAAACTCCACCCGGAGCAAGGCCAAATAGGGGTTCACATGGTACGGCCCGTACTGAACCCGGGTAGGCTGCTTGAGCCAGTGAGCGATTGCTGGCCTAGATGAATGACTGTCCACGACAGAACCCGGCTTATCGGTCAGCTTCAACTTCTTAATAAACGCCCCGCAGGTGCAAGTTTGCGGGGCGTTTTGTTTTCAACACAGCCTATTTCAGCGTTTTAAGCATGCAGATCTCACAGCTGTTGTGGCCGGTGTTGCCCAGGCTGCCGTCCAGATGCTTGAAACCGAACGCTTCGTAGAGTGAGACCGCCGAGCTGAGTTCATTTAGCGTTTCCAGGTAGCAGTATCGATAGCCGAACGCTTCGGCTTGCTCTATCGCCAGCGCCATCAGGCGTCTTCCCAGGCCCATGCCCGTCACGCTGCTGTCCAGATAGAGTTTCTGTAATTCACAATATTCTTCACCTGCGCCCTGCAGCGGGGCGATGCCAACGCCGCCTAAAATCTTGCCTTCGTGTTCAACTACCCAGTAGCCGGAACCGGAGTTTTGGTAGGCGCTGGTCAGGTCATTCAGCGCCGGATCGTGCAGGCTCACGCCTTCCAGATGATCGATTTTATTATCGCGGAAGCTTTGGCGGATCACGTCGGCAATAGCGAGATTGTCCTCTGCGCGAATGGGCCGGATCTTAACCTGAAGATCCCGCTGGCTGCGGGCATTGACCAGCGCGCGAGTCAGCGATTTGACCGACTGATAGATCTGCTGCTTTTCGCTGTCTGATGCCAGAGAAAGGGCCTGGGCCGTGAAGTCGTTAGCGTGTTCGGTGAGATCTTTCAGCGCGATAACTCCCTCGTCGCTCAGGTTGAACACAGTGGCTCTCCCGTCGCTTTCATCCTGCGTTCTTGCCAGCAGATGGGCACTTTCAAGACCGCGAAGCGTTCTGCTAATGCTGGATTTTTCCACGCACAGGCGGCGGGCGAGCTCCGTTACCCCGGCTGGCTCGCGATCAAGTTCGATCAAAATATGGCTTTGTAACGGCGACAGATCGGTCCCGCTGCTTTTCCGGTTCAGCATGCCCAGCTCGCGCACCATCTCGCGCAGCGCGGCGCGGAATTCTTCAATTTCGTTGGTCTGCATAGCAACTCACATCAATGAGGGAAATGTATTTGGTTAACACCGTTAACTAGTTTGTGTATCATACCGAAATTAAACAGGCAGGCAAGTGACCAGGAGGGCAGGATGCAAAACAGAGAACCGGATGCAACGGACAGAAGGATTGTGATCGGCACGATCGTTGCCGTGCTGTGCTTTTACATTGCGGTTGCGGTGGGATCGCTTTGAGCCTCTGTCGGCAAACAAGTGCGCTTTGGCGGGTATTTGTCATAATGCTCCTCAAGTTTCACTGTGGCGAAAAATCATGATCAAATCCCTGTACATCGACAACTACCGTTCCGTGCGTAAGCTTTCCATTGATTTGGGCAGGTTGAATGTGGTGTTTGGGCCAAACGGGTGCGGTAAGTCTAATATTTATAAGGCGATCCATCTGATCCACGGCGCGGGGAGTGGGCAACTGTCTCATTGGCTTTCTGATGAAGGCGGGATCCAGAAAGCCATGTGGGCGGGCGATCGTGCCCGCGGCTACGCCAGCGCGCCGCGCAGGCTGACGCTGGCAGTCGAAACTGACACGTTTGAATATGAACTGCAGGTGGGCTTCCCCGAGCCGCTGCCGTACCCGACGATGTTTGGCCTCGATCCTATCGTTAAAGAGGAGCAAATTTGGCTCAGCGGCTACCGGCGGCGCCCTTCGTCGTCGGTCATGCAGCGGCGCAATCAGACGGTTTTCCTTAATAACGTCAACGGTGAAAAGGTCACTCACGCCGCCACGCTGTACGAAAATGAATCCCTCTTTGGCCAGCTTGGCGAGCCGCATTTGTACCCGGAAGTCTCCAGCGCCAGGGAGACGCTGCGTAACTGGCGCTTCTACCACGAGTTCGATATTTCCAAAGGCGCTGGCCTGAGGCTGCCGCAGGTGGGCTATCGTTCTCCGGTGCTGTCCGGCGATGGCTTAAACCTGGCCGCCGCATTTCAGACCATCGTCGAAATTGGCGACAGCGAGCTGATGTTTACCGTGCTGGAGCAGGCTTTCCCGGAATGTACGTTTTTCTGTGATAACAGCGGCGGGCGCTTTCAGATGATGATGAACCGGCAGGGGATTAATCGCCCGCTGGAGTCCGCGGAGTTTTCAGACGGCACGCTGCGCTTTCTCTGCCTGGCGGTGGCGCTGCTCAGCCCGAGGCCGCCGCAGTTTATCGCGCTTAATGAGCCTGAGAATAGCCTGCATCCGCAAATGCTCCCGGCGCTTGCCCGCCTGATTGCCGAGGCAAGTCGTTACACGCAAATTTGGCTCACCAGCCACTCGCCTGAACTGGCAACCCTTATTGAAAAACATACGGCGTTTACGCTGTACGAGTTAGGCATTGAGAAAGGGGAAACCACGATGACCCAGCTGGCCTGACGCCGCTTTCCCTTCCCCGTAAGGAGAAGGGAAACGTAAGGTTACAGGCTACCGGCGATGGTGATGTAGTCGGTATAAAGCTGCGGGGCACCAGAGAAGGAAGCCAGTTCGCGCCATTCGTCGTACATTCTTTCGCTTTCCTGATGATCCTTCACAAACTGCAGCGATTTCTCCGTGGAGACGTCCAGTTCCGGGTGGAAAGAGTTTAGCGAGGCGAGGCTCTCTATCTCGAGCATCACGAGATATTGCTCGATGCGGTTGCCGCCGGTGCCTTTCAACATATGGAATTTCCAGCCTGGGTAGTCGTCAATACGGTGAACGTTGTCGCGGATAAATGCATCGAAAGTCTGCGGTGAAACACCTGAACGCAGCGCCAGATTGTGCAACCCGACGACACGTTTAATCGGTTCCTGCCCGTCGCGTAGCTGGTAGTTTGGCCCTTCTGCCAAAGAGCTATGTTCGTTTTCAGCGAGCTGCTGATAGGTGGAGAAAATCGTTGGCAGCTCGCCAAACGTCGCGAAGGTTTTCCAGGTGTTGATAAGCTCAATGCCCGCAGGATGATCGCGCCAAAAAGCACGCGCCTGCTCGGTTTGTTCCCCCTGGCTATCGATATAGCGCGCGTAGCTGTCGGCATTTTCTGCTTCGTACAACATCAGGTATTGGTTCTGACGCTCGCCGCGCAGGCCTTTCAGCAAGGTCCAGCGCCAGCCCGGATAGGCGGGGATTTGCACGCCTTTGGCTTGCACAAAGGCTTCGAACGTCTCTTCGGTGACGCCCTTTTTCAGGTTAAGGCCCACATAGTGAAGACTGAATACTGCCGGTGATGACTGACTCATACAAACTCCTGTTTCGTTAACGCTGGCGAGAAATAAATGGCGAACCTGAAGCCACAAACAAAAGCAGCAACAGGGCACCGCTGAAGGTCAAACTGAGCCCAATGTGATGGGCGATAAAGCCAATCAATGCAGGCCCTGCGAGCAGGCCGCTGTAGCCAAAAAGCGTGACGGCAGGGATGGAGAAATCTGCTGAAACTCCCGGCTGGTTACCGGCAGAGGTAAAGAGAATGGGAATAATGTTGGCGAGCCCGGCTCCGACCAGGATAAATCCCGGCAGGGTGCCCCACTGGGTAAAGACGAGCAGGGCAATCCCGGTGCCAGCAATGGCGCAGCCGAGGAGCAGCACGAGCTTGCCGCCCAGGGCGCTGACCAGGCGATCGCCGCTGAGCCGCCCAAGCGTGACGGTAATGGAATATAAGGTGTAGCCGAAGCCCGCTAGCGAAGCACTCATACCTCGCTCGGAGGTCATAAATACTGCCGACCAGTCCAGCATGGCGCCTTCAAGCATAAAGACGAAAAAGCAAAGTACCGCGATGACCAGCACGGGCGGATGGCTCAGCACGTGTAACGTCTCGCCTTTGCCGCTCGTGGCTTTATTCTGTTTAGGCAAAATGTTGCGGGAAGAAGCGAAGAGCAGCAAAGCCAGAAAAATGGCAATAGCGGACACGGCAAGCAGCGGAGTCGCCCCCAGCCACAGAAAGAAGCTGACGCTACCCGCACCGGCAATGCTGCCGATGCTGTAAAAGCCGTGAAAGCCGGACATTTTTGCCTGCTCACTTTCCTGTTCGACTACCACTGCGTGGGCGTTCATGGCAACGTCGAGCAGACCGTTGAAGGTGCCGAAGAGCAGCAAAGCCAGCGCCATGGCTTCGCGCTGGTCAAACAGCATCAGCAGCGGTAAATCCGCGGCAAGCCCCAGCACGCTGAGGATCATCAGCCGACGGCCGCCAAATTTTGTGATCAGGCGGCCGGTAAACGGCATGACGAGCATTGAGCCTGCGGCGATGCAAAAGAGCAGTAGCCCTAAAGCGCCGTCGTTAATATCGAGCCTCGCTTTGGCGAAAGGAATTAACGGGGCCCAGGACGACATGGCTAAACCGGCCATAAAAAATATGGCGCGTGTGGCGTGCTGTTCCCGCGACTGTACGTCCGCCAGGGTTGGGGTTGAGTTAATCGTCATAGTAATTTCGTGACTCAGTGTGTGGATTCACTCGCGTGAATGCGTCGTGCCCGGTCCTTCGGGCACGCGCGGCGGTAAGCGTTAATTAAGGCTTTCTGCTACCGAGAGGTAATCGGTATAGATTTGCGGTGACCCGGAAAACGAGGCGAGTTTTTTCCATTCCTCGTACATTTGTTTGGTATCGCGGTGCGCTTTGGCGAATTTGGCCGCTTCGTCGGTGGCAATATCCGGCTCCGGGTAAAAGACATCCAGTGCCTCCAGGCTGGCGATTTCCATCAGCACCACATACTGATCGAGCCGGTTACCCCGCTCCCCTTTCAACAGCCGGAATTTCCAGTCCGGGTAATCTTCAATCCGGTGATGGTTACCCTCGATAAAACTTTCAAACTGTTCGGCACTGACGTTGGGGCGCAACGCCAGGTTGTGAATACCAATCACCCGAGCAACCGGGGGCTGCTGCTGATAGCGGGGACCCGGCTGGACGGTACTTTTCTTATTTTCCGCCAGCAGGCGATAATCGGTGAACAGGGTTGGCAGTTCGCTGAACGTGCCGTAGCTACGCCATTCTGCCAGCAGCGCTTCGGCTTCAGGATGCTGCCGCCAGAACTCACGAGCCTGTCCGGTCTGGTTGCCGTCTGCGGCCATATAGCGATCCCGCATTGCCGCATTTTCGATTTCAAACAGCATCAAATATTGCCCTGCACGTTCGCCGCGCAGCCCGCGAAGCAGCGTCCAGCGCCAGCCTGGATAGCAGGGAATATGCACGCCTTTGTTTTGCACAAAGGTTTCAAATGCCTGCTGGGTAATGCCTGCTTCGGTGTCGATAGCGATGTAAAACAGACTGAAAACCGGCGTAGTTGAAGAGTGGCTCATGGGTTACTCCTGCTCTGCGTCGGTTGAGATAAACTGCGTGTTAATGATGGCTTCAACCAGCGTGACGCCGATGGGCGTCAGCGTGACCACGCCTTGCTCAATCACCACCAGTTCTTTTGCCTGCAGTTTTTCCAGCGTCGGCTTGATGATGCGGTTTTCAAAAAAACTGTTGCCGTTGAAGCGGGTTGCGAACACGGCGTCGTCCACCGGAATCAGCGTGGAGAGGGCCATTTTGAAGGCGTTAACTTCGCGCTGTTCCGGTGAAATACCGTGGCTTTCTTCGATAGGCAGACGGCCTTCGTCGAGGTACTGCTTATATTGCTTATAGCCGGTGATGTTGATGGCTTCGGCGCGGGTGCATTTCGAACTGCCACCCAGGCCGATGGCAACTTCGGGATACTGCTTATCCAGATCGGTGATCAGCCCTTTCCACTTTTCAGCTTCCAGGTGGTTCTGGTGGAAATACATCGTGGGGTGTTCGCGATAGCCCTCGGTGAGGTATTTCTCGACCAGTTCGCGCATTTGGTATTGCTTGCCCAGCCCTGGGAACGTCATGTTGTTCATGTTGATCAGCCCTTTTTTCTGCCACAGGCTTTCACGTTCGCCGGATACGCCGGTGCGCGTTTTCATGAACTCTTCCATGTGCAGCTTGGTGCAGACGACGTGGGAGAGATCCAGTTCCAGGGTGCGCTCCATGTCGTACTTTACGTCATCCACGGTTTGGCCCAGCATGCCGTAGATAAGATCGACGCTGACCCACTCGATGCCCTGTTCCCGAGCGCTGCGGATGGTTTCTTCACACTCGTCGGCGGTGTGCTGGCGGCCACAGGCGGCAATAATGGCGTCGTTGAAGGATTGGGTGCCAAAGCTGATTTTGCTGAAACCCAGCTCTTTCAGAATGCCGATGTATTCGCGGTTTAATGTCCCGGGTTCGCCTTCAAAGCGGAGCGTTGCCGCAGAGAAATTAAAGTGCGTGTAATAGAAGTCCATCAGCCGGCGCAGTTCCGGTTCCGGGAGCAGGGAAGGCGTGCCGCCAAAGATGTTGAATTCGCCAATTTCCGCTTTTGACAGACTCGGCACTTTTTCCAGCCACATCTTCGCTTCTTTAATGTTGTAGTCCACCAGGTCCCGGAAGACGCCTTCCGCCGAAGGTGATTTCGGGTTGAGGATCACCGTTGGATACTGACAGAAGTGGCAGCGGTAACGGCAGGTGGGAATATAGGCCCACAGATGGATCTGTTTCGCAGCCCGGATGTCGTGCTCCATATCGGCAAAAAACGACTCCAGCGGGTAGTGCTCAATGTCACCGGGAAAAACATGGCAGCCAAAAGGATCTTTATGGACATAGTCCAGAAAAGCCTCGTTCTCCGGTTGGGAGAGGAAGCCGTAAACTGCCGGAACCGGATAGGCCGGATCGAGATCTTTTAAGGACGCGAGAGCTTCGGTATTCATCAGAAAACACCTCCGTTGGCAAAGTAGTTGTGGGCTTCACCGGACTCGCGATCTTCACAGAAGTACCAGACAAAGCGTTCGAAATCTTTTTCCGCGACGCTGTCAAAGCAGGCCGGAAGCGGTGGCGCAAAACCAATATCCTCCCCGACGGCGTTACGCAGCGCGGTGAATATCTCGTGGCGGAACTCGAAATAGAGCCGGTAGGCCGGCGTTTTGTAGCTATGGATCGGCTTGAAGTCGATGATGCTCATCTCACGCTTTATCGCGTGAATGCGCTGATATAGCCGCTCAGCAACCTGCGGTGAGAAAAAGGTTCGTACCCGCTCGTTCTCCAGCAAGATGTGCGGATTTAGCAGGGCCGGAAGAACGATGTTTTTCGGGATGTAGTCTTTGATGGAGTATTCCCAGCCCTGCCTGGCCTGCTCCTCGGTGAGGTCAATCAGCGTGTTTTTTTGGATTGAGACATCCGGGCGCACGTCTTTCATGATGATGATGCCGTCGCTGCCGTAGGCGATGCCGTTGATCACATCGTCAATAATGGTGTCCACGCGGCGGCTGTTGATCTCCACAAAGGATTCTTTGGCGTAAACCGGCTTGCCGCCCCAGGCGATGATCTTGATGCCGAAATCCCAGTCGTCCGAAAGGTGTTCCACGAAGCGGCCTTTTTCCAACTGGTAGAAGATCTCGATGCCGCCAATTTTTTCGTACAGGCTGCGCTCCACGGCGAAGCCTTTGCCATCCGGGAAGCCACCGAACAATGAGAACGACACGTCGCGGCAGCGCAGGGTTTTTTGAATTTCACGGAAGAGGTTAGGGCGCTGCTGGAAAGCCTCACGGTCGTAGTAGTAATTGCAGGTCCCGAGATCGCCGTCGTCGGCAATCATTTTTTCTATCAGGGTATGCAGCCAGTAAGGATCCACGGTGCAGTCGGCATCGGCGGAGACAATATAGTGTTTATTGCTTTTGCCCAGCCGGGCATCGCGTGCCCTTGAGCGCAGGGCTGCGTAATCCATACCGCATTTACGGGCCGAAGATACGCCCTGAATCTTCTCCTGAATGATGTGCACATCCATCGCCGGATGTGTTTCTTTGAAGCGGTTTATCTTTGCCACGGAATCATCGCGGGAGTTGTTGTCCACGATGATCACTTCATAAGCGTCATGGGTTATTAATCGGCCATGCGTTTGTTGGCCAAATAATGAGGCTAAAACTTCATCAATTCGGTCGCTTTCATTGTAAACAGGCAGCACTACCGAGACGAAAATGTTATCGCGCATATCTACTCCTGGGGCGGTGATATTCAGAATGTCCATCACGTTGTTAGAAAGGATGTTTTTGCCGATGGCGAAGTTCTTTGCGGCTATACGATCCATTTCAGGTTTATTGATCAGCAGCAAAAAGACTTCGTTGATAAAGGCTTCGTCAGGCAGGCCGTCCTGCTCGTCTGAGATAGGCATCACCGGGGCTTCAAAGCCGTGCTGGCCGTAGACTTCCGGGTAGTATTCATAGCGGGTGGTGATGTAGCAGCGCTGGCTGCTGATCGCCTCCCCAATGGGATTGCCGTAGCTGTCGTAGTCCCACGAGGTCAGGAACGACACCAGGTCGCAGGAATGGTAGAGATCCTCGATGGTGATTTTTCCCAAACTCATGGGCATGAAGTTATGGTGTAGCGGGCCAAGAAACTTCACATAAGGGGCAATGTCCAGTTCCTGTGCCAGCTGTTCCAGCTCGCCAGTATGCGTGGCGTGCTCACGGGTATCACCGGCGATCAAAAGCCAGACGGTTTTATCAATATTGTGCTTTCTGAACAGGTGGTTAAGGCGTTGTACCAGCAGTACGTCACGGTCCAGGCGCTTCTGCGGAATGATGCGCGTCGTTCGGGCAATGACTATGTCATCGGCGGAAATATCCAGGGATGACCGGATGTTTTTCAGCGCCTGTTGCCCGGTAAAGCAGTAGGTATTTTTCACTACGTGAATATCGACTTCCCGCTGGCACCAGTGTTCCAGCTTTTCTTTGAGATCGTTATTCAGCGTAACGTAGCTAATAAAAGGGGATTTGACAGGTTTAATGGCATGGTTATACGGCGGTAAACCATACTTCATGATATTTTTCTCGCTGTTCCACATGAGGTCGTGATCCCGCCAGATAACAAAATTTCCTAACTGGTGACGGTGGCCGTATTGTTCGATAGCGAGATAAAGTGCGCGGGTGTAAATAATATTCTCTGGCAGTGTGCCGTTTTCGACAATCACAGTGCAAATTCGTAGTTGTTCCCATTGAAGTAAAATTCTTTCGGCCAGGCTTTGGGCGGAATATTCAACGGCACGGATTATTTCTGCTTTTTCTTCAAATGAAACAGAAAGCCTTTCACTGATAAGTACAGAGTGTGCTTTTTCAATAAACGCTGGGGAGTAATGGGGGACAGATGTAATCTCACTGATGCGCGTTAAGGTAAAAGCATCGCGATAAATTTCGGGTTCATGATCGTAAGGCTTATTAAAGTTGCCTTTGTCAACTTTAATGTCATACCCAAGATCGAGATAAGAGTTGATGCCTTTTTGTTTAAGGTTTTGCGAGACTTTTAATGCTTCTACCGTAATACCCGAGACGGCAACAGCATCAAAAGAGATAAACATGGCATATCTTTGACCATAAACGTCCATGGCGACTACCCCTTTTAAGCGAAACTGCTACGCTTATTTGTTGTAAGCAATTGATACATCCCGAATGACTGCGTTTTCGATAACGCCCGAAGCCATTCAGAACCGGCAAATTCAGAAAACATCGCCAGCAGCCGTGCTGGCGCTGACTTTCAAGTGCTGTATGTATCAAAGTGCCTGCAAGAATAAGCTTGCGGGATAGCTAAACGCTGTGGCGTTTACCAGTGTTATATTTTATTTATTTTTAGGCCGAGAGCGTTCACCGGTTTTCTTAATTTTTCCGGTTCGCTTTATCTGGCATTTTTCTGATTTTGTAATTGTCAGTTTTTTGATTTTTTTAGTGGTGTTGGATTCCGAAAAAAAGTTGTTCAAAAGACCACGCAATCTTAAACATCTCTATTTTTTACCGTAAAGCGGGAACGTTCCAGTTGGTGAGCGTTATCACACATTCTGTTTTTGTTTTTAAAGCTGTATTTTTAATAACCTGACGCGCATTAATATCCATTTTAGGCCTTTTAAATAATGAATTACGTAAACGTTTAGATACTGATTTTCAAAAATGACAAAAAATTGGGAATGTTCCCAACGTGGTGCGAGTTTGCTGCTTCTGTGTCTGCTGCTCCGACTGCCACAAGGCTGGCATTTGAGAAATATAAAAGGCAATTTACCGCTTTACTCTAATAAAAGAGCGCTCTCAGATATACCTAACCCTTAGCTTTGGTATGGGAAGAGTAAAATTACCATCCGGTCTTCGTAACTTATTATAAATATTAGGTTATTATTTAAATCATGATAAATAGTAAGGGCTAGAGGAAACGCAGCCACTAAATATTTACTTACCATATGGGGCTTTTACATAATTGGAATCGATAGTCTACGCGCGCGCTGGTTACAAGGTTGAATAATAATTTATCGAAATATTTGAATGAGTTAGCGGTTGCATCGATCGTGCTGGTGAGGATTAACCAAAGTAATGAAGCACCAAAACCAATGAGAATATATCGAGGATGTTATTCGTAGGCGTGACAATATTTCGCCGTATGCGGCTTGTGGCCTGGATGAGGCGGTTTTCTGGAGGGTGAATTTTGCTGAGAAATACCCAGGGATAGAGGGATACTGCCCCTTTCAGGACGAAAGAGGCAGACGGTAGGTTAGACCGGTAAGTCGATCAGCAGGCCACGCAGCGGCGTATCGGCGACCAGGGTGAGATTCGCCTCATCGCGAATAAACGCGCCATCGCCGCAGGTAAGTGCTTCCTTCTCTTCTGATGGCGTCACCGCATGTACCGTGCCGTGAATCGACTGCAGATAGGCTCGTGGGCCGTGAAGCTGAAAGCTTAGCTGCTCGCCTTTTTCCATCTCAATGTGGTGGATCCACACCTGTTGACGCAGCTGCAGGCTGTGATTGCTGCCATCCGGCGAGGCAATCAACTGATGCGATACTCCCGCTAACGGGATCTTTTGCACCAGCGGATTTTCGCGATCCGGGCAGGCGTCCAGCCACAGCTGCATACGCGTCAGCGATTTCTCTTTGCTGAGGTTATGCTCGCTGTAGCTGATCCCCGGCTGGGTGGAAAGCAGCAGAACTTCACCGGCGCTGGCCTGGATATGGTTGCCTTCGCTGTCGCGGTATTCCGCTTCCCCTTCCAGAATCAGGTTAAGGATGTCTACTTTCGGGTAGCCGCGCGGTTGAAACGAGGCTCCAGGGGCCAGCACTTCCTGGTTGAGCACGCGCAGAGAGGCGTAGCCCAACAGTTTAGGGTCGAAGTAGTGTCCAAAAGAAAAGGTGTAGCGAGCCTGCAGCCATCCGTAGTCAGCTTTACCACACTGTTTGGCTGTTCTTGTCGTAATCATAATTCTTGACCTCTCTTTACACTAAACCCATGTTAAGGGTCTGGACGCTGCATTGTTAGCCAGTTAATCTGCTCGGTATGTTCAAATTTCCTGAATGAGAACGAAATGGCGAAAGAAAGGGCGTTGACGCTGGAAGCGTTAAGGGTCATGGATGCGATCGACAGACGCGGAAGCTTTGCCGCTGCGGCCGACGAGCTGGGACGTGTACCGTCCGCGCTCAGCTACACCATGCAAAAACTGGAAGAGGAGTTGGATGTGGTGCTGTTTGACCGCTCGGGTCACCGCACCAAATTTACCAACGTGGGACGCATGCTGCTGGAACGAGGACGTGTACTACTCGAGGCGGCGGATAAGTTGACCACTGACGCGGAAGCGCTGGCGCGGGGCTGGGAGGCAAACCTGACTATCGTCACCGAAGCGCTGGTGCCGACGGAAAAACTGTTCCCGCTGGTGGATAAGCTGGCCGATAAAGCCGACACCCAATTATCTATTTTTACCGAAGTGCTGGCCGGGGCCTGGGAACGTCTGGAGCAGGGCAGAGCGGATATCGTTATCGCGCCGGATATGCACTTCCGTAGCTCCTCTGAGATTAACTCCCGCAAGCTATATAAAGTGATGAGCGTTTACGTTGCCGCCCCGGATCATCCGATTCATCAGGAGCCGGAGCCACTTTCTGAGGTGACCCGCGTGAAGTATCGTGGCGTGGCCGTGGCCGATACCGCCCGTGAAAGGCCGGTGTTAACGGTGCGCTTGTTAGACAAACAGCCGCGCCTGACGGTGAGCTCTATCGAAGAGAAGCGGCTGGCGCTGCTGGCCGGGCTTGGTGTGGCAACAATGCCGTATCCGCTGGTGGAGCAAGATATTGCCGAAGGCCGCCTGCGGGTGGTTAGCCCGGAATATACCAACGAGATTGATATCATTATGGCATGGCGGCGCGACAGCATGGGCGAGGCCAAAGCCTGGTGCCTGCGTGAGCTGCCCAAGCTGCTGAAATAAAAAAACGCGTTGGCTTTTGCCAACGCGTTTTTTCCCTTCCTTAAAATTACAGGCTGCCAGGCGTTCTGGCGGCTCTTCCCGCGGATTTAATCGTCTTACTGCTACGCTGCCCGCCGAGGCTCTCCAGACGCATCTGGAACGGTGGGAACGGCATTTCGATGTTGTGCTCGCGGAAGCCCTGCAGAATCAGCTGGTGGATTTCGTGGCGCAGCGGCATTCGGTGGCCCATTTCCGCCGCATGAATACGCAGTTCGAACACCTGGATACCTTGCTGGAGATCCACCAGGAAGGCTTCCGGCGCTGGCATATCGAGCACCAGCGTGCAGCGGTGTGCGGCTTCCAGCAGGACCTGGGTGACCTCTTCCGTATTTGCTTCTGATGGGGCCGGAATGGTGAGCACCACGCGCGTGACTGAGTCCGAAAGCGACCAGTTGATGAACTGTTCTGTAATAAAGGCCTGATTCGGCACGATGATTTCTTTGCGGTCCCAGTCGCTGATGGTTGTCGCGCGGGTGTTGATTCGCGTGATGGTGCCCGTCAGATCGCGGATGGTCACCGTGTCGCCGATGCGTATCGGCTTCTCGAACAGAATAATCAGGCCGGAGACGAAGTTGGCAAAGATTTGCTGTAAACCGAAGCCTAAGCCCACGCTGAGTGCCGCTACCAGCCACTGCAGTTTAGACCACTCAATCCCCACCATCGAGAAGCCAACCAGTCCGCCAATCAGCAGCAGCAGGTATTTCGTGATGGTCGTGATCGCATAGCCGGTGCCGGGAGTTAAGTTCAGGTGCTGGAGAATCGCCAACTCCAGCAGTGCGGGCAGGTTACGCACCAGTTGGGTGGTAATAATCAGCACCAGAATGGCAATCAGTACCGCGCCAAGCGTAATCGGCTCGATGCTTTCCACACCCTGAACCGTGGAGGTGACATCCCACAGGGTGATGTTACCGAGGAAGCCAAACGCCGAGTGGATTTCCGACCACAGAACGATCACCGACAGCAGGGCGATCAGCGTCAGAATCGAGCGAACCAGACGCAGGGACTGGGCGCTGATGGTATCCAGATCGACTTCCGGTTCGTCCACGGTTTCGGCCGATCCTTCAGTGCTGTTGGCATGCGCAGTTTCTTCTTCGCCACGCGCTCGCTGGGCAAGGATTTCAGCCCGACGATGTTTGGCACGGTCAAAGGCCAGTCGGCGGCGCTGAATCAGCATCCAGCGGCGAATGATGTGATAAATCACCAGCAGCAGGAACCAGATAGCCACGGAGGTTTCCAGGCGCGCCAGCAGCGCCTGAGCCGTCGCCAGGTAGCCAACGACAGCTGCCAGAATGGCCATCAGCGGTGCGCAAAGCAGCAGGTTCCAAAGAATGGTGTTGACGATGTTGTCACCATCGCCCTGCTTGTCGAGATAGAGCGGTAGCCCGGCGCGTTTCAGGCTGAGGGTGACGATGGCCAGCGCGCCGCAAATCATGATGAAACAAAGCCTGCCCAACGAGGCTGAAAATTCCCGGTCGTTGAGATTATCGAACATAATCAGCGCCATGATCAGCGGCACAATCAGGCCGATGCTCATGATGTAGTAGCGCATCGCCCGGCCTACGCGCTCACGCGGCCAGCCGAAATGCACCACAAACAGCCCGGTAGGGCGCGCGAAGGTCGCACAGATCATCACCCCCCAAAGCAGGGGAACCGTGGCGGTAACGCCGTCGCCAATCGCCACTGCGATAGGGTAAGGCCATGCCTCCTGCAAACCATAGCCAAGCGTTGCCCACAGCACGGGTAGCGGAGAGGCGACCAGAATCGACCAGAAGACGGTACGTAGCGTCAGGCGAAAGTGGTCCTGAGTTACTTTACCTACTTTGGCGCTGGAGCGTTCCAGAAAGGCCGTGAAGTGGCGGCGAGAGCTAATGCTAAACCCGACCAGAATTAGTGCGCCAAAGAGCGGCAGCAGCGTCTCTTTGCTGGTCACCATCATGATTGCGGCCTTACCCAGCTGGCTAAAGGTATCCAGCGACACCAGACGCCGCAGATCCTGGACGATTTCCAGTGGCCAACTGATGCCGATTGGGCTGACGTCCGACGTCCAGAACAGGTAGCGGTGGGTCGCTTCGTTCACCTCTTTCAGGGCATCTTCCAGTTGGCTGTTGGCGACTTTCAGTTTGGTGAGTTCAAGGATCAGGGTATCGCCGCCCTGCAGCAGCGAATTCAACAGCTCACGCTGGGTGCGAAGCTGGGCCTGCAGGATCTTATTTTGTTCCGACGTCAACGGGCTGCCGTCTGCCTGGCGAACCTGTCGCAGCTGAGCATGTTTATTGAGCAAATCTTCATAGTGCAGTCGCTCTACGCGCAGCTGAGCCAGCTCGGTGTCCAACTGCTGCGGTTTGGGCATGTCCGGCAGGCGGGCGACCTGGGCACGAAGCGCTTCACCCAGCACGTTGGAAACACCGAGCCACTGAGACTGCTCGCGTAGCGTATTCAGTGCCTGGCGGACCTCCAGCGTTTGGTTGTTGGCCTGGCGCTGCTGAGAGGCAACCAGATCCATACGTTGAGCTTGCTGATTAAGGGCCTGGGAGAGTTCGCGGTTATTTTTGAACTGCTCGACGATTTCCGGCGGCAGGTTAGCGCTGGTTTCCGCCAGCAGTTCGGTACTTTCCAGCGCCTGTTCCGCCTCACGCTGGCGCTGGCTATTGAGCTGATTTCTCAACGCCTGGAGATAGGCATCCAACTGGGTGCTTTGCTTTTGCGCCAGTTCGGCGCGCATGCGCGAAAGCTCCTGGCGGTTGTTAGCGGAAAGCTGAGCCAGTTCGAGTTCATCAACCTGCGCTTTCAGGCGTGCTGATTCAGCCTGCAGCAGGAAGTGCTGGGCCTGGGCAAGCGGGGTACTGCCGCTTTGCTGGGCACCGGCGCGGCGCTCGATATCGTTCAGCTGGCGGCGTGCATCCGTTTGCTGCTGAGGGAGCTGGCTTAACGAATCGCTGATGTCCCGGGTTCTTTCCTGTTCCTGCTGAGCAAGGCGGCTTTTGTCCAGAAGCTGGCTGCTGACCTTCAGGATTTCCTGGTTCAACGCATCGCTGCTCATGCCCGGGGAAACCTCCTCGGGTTCATCACGCAGGTTGGTCAGTTGTTTACGCAGGGTTTGCGACAGTTTAGGAAAATTATCAATGACTTGTTGGTATTGTTCGGCGCGTTCGAGCGAGGCTTTACGCTCGTCCAGCGCATTCAGCGCCGACTGGAGTGCTTCTACAATTTCCGCCTGATTAGGCGTGTTTTTGGCGGCCTTAGCCTGCTCCAGTTCCTGCGAGATTTGTTTTGCGTCGGGAGCTGTCGCTGCGTATGCCCCCAGGCTGAGGCACCAGGCCATCAGGAAAGTGATAATCAGGCGCACGTCAGTTACCTATAACGTTGCTGGGAAAGAGGGAAAACTATGTTTCCCTCCTGGATGTTTTAGCAGAAAATCAATGGGTTGATTTTCGTGGTTAAGTGCTGTGAGCTTTCAGACTTCGGGGTGACCCGTCGCCTGATTTTAGACGTTATTCTGCGGTTTTTGGCGCGTCGGATTCGTCTGCTTTGGTGTCCAGTACCTCGGCAGGGATTTCGCTCACCGGCACTTCAGGCTCAATGACAGGTTCGCTTGAGACAGCCAGCACTTCGCCGATTTTGGTGGCTGACAGGTTTTTCAGCTGTTCTGCCAGGTTTACTTTGCCTGGCGCAAACAGGTTAATCACCGTCGAGCCCAGCTTGAAGCGGCCCATTTCCTGGCCCTTCAGCAGCGCAACGGCACCTTCACTTTCGCCTGCAGGCCATGTCCAGCGTTTAATCACACCTTCACGCGGTGGCGTAATGGTGCCCGCCCAAACGGTTTCGATGCTGCCAACAATGGTAGCACCAACCAGAATCTGCGCCATTGGGCCAAATTCGGTGTCGAACAGGCAGATCACGCGCTCGTTACGGGCAAACAGGTTCGGGACGTTTTGCGCCGTCAGGTGGTTGACGGAGAAAAGGTCACCCGGAACATAGATCATTTCACGCAGAATGCCGTTACATGGCATGTGCACGCGGTGGTAGTCGCGAGGTGAAAGGTAAGTTGTGGCGAAGCTGCCGTTACGGAACAGGTCGGCCATCAGGTAGTTACCTGCCAGCAGCGCTTCCAGGCTGTAGTTATGGCCTTTTGCCTGCAGGATTTTATCTTCTTCGATGCGGCCCAGCTGGCTTATCACGCCGTCAGCAGGCATCACCAGCACGTTAGGGTCGGTATTTACCGGGCGCACGTCATCACGCAGCGGACGCACAAAAAAGTCATTGAAGGTGCGGTAAGCGGCGGTGTCCGGCTTTTGCGCTTCATTCATGTCGACTTTGTAGTATTTGACGAACAGATCGATGACCAGTTTGGTCAGCCAGCCAGCACGTTTGCTTGCGCCCCAGCCCGCCAGGCGAGTCAGCCACAGTTTTGGCAGAATGTACTGCAGCGAAAGTTTAATGTTGTCTAACAAAATAGCCTCCTGGCTAAATGCCCTGCATGTGGGCCGATACAGAAAAGGGGCGATTCTAGCGACGCCCAGCTTAATTGTCAGTTGTCAGTATCAGAAAAGCTTTTACGCGTTTTTACCTGCGCCATGCTTTCCAGAATACGGTGGTAGTTTTCGAAACGTGTTTCAGCGATCTGGCCTTGTTCCACGGCTTCACGCAGGGCGCAGCCTGGATCGTTGTCATGGCGGCAATCGCGGTATTTACAACGGCCTAAATAATCATGGAATTCGACAAACCCGTGGGTGATTTGTTCAGGCTCGAGGTGCCAGAGACCAAACTCACGCACGCCGGGGGAGTCAATGACATCGCCGCCGCCAGGGAAGTGATAAAGTCGGGAAGCCGTGGTGGTGTGCTGACCAAGCCCGGAGACGTCGGAAACGTCATTCACCAGAATTTGTTTATCGGTGAAGCCTAACAGGTGGTTCAGCAGGCTTGATTTGCCTACGCCGGACTGGCCCGCAAAGATACTGATGCGGCCTACTAGTTCGGCTTCGAGCTCTTTAAGCCCTTCTGCTTTGTAGCTGGAAACCATCAGCACGCGATAGCCAATTTTGCGGTAGATATCCATCTGTTCGTTAACGAAGGCCCGGCCTTCATCGTCCAGCAGATCGGTTTTGTTGAGCACCAGCAGTGGCTCAACGTCGAGGGTTTCGCAGGCGACAAGATAGCGGTCAATAATATTCAGTGACAGCTCCGGCAGGATGGCCGAAACGATAATGATTTGGTCGATGTTTGCCGCAATCGGTTTTACGCCGTCGTAAAAGTCTGGGCGGGTCAGAACGGAGGTGCGCTCATGCACGGCCTCGACAATCCCTTTTTTCGAGACGCCTTCGGCGGCCTCTTTCGCTAAGCGCCAGACTACCTTGTCGCCGGTAACCAGCGAACGAATGGTGCGACGAATGTTGCAGCGGTGTACCGTGCCTTCATGCGACTCGACGTCTGCATGCTGGCCAAAGCGGCTGATGACCGTGCCTTCGCGCGGTTCACCAAACTGGGCATCGTCATAATCGGCTTTCTCCACGGTTTTTGTCAGACGACGCTGGTGGTTCGCGTTGACGCGGCGCTGCTGCCCTTTGGAGAGTTTATTTTTGCTCAAGCGTACTGGCTCCTGGTCGCCCCTGGTGGGCAAAACCTCTATGATACACACTATTTTATACGAATTAACCCATCGTCAAGGGTGGGCGACGCACAAGAAGGGTGGAAAATAGCATGAGTGGAAACGAAAACAATCTGATTTGGATTGATTTAGAAATGACCGGTCTGGATCCCGAGCGGGATCGCATTATTGAGATTGCTACCCTGGTGACCGATGCCAACCTGAACATTCTGGCAGAAGGGCCAACCATCGCGGTACATCAGTCCGGTGAACAGCTGGGGCTAATGGATGACTGGAACGTTCGTACCCATACTGCAAGCGGGCTGGTTGAGCGCGTGAAGGCAAGTACGCATGACGATCGCGCGGCTGAGCTGGCGACGCTGGAGTTCCTGAAGCAGTGGGTGCCGGCGAATACATCTCCGATTTGCGGGAACAGCATCGGGCAGGATCGCCGCTTCTTGTTTAAGTATATGCCCGAGCTGGAAGCCTACTTCCATTATCGTTACCTCGACGTGAGCACGTTGAAAGAGCTGGCGCGCCGCTGGAAGCCGGAAATTCTGCCTGGCTTCAAAAAGCAGGGGACTCACCAGGCAATGGACGATATTCGCGAGTCCGTAGCGGAGCTGGCTTACTATCGCGAGAATTTTATTAAGCTTTAAAAACAGTCCCCTTACCGGAAGGTGAGGGGAAAATAACCAAGTTCGACGATAAAATAATCATCATGGCGATTTAACCAGCAGTCAGACGAAAATCGTGAAAAAAAACGTTTGAGGGCTTGCGACAAAAACGAATTCTCGTATAATGCGCCTCCCGTACCGATGCAGAATTTGCAGCGTTACACAGAGCGGGAATAGCTCAGTTGGTAGAGCACGACCTTGCCAAGGTCGGGGTCGCGAGTTCGAGTCTCGTTTCCCGCTCCAAAATTTGATTTGGCTTTTACAGCCACGCACCACCCAAGCGGGAATAGCTCAGTTGGTAGAGCACGACCTTGCCAAGGTCGGGGTCGCGAGTTCGAGTCTCGTTTCCCGCTCCAAAATTTGATTGGCTTTTACAGCCACGCACCACCCAAGCGGGAATAGCTCAGTTGGTAGAGCACGACCTTGCCAAGGTCGGGGTCGCGAGTTCGAGTCTCGTTTCCCGCTCCAAATTTTCCTTTCAAGAACAAATTATCCACAGCGCTTAACAGGCGTTGCCGGTGGTTTTTTGCTGTCTTGCAATACAACTATGAACAGACTTATCCACAGCCTTCTGTCCTTCCTTGCGCCTTCTACAAATGTAATATTTATTACATCAATATTTTAACTTATTGATAATTAATAATTTAATTTAGTGTCGAAATATTAATGTAATGCTTGCAGAAATTTTGACACTTGAATGACAACGTGTTTTTGAATGTTATGCACACGCTGTGGACATATCATGCGTCGCGCGGAAGCCCTTTCTCAATCACCCTCACCAGGCGCTGTTTCTTCGGTAACTGAACCTCAACGGCCTGCTCGCTTCGTCTGGCTAATTGTTGCGCAATCGCCCATTCAATGTGTTCATCCAGAAGTGGGTGCTCACCTTGTCTCTGTTCAAGCGCGGCCAGATTCGCTTCATTCCAGGGCGCGTTGCCCAGCGCAACGGCGATATTACGCAGCCAGCGAAGGTGGCCGATACGGCGGATCGCTGAGCCTTCGGTCACGCGCAGGAAATGCTGTTCACTCCAGGCAAACAGCTCGGTCAAAGGCGGCGAATGGAGCGCCTTACGTGGGCTGAAGTCATCTTCTTCGCTAAGCTGCGAGTAGCGGTTCCACGGGCAGATAAGCTGGCAGTCATCGCAGCCGTAAATACGATTGCCGATAAGCGGCCTGAATTCTTCCGGGATTGCGCCTTCAAGTTCTATGGTCAGATAGGATATACAGCGTCTGGCGTCCACCGTGTAGGGCTCGACGATGGCATTGGTCGGGCAAATGGTCATGCAGGCTACGCAGCGGCCGCAGCCCTCCTCAACAGGGGAGTCAATTGGCAGCGGAATATCGACCAGCAGTTCGCCAAGAAAGAAGAACGAACCTGCCTCGCGATTAAGGATTAGTGAGTGCTTACCTGTCCAGCCCAGTCCGGCTTTTTCGGCCAGCGGGCGCTCAAGAAGCGGCGCGGAGTCAACAAAAGGTCTAAAATTCAGCGTGGAGCAGTGGGACTGAATCATTTCTCCCAGCTTTTTTAAGCGGTTACGCAAGACTTTATGGTAGTCACGGCCCAGCGCGTAGCGGCTGACATAGCCCAACTGTGGGTTTTTCAGCGTTGAGGCAAAGGCGGCGTTGGTGGGAAGGTAGTTCATGCGAACGCTAATGACCCTGAGCGTACCGGGCACCAGCTCGTGTGGGCGCGCGCGCATCATGCCGTGCCGGGCCATCCAGTCCATTTCACCGTGATATTGCTTGTCGAGCCATTCCTGTAGCTGCGGCTCGCTGGCGGTGAGATCGGTATCGGTTATACCGACCTGCTGGAAGCCAAGATCTTTGCCCCATTGTTTAATGTTTTGCGCTAACTGATTGTAATCGAGGGGCTGTGACATGACGGACCATAACCTGGAAAAGTACGGCAAAAGTATACCACATTCGGTCTGGCCAGCAGACTGGCTGCGTAACGCTGAAAAAGACGCAGCCGATAGCCTGGGCATCACGCTTTATGAGCTGATGCTGCGCGCCGGTGAGGCGGCATTTCAGATTGCCTGCACGCGTTATCCTGACGCTCGACATTGGCTGATTGTCTGCGGGCATGGGAATAACGGCGGGGACGGGTATGTCGTTGCCCGGCTGGCGCAGGCGGCGGGTTTCCAGACAACGGTGCTGGCTGTAGAAAGTGAAAAGCTTTTACCCGAAGAAGCCGGTCAGGCGCGTGAAGCGTGGCTTAATGCAGGCGGCGTTCCGCACGATCCCGATAAATTCTGGCCTGCTGATGTTGATTTAATTATCGATGCCTTGCTGGGCATTGGTTTAAACAGCGCGCCGCGCGAAGGCATTGCCCGGTTGATTGAGCAGATGAACGTTTACCCTGCGCCGGTTATCGCGTTGGATATCCCTTCTGGCCTGATGGCAGAAACGGGCGCTGTGCCCGGCACGGTGGTTCAGGCGGCGGATACGGTGACGTTTATCGCACTCAAGCCTGGTTTACTCACAGGGAAGGCGCGGGATGTGGTTGGCAGGCTGCACTTTGCCGCTCTGGGGCTTGAACCCTGGCTCGAAGGGCAGGCCGCACCCATTTCCCGGTTTGATGTTCAGCAGCTTGCCGGGTGGATTAAACCGAGGCGGCCGACGTCGCATAAAGGGGATAACGGGCGGCTGGTACTGATTGGTGGCGACAGCGGTACTGCCGGAGCCATTCGTCTGGCCGGTGAGGCTGCATTGAGAGCGGGGGCTGGTCTTGTTCGGGTACTTACTCGTGCTGAAAACGTTGCGCCACTGCTTACCGCTTGCCCCGAGCTAATGGTTCAGGAGCTGACGTCGCAATCGCTTGATAATGCTCTGGAGTGGGCCGATGTGGTGGCCATTGGGCCAGGGCTCGGGCAGCAGGAGTGGGGTAAAAAAGCGCTGCAGAAAGTCGAAAACAGCCGTAAACCGATGCTTTGGGACGCGGACGCGCTTAACCTTCTGGCAATCAACCCGGATAAACGTCAGAATCGCGTGATTACGCCTCATCCCGGCGAAGCGGCAAGGCTGCTTAATTGCGCTGTGTCACAAATTGAGAGTGACCGCTTACTTGCAGTAAGGCGGTTGGTTAAACGTTATGGCGGAACCGTGGTCTTAAAAGGTGCCGGCACGCTGGTTGCCAGCCACGATCGGCTGGGCACTATCGACGTTGGCAACGCCGGGATGGGAAGCGGTGGAATGGGGGATGTGCTGTCGGGGATCATTGCCGCATTGCTGGCACAGAAGCTTACCCCTTATGATGCTGCCTGTGCAGGTTGCGTAGCTCACGGCGCGGCGGCTGATGTATTAGCCCGTCAGCGAGGCATGCGCGGTATGCTGGCAAGCGATCTGCTTTCAACGCTTTACCTGTTTGTTAACCCGGATTTGAATACCTGAAGCCATGATGAATCGAGTTATTGCATTACCTGAAGAAGCGGCAACGTTAGCGCTGGGCGAGCGCCTCGCACAGGCCTGTGAGGGCGCGACGGTGATTTACCTTTATGGCGACCTCGGCGCGGGTAAAACCACCTTTAGCCGCGGCTTTTTACAGGCGCTGGGGCACAAGGGCAACGTTAAAAGCCCAACGTATACATTAGTTGAGCCGTATCAACTTGATAACCTGATGGTTTATCACTTTGACTTGTATCGCCTGGCTGACCCGGAAGAGCTTGAGTTTATGGGGATCCGTGACTACTTCACCAACGATGCAATTTGCCTGGTGGAATGGCCGCAGCAGGGGACAGGTGTGCTCCCGGACCCGGATGTCGAAATTCACCTGAGCTACGAGGCGCAAGGTCGCGAAGCGCGCATTGCCGCCGTTTCCTCATCTGGTGAAGCGTTACTGGCGCGGTTAGCCAAATAGCAAGGATGACGGGATGATCTATCGCGTGAAAGGTTGGTTGATGGCCGGATTCCTGCTGCTGTGCTCTGTACAAGCGGGAGCGGCAGCACTGTCGGATATTCAGGTTTCTAACGGTGAGAATCAGGCTCGTATCACTTTTAGTTTTATGGGCGACCCGGAATACACTTTTTCACAGGATAATAAGCGAAGCGTTGCGCTGGATATCAAACAAACCGGCGTGATTCGCGGGCTTCCCTTGCAGTTTAGCGGCAGTAATCTGGTGAAAAGCATCAGCGCCGGGCAGCCAAAAGACGAGCAGTCTTTGCGCCTGGTCGTCGATTTAACCCAGCCAGGCAAAACCCGCGCCGTGAAACAGCAAAACGGGGCCAGCTATACCGTTATCTTTACGATCAATGCTGATGCTCCACCGCCTCCACCTCCGCCGCCAGTTGTGGCTAAGCGCGTTGAACCAGTTGCCCCCGTTCAGGCTCCTGATCCGGCTCGTAATCCCTTTAAGCCTCAGCAGGTCACCGGCGTGATAGGTTCTAATACCGTGACTCGCCCGGCGGCTCGTGCCAAAAACAGCGGCCCGTCGGATACCGTTGTGGTTGCCATTGACGCCGGTCACGGCGGTCAGGATCCCGGTGCGATTGGCCCTGGTGGTACGCAGGAAAAGAACGTCACTATTTCTATCGCGCGGAAGCTGAAAGCCTTGTTGAACGATGACCCGATGTTCCGTGGCGTGCTGACTCGCGATGGGGATTACTTTATCTCGGTCATGGGGCGTTCAGACGTAGCGCGTAAGCAGAATGCAAATCTGCTGGTGTCTATTCATGCGGATGCAGCGCCGAATCGCGATGCCACTGGCGCATCCGTCTGGGTGCTTTCTAACCGCCGTGCGAACAGTGAAATGGCGGGCTGGCTGGAGCAGCATGAGAAGCAATCTGAGTTGCTGGGCGGAGCGGGAGATGTGCTGGCAAACAGCCAGGCCGATCCCTACCTGAGCCAGGCTGTGCTGGATTTGCAGTTCGGTCATTCTCAGCGTGTCGGGTATGATGTGGCGACCAAAGTGTTGGCTCAACTACAGCGTGTAGGCTCTTTGCATAAGCGCCGCCCGGAACACGCGAGCCTGGGCGTGCTGCGTTCACCGGATATTCCTTCACTGTTGGTTGAAACGGGCTTCATCAGCAACAGTTCCGAAGAGCGCTTGCTTGGCAGCGATACTTACCAGCAGCAAATAGCTCAGGCCATTTATGAGGGGCTGCGTAACTATTTCCGCGAGCACCCGCTGCAGTCTGCTCCATCGAATGAGCAAACTGCCCGTAGCCAACTGGGTTCACCGCAGCAGGTCGCGGTGACCAACTAAGGAGATAACATGCCGATTCAGGTTCTGCCGCCGCAGCTTGCGAACCAGATCGCCGCTGGCGAGGTTGTAGAGCGCCCTGCGTCGGTAGTAAAGGAGCTGGTTGAAAACAGCCTTGATGCCGGTGCCACACGCATTGATATCGACATTGAGCGTGGTGGCGCGAAGCTCATTCGTATTCGGGACAACGGCTGCGGCATCAAGCAGCAGGAGCTGGCACTGGCGCTGGCTCGCCATGCCACCAGTAAAATTGCCTCGCTTGATGACCTGGAGGCCATTATCAGCCTCGGGTTTCGCGGCGAAGCGCTGGCAAGTATCAGCTCCGTTTCCCGCCTGACCCTGACTTCACGTACGGCAGAACAAAACGAAGCCTGGCAGGCCTATGCTGAAGGGCGTGACCAGGCTGTGACGGTCAAACCAGCCGCGCACCCTGTCGGGACGACGCTTGAAGTGCTCGATCTGTTTTACAACACGCCCGCGCGCCGTAAGTTTATGCGCACCGAAAAAACCGAATTTAATCATATTGATGAAGTGGTGCGCCGCATCGCGCTCGCGCGGTTTGACGTTTCTATCACGCTCAATCACAACGGCAAAATGATCCGCCAGTACCGCGCCGTTCAGGAAGGTGCGCCACGCGAGCGTCGCCTGGGGGCCATTTGCGGTACGCCATTTCTCGAACAGGCGCTGGCCATTGAGTGGCAGCACGGTGATTTGACGCTACGTGGCTGGGTTGCTGAGCCCTCTGCAACCACTTCGGCCCTGGCGGAGATCCAATATTGTTATGTTAACGGGCGCATGATGCGCGACCGCTTAATTAACCATGCGATTCGCCAGGCCTGTGAAGACAAATTGGGTGTGGATCAGCAGCCGGCCTTTGTGCTGTATCTGGAGATCGATCCGCACCAGGTGGACGTTAACGTTCACCCGGCGAAGCATGAGGTGCGTTTCCATCAGTCACGGCTGGTGCATGACTTTATCTATCAGGGTGTGATCAGCGTATTTCAGCAGCAGGGTGAGAACGCCCTGGCGCTGGAAGAAACGGCGGAAACGCCCGTTGAACGCTGGCAGCCGGAAAACCGTGTTGCCGCAGGGCGCAATCAGTTTGCCACGCCAGCCGTCGCGCGTGAGCCCCGTGAGGCTGCGACAAGGCAGAGTTCGCCTACATCGGGCAGCGGTGGCCGTCCAGCCGGGGCCGGAGGCACACCGCTTTGGCCACATGCAGCACCTGGCTATCAAAAGCAGCAGGGTGCCCTTTATCATCAGTTGCTTGAAACGCCCGACGTCGAGCCCAAACCTACCGTTCGTGCTGAAGAGCCGGCTGCGTTAGAGGGACATTCGCAAAGTTTTGGCCGGGTGTTAACGGTTTTACCGCCGGATAAAGCTTTGCTGGAGCGACAGGGCAAACTTTCGCTGCTTTCGCTGGTGGTTGCTGAACGGTGGCTAAAACAGGCTCAACTGGCACCGGGGAGTGAAGGTCTGCGTGCTCAGCCGCTGCTGATTCCGCTGCGGCTGAAAGTCAGTCGCGAAGAACATGACGTATTGGTTAAATATCAGGCGCTTTTGAAAGAAATGGGCATTGAGTTTGATACTGATGCCCGGCAGATAACAATTCGCACGGTACCTTTACCTTTACGCAAACAAAATTTACAAATCTTGATTCACGAACTGCCAGGATACCTGGCGCAACAGGCGGACGTTTCGGCGGGCCAGCTGGCTTTGTGGATTGCTCGTCATTTGGCAAGCGATCACGAACAGTGGAGTCAGGCTCAGGCGATCACCCTGCTGGCAGACGTAGAACGTCTTTGCCCGCAGTTGGTGAAATCACCCCCCGGCGGTTTGCTGCAACCTGTTGATTTACAATCGGCGATGAACGCCCTGAAAGATGACTGAAGATAAAAAAAGGCCACAGGCGATTTTTTTAATGGGGCCAACGGCCTCAGGCAAGACGGCACTTGCTATTAATTTGCGTAAAACTTTGCCGGTAGAGTTGATAAGCGTGGATTCGGCCCTCATCTATCGTGGAATGGATGTCGGTACCGCTAAGCCAACGGAACAAGAGCTCGCCCAGGCGCCTCACCGGTTACTGGACCTGCTTGACCCGGCTCAGGCGTACTCTGCGGCAGATTTTCGCCGCGATGCGCTGGCCGAGATGGCTGAAATTACCGCCGCCGGGCGTATTCCGCTGCTGGTCGGCGGGACTATGCTCTATTTTAAAGCGCTGCTGGAAGGGCTTTCGCCACTGCCGTCGGCGAACCCGGAAGTCAGGGCAAAGATAGAGCAACAGGCGGCAGAGCAAGGGTGGAATGCGTTGCATCGTCAACTGGAAGAAATCGATCCCGTTGCCGCTGCCCGGATTCATCCAAATGATCCGCAAAGGCTTTCCCGGGCACTGGAAGTTTTTTTCATTTCGGGTAAAACTTTAACGGAACTGACGCAAACGTCAGGAGAAGCTCTGCCGTATCAGGTGCATCAGTTCGCCATCGCCCCGGCGAGCCGTGAACTGCTCCATCAGCGAATTGAGCAGCGTTTTCATCAGATGTTAGCTTCAGGTTTTGAAGCAGAAGTGCGGGCGCTTTTTGCTCGCGGAGATTTGCATACGGAGATGCCTTCCATCCGTTGTGTGGGCTACCGCCAGATGTGGTCTTATTTGGCCGGTGAAACGTCATACGATGAAATGGTTTATCGAGGTATTTGCGCGACGCGTCAATTGGCTAAGCGCCAGATGACCTGGCTGCGTGGCTGGGAAGGTGTTCACTGGTTAGACAGTGAAAAACCAGAGCAGGCATACAGCGAAGTGCTACAGGTTGTTAGTGCGAAGCATGGGTGAATGTGTACAATTGAATCGTCAGCGTGCGCAAATTTTTACGCAGTTTTTCAGAGCTAATCGCTCTTGAGTGACAAACAACAAACATATAAGGAAAAGATAGAATGGCTAAGGGGCAATCTTTACAAGATCCGTTCTTGAACGCACTGCGTCGTGAACGTGTTCCAGTTTCTATTTATTTGGTGAATGGTATTAAGCTGCAAGGGCAAATTGAGTCTTTCGATCAGTTCGTGATCCTGTTGAAAAACACGGTCAGCCAGATGGTCTATAAGCACGCGATTTCTACCGTTGTTCCGTCTCGTCCGGTTTCTCATCATAGCAATAACACCGGCACCGGCGGTTCTGGCGGCTACCATCACGGCGGCAGCGCGCAGGCTGGTTCTGCGCCGCAACAAGACAGCGAAGAAACCGAATAAGGTTGCTTGCTGTTTTCCCGGTCGGGGGACCAGTTCAGCTGCGTTCCCCGCTGGTCTTTTTGAGAGGTTATACGCTTGTTTGACCGTTATGATGCCGGTGAGCAGGCGGTACTGGTTCACATCTATTTTTCGCAAGACAAAGACATGGAAGACCTGGCGGAGTTTGAATCCCTGGTCTCTTCAGCCGGTGTCGAAGCACTGCAGGTGGTAACCGGTAGCCGCAAGTCCCCGCACCCAAAGTATTTCGTAGGTGAAGGCAAAGCCGTTGAGATTGCCGAGGCCGTTAAGGCCACTGGGGCGTCGGTTGTGCTGTTTGATCATGCGTTATCCCCCGCCCAGGAACGTAACCTGGAAGCCCTGTGCCAGTGCCGTGTTATCGATCGCACCGGGTTAATTTTAGATATTTTTGCCCAACGTGCACGTACCCATGAGGGTAAATTGCAGGTTGAGCTGGCCCAGCTTCGCCATTTGGCTACGCGCCTGGTACGCGGCTGGACCCACCTTGAGCGCCAGAAAGGCGGGATCGGTTTACGCGGTCCGGGGGAAACCCAGCTCGAGACGGACCGTCGTCTGCTGCGCAATCGTATTATGCTGATCCTCTCGCGTTTAGAACGCGTGGAAAAACAGCGCGAGCAGGGGCGGCGTTCACGTAATAAAGCAGATGTGCCAACGATTTCATTGGTGGGCTACACCAACGCCGGCAAATCTACGTTATTTAATAGAATTACCGCGGCCGATGTTTATGCCGCGGATCAGCTATTTGCCACACTCGATCCTACACTGCGGCGTATTGACGTCGCCGATGTGGGCGAAACCGTGCTGGCAGATACTGTCGGTTTTATTCGCCACCTGCCGCATGATTTGGTAGCGGCGTTTAAAGCCACTTTGCAGGAGACACGTCAGGCCACGCTGTTGTTACACGTGATTGACGCGGCCGACTTCCGGATGCAGGAAAACATTGCAGCAGTCGATACCGTACTGGAAGAGATTGAGGCGAATGAAATTCCTACGCTGTTGGTCATGAATAAAATCGATGCGTTGGATGAGTTTGAGCCGCGTATCGACAGGAACGACGAGAATGTGCCGATCCGGGTCTGGCTTTCCGCACAGACCGGTGCCGGTGTCCCACTGCTTTTCCAGGCTCTGACGGAGCGTTTGTCTGGTGAAATTGCGCAGCATACGCTGCGTTTACCCCCTCAGGCAGGGCGTTTGCGGAGCCGTTTTTATCAGCTTCAGGCAATAGAAAAAGAGTGGACAGAGGAAGACGGCTGCGTGGGGTTAGAAGTCCGTATGCCTATCGTGGACTGGCGTCGCCTTTGTAAACAAGAACCGGCACTCGCGGATTACATCGTTTAGATGTCATCAGACTGGTTCATATACCCTAAATAATTCGAGTTGCAGGCAGGCGACAAGAGCGAGAGTCCCAAGGAGCATAGCTAACTATGTGACTGGGGTGAGCGGGCGCAGCCAACGCACCTGCGGCTTGAAGTATGACGGGTATAAATGTCCTGAAGACTATTTCCCCCTCGGGGGATATCACCGCACAACAAATATGGAGCATAAACATGGCGTGGAATCAGCCCGGTAATAACGGACAGGACCGCGACCCGTGGGGAAGCAGCAAGCCTGGCGGCGACTCTGGGGGTAACAAAGGAGGGCGCGATCAGGGGCCACCTGATCTGGATGATATCTTCCGCAAACTGAGCAAAAAGCTCGGCGGCCTTGGCGGCGGGAAAAGCGGCGGCAACGGCGGTGGGAATGCATCGCAGGGGCCGGGCAATCCAATCGGCGGTCGCGTGATCGGTATTGTGGCTGCTGCAGCGGTCATTATCTGGGCTGCAACCGGGTTCTATACCATTAAAGAAGCCGAACGCGGTGTTGTGACCCGCTTTGGTAAATTCAGTCATCTGGTTGAACCGGGTCTGAACTGGAAACCGACGTTTATCGACAGCGTTCAGGCAGTGAACGTTGAGTCGGTACGTGAACTTGCAGCGTCCGGTGTGATGCTGACTTCTGACGAAAACGTCGTGCGCGTTGAGATGAACGTGCAGTACCGCGTGACCGATCCACAGCGCTATCTGTTCAGCGTGACCAGTGCGGATGACAGCCTGCGTCAGGCCACCGACAGCGCGCTGCGCGGCGTTATCGGCAAATACACTATGGATAAGATCTTGACCGAAGGTCGTACCGTGATTCGTAGCGATACCCAGCGTGAGCTTGAAGAAACCATCAAGCCTTACAACATGGGTATCACGCTGCTGGACGTAAACTTCCAGACGGCACGTCCGCCGGAAGAAGTTAAGGCCGCCTTTGATGATGCGATTGCCGCTCGTGAAAACGAACAGCAGTACATCCGTGAAGCGGAAGCTTACAGCAACGAAGTACAGCCGCGTGCAAACGGCCAGGCTCAACGTATTCTGGAAGAAGCGCGTGCTTATAAAGCACAGACCGTTCTGGAAGCGCAGGGTGAAGTGGCTCGCTTCGCGAAGATGCTGCCAGAATATAAAGCCGCACCGCAAATCACCCGCGAGCGTCTGTATATCGAGACCATGGAAAAAGTCCTTAGCCACACCCGTAAAGTGCTGGTTAACGATAAAGGTGGCAACCTGATGGTGCTGCCGTTGGATCAGATGTTGAAGGGCGGCGCTCAGCAGCCGGCCGCGAAGAGCGATAACAGTGCAGCGAACAATCTGCTGCGTCTGCCGCCAGCGTCCAGCTCAAGCAGCAGTGCCAGCACCTCTTCGTCCTCCTCGAGTGGCGATATCATGGATCAGCGTCGTGCTAATGCACTGCGCAACGATACCCAGCGCGTAGGGAGTGAATAACGATGCGTAAGTCTTTTGTTGCAGTAATTATCATCGTGCTGGTCGTGATCTACACCTCGCTGTTCGTGGTGCATGAGGGCGAGCGCGGCATTACATTACGCTTCGGCAAAGTTCTGCGTGATGACGAAAACAAACCGGTCGTGTATGAGCCGGGTCTGCACTTCAAGATCCCGTTCATCGAGACCGTGAAAACCCTGGATGCTCGTATCCAGACGATGGACAACCAGGCCGATCGCTTTGTCACCAAAGAGAAGAAGGACCTGATCGTTGACTCCTACATCAAGTGGCGTATCAGCGACTTCAGCCGTTACTACCTTGCTACTGGCGGTGGTGATGTTTCTCAGGCAGAAGTGTTGCTGAAACGTAAGTTCAGTGACCGTCTGCGTTCTGAAATTGGTCGTCTGGATGTGAAAGACATCGTGACCGATTCCCGTGGTCGCCTGACGCTTGACGTTCGTGACGCCCTGAACTCCGGTTCTGCGGGCACGGATGATGAAGTTGCTACGCCGGCAGCGGATGATGCGATTGCGTCTGCCGCAGCGCGCGTAACCCAGGAAACCAACGGCAAAGTGCCGGTGGTTAACCCGAACAGTATGGCGGCGCTGGGTATTGAAGTTGTGGATGTGCGTATCAAGCAGATCAACCTGCCTGCTGAGGTGTCCGAGGCGATTTACAACCGTATGCGCGCAGAGCGTGAAGCGGTTGCCCGTCGTCACCGTTCACAGGGCCAGGAAGAAGCTGAGAAGCTGCGTGCAACTGCAGACTACGAAGTTACCCGTACGCTGGCAGAAGCCGAGCGTGAAGGGCGTATCTCTCGTGGTGAAGGTGATGCTGAAGCCGCGAAGCTGTTTGCTGATGCGTTTAGCCAGGATCCAGACTTCTACGCCTTTATCCGTAGCCTGCGCGCTTATGAAGCCAGCTTCCAGTCTAATCAGGACATTATGGTGCTGAGCCCGGACAGCGACTTCTTCCGCTACATGAAAACGCCAGCAAATAGCGCACGCTAATTGCTGAGTAATTTGAAAGAGCCGGTTTACCGGCTCTTTTTTTATGCCCGCAAAGGATGATTATGAATTCAACAATCTGGCTGGCGCTTGCGCTGGTTTTGGTACTCGAAGGCCTGGGGCCAATGCTGTATCCGCGCATTTGGCGGCGAATGATTCTGGCTATGGCACAATTGCCGGACACACTACTGCGCCGTTTTGGCGGTGGTCTTGTGGTTGCTGGCATCGTGATCTACTACATGTTGAGTCGCGCCAGTAGCTGAGTGAAATTTATCCGGCAGAAACTGATTTTGTATACTAAAAGGGCTGTTCATCTGAGAAACCGATGGTAGAATCCATTTTTAAGCAAACGGTGATTTTGAAAAATGGGTAACAACGTCGTCGTACTGGGCACCCAATGGGGTGACGAAGGTAAAGGAAAGATCGTCGATCTTCTGACTGAACGGGCTAAATATGTTGTGCGCTACCAGGGCGGTCACAACGCAGGTCACACTCTCGTAATCAACGGTGAAAAAACCGTTCTTCATCTTATTCCATCAGGCATTCTTCGCGAAAACGTCACCAGCATCATCGGTAACGGCGTTGTGCTGTCTCCAGCTGCGCTGATGAAAGAGATGAAAGGTCTGGAAGACCGCGGTATTCCAGTACGTGAGCGTCTGCTGCTGTCAGAAGCTTGCCCGCTGATCCTTGACTACCACGTTGCGCTGGACGTTGCGCGTGAAAAAGCTCGCGGTGCAAAAGCTATCGGTACTACCGGTCGCGGCATCGGGCCAGCTTACGAAGACAAAGTGGCCCGTCGTGGCCTGCGCGTTGGCGACCTGTTCGACAAAGCCACCTTTGCAGACAAGCTGAAAGAAGTGATGGAATATCATAACTTCCAGCTGGTGAACTTCTACAAAGTTGAAGCTGTTGACTACCAGAAAGTGCTGGACGATGCGATGGCGGTTGCCGACATCCTGACCAGCATGGTTGTTGATGTCTCTGACCTGCTGGATCAGGCGCGTAAACGCGGCGACTTCATCATGTTTGAAGGTGCCCAGGGTACACTGCTGGACATCGACCACGGGACCTATCCGTACGTGACCTCCTCTAACACCACCGCAGGTGGCGTTGCGACTGGCTCCGGCATTGGTCCGCGCTATGTGGATTACGTTCTGGGTATCATCAAAGCTTACTCCACTCGCGTGGGGGCAGGTCCGTTCCCAACTGAGCTGTTTGATGACATCGGCGAATTCCTGTGCAAGCAGGGTAACGAATTCGGTGCGACCACCGGTCGTCGTCGTCGTACCGGCTGGCTGGATGCGGTTGCCGTGCGTCGTGCGGTGCAGATCAACTCCTTGTCCGGCTTCTGCCTGACCAAGCTGGACGTCCTGGACGGCCTGAAAGAAGTGAAAATCTGCGTCGGCTACCGTATGCCGGATGGTCGCGAAGTCACTACGACCCCAATGGCTGCGGATGACTGGGAAGGTATCCAACCGATTTACGAAGTGATGCCTGGCTGGTCTGAAACCACTTTCGGCGTGAAAGAGCGCAGCGGTCTGCCGCAGGCAGCGCTGAACTACATCAAACGCATTGAAGAAGTGACCGGCGTGCCGATTGACATTATCTCAACCGGCCCAGACCGTACTGAAACCATGATTCTGCGCGATCCGTTCGACGCATAATGATGTCGCGGGGTGTGATATCACACCCCGTATTGCTTTCTTCCCGCCGCTTTATTCATCATTCCAATCAAATAAATTAGCTGGCAACCATATGGCTGGTTTATCATCAATATGTACCTGCTTTAAGGTGCAACTTGCCTTGCGCAAAGCGTTTCCCCTCCCACCCATGAGGTTGATGTGCAGTTAACGAGTTTTACTGATTACGGTTTACGTGCTTTGATTTATATGGCTTCTCTTCCCGAAGGGAGAATGACCAATATCTCTGAAGTCACAGAGGTGTACGGCGTGTCCCGTAATCACATGGTGAAAATCATCAATCAACTCAGCCGCGCGGGCTATGTCATGGCCGTGCGAGGAAAAAATGGCGGCATTCGTCTTGGTAAGCCTGCGGAAACAATCCGCATTGGCGACGTGGTGCGCGAGCTGGAGCCGCTCTCATTGGTGAACTGTAGCAGTGAGTTTTGTCATATCACCCCCGCCTGCCGACTTAAACAGGCTTTGGCTGAGGCGGTGCAGAGTTTCCTTCAGGAACTGGACAAGCACACGCTGGCCGACCTGGTGGACCAAAACCAACCGCTCTACAAATTACTGCTGGTGGAATAATCACGATTTCACCTGCGGATGACAACGGAGGACCCGAAATGTCAAAAGATCCTTTTCAGGAACGAGAAGCCGAAAAATACGAAAACCCGATCCCAAGCCGGGAGTTTATTCTCGACCATCTCTCAAAACGTGAAAAACCTGCCAGCCGCGAAGAGCTGGCGGAAGAACTAAAAATCTCCGGTGAAGAACAGCTTGAAGCTTTACGCCGTCGCCTCCGTGCGATGGAGCGTGATGGCCAGCTGGTCTTCACTCGCCGTCAGTGTTACGCGCTGCCGGAACGTCTGGACTTACTGAAAGGTAAAGTGATCGGCCACCGCGACGGGTTTGGTTTCCTGCGCGTCGAAGGGAGTAAAGACGATCTCTATCTTTCATCTGAGCAGATGAAAATGTGCATGCATGGCGATCTGGTGCTGGCGCAGCCGCTCGGTGCTGACCGTAAGGGCCGCCGCGAAGCACGTATTGTGCGCGTACTGGAGCCAAGAACCGGGCTGATTGTTGGCCGCTACTTTACCGACGCTGGCGTAGGTTTTGTGGTGCCGGACGACAGCCGTCTGAGCTTCGATATTCTGATCCCGCCGGAAGCGCTGATGGGCGCCCGTATGGGCTTTGTGGTTGTGGTCGAGCTGACTCAGCGCCCAACGCGTCGTACCAAAGCGATCGGTAAGATTGTTGAAGTGCTTGGCGACAACATGGATACCGGCATGGCCGTTGATATGGCGCTGCGTACCCATGAAATCCCACACGTCTGGCCGAAAGAAGTTGAAGCCCAGGTTGCAAACCTGAAAGAAGAAGTGCCGGAAGAAGCCAAAATCGGCCGCGTTGATCTGCGCGATCTGCCGCTGGTGACTATCGACGGTGAAGATGCGCGTGACTTTGATGACGCCGTCTTCTGCGAGAAAAAACGCGGCGGTGGCTGGCGCCTTTGGGTGGCGATCGCCGACGTAAGCTACTATGTTCGTCCACCAACGGCGCTGGATAACGAAGCCCGCAATCGTGGGACGTCAGTTTACTTCCCGTCGCAGGTAGTACCGATGCTGCCGGAAGTGCTTTCAAACGGCCTTTGTTCCCTGAACCCGCAGGTTGACCGCCTGTGTATGGTCTGCGAGATGACCATCTCCGCAGCGGGGCGTCTGACGGGCTATAAATTCTATGAAGCGGTGATGAGCTCCCATGCGCGCCTGACCTATACCAAGGTCTGGCATATGCTGCAGGGCGATCAGGAACTGCGCGAGCAATATGCACCGCTGGTTAAGCACATTGAAGAGCTGCATAACCTCTATAAAGTGCTGGAAGTTTCTCGTGCCCAGCGCGGCGGGATCTCATTTGAAAGCGAAGAAGCGAAGTTTATCTTCAACGCAGAGCGCCGCATTGAGCGTGTTGAGCAGACCGTGCGTAACGATGCACATAAACTTATCGAAGAGTGCATGATCCTCGCTAACATCTCGGCGGCGCGTTTTGTCGAGAAGAATAATGAGCCTGCGCTGTTCCGCGATCACGATCGCCCAAGCAACGATGCGATCACCGCGTTCCGTTCGGTGCTGGCGGAGCTGGGCCTGGAATTACCAGGTGGGCAAAAACCAGAGCCGCGTGATTACGCCGATCTGCTGGAATCTATCGCCGATCGCCCTGACCACGAAATGCTGCAAACCATGCTGCTGCGCTCGATGAAACAGGCGATTTACGATCCGGAAAACCGCGGTCACTTCGGCCTGGCGCTGCAGTCCTACGCGCACTTTACTTCGCCAATTCGTCGCTACCCGGACTTGTCGCTGCACCGCGCCATTAAATACTTACTGGCAAAAGAGCAGGGGCATACCGGCAACAGCACCGAATCCGGTGGCTGGCACTACAGCATGGAAGAGATGCTGCAGCTGGGTCAGCACTGCTCAATGACAGAACGCCGCGCTGACGAAGCGACTCGCGACGTAGCGGACTGGCTGAAGTGCGACTTCATGCAGGATCAGGTCGGCCAGGTATTCAACGGCATTATTGCCAGCGTAACTGGCTTCGGTTTCTTCGTGCGTCTGGACGATTTGTTTATCGACGGCCTGGTTCACGTCTCGACGCTGGACAACGACTACTACCGCTTTGACCAGATAGGTCAACGCCTGATCGGCGAATCCGGCGGGCAGACTTACCGTCTGGGCGACCGCGTTGAGGTCCGGGTGGAAGCCGTGCACATGGACGAGCGTAAAATCGACTTCGCGCTTATCTCAAGCTCACGTGCGCCGCGCGGTGCAGGCAAAACGGCAAAAGACAAAGCGAAGCGAGGCGGAAATGGTGGCGCACCGTCTAAACGCCGTCAGGCAGGCAAGCGCGTAAACTTCGAACCGGACAATGCTTTCCGTAAAGAGAAAGACGGAGCGAAAGCGAAGAAAGATAAGGCTGGAAAGAAACCGAAGAAAGCCAAAGCGCCGTCGGATAAAACCCGTAAAATAGCCGCAGCAACCAAGGCGAAGCGCGCCGCGAAGAAGCAGGCGAGCTGATATTACCTTCACCCTGACGTATTCCTTCCCGAAAAGGGAGAGGGAGCAAACAGAACGATAATGTATGCTTTTATCGTTTTCTCCCTCGCCCCTTTTCGGGAGAGGGTTGGGGTGAGGGGCAAATCCAGACCATGAACAAACCAACACGGGCGAACCTTCGTCCGCAATGAGTGATATCGATGAGTGAAATTATTTACGGCATTCACGCCGTCCAGACCCTGCTTGAACGTGCTCCGCAGCGTTTTCAGGAAGTTTTTATCCTGAAAGGTCGCGAAGACAAGCGCCTGCTGCCGCTGATCCACGCTATTGAAGCGCAAGGGATCCCGGTGCAGGTGGCAAATCGCCAGTGGCTCGACGAGAAAGCCGAAGGCGCGGTACACCAGGGCATCATCGCCCGCGTGAAACCGGGCCGCCAGTATCAGGAAAACGATCTGCCTGATCTGATTGCTGAACACGAACGTCCGTTCTTGCTGATTCTGGACGGTGTCACCGATCCGCATAACCTTGGTGCCTGCCTGCGTAGTGCAGACGCGGCCGGTGTGCATGCGGTTATCGTGCCGAAGGATCGTTCCGCGCAGCTGAATGCGACGGCAAAAAAAGTTGCCTGTGGCGCAGCGGAGAACGTGCCGCTGATCCGTGTTACCAACCTGGCCCGTACCATGCGTCTGCTGCAGGAAGAGAACGTCTGGATCGTCGGCACCGCCGGTGAAGCAGACCATACTCTGTTCCAGAGTAAATTCACTGGCCCGATGGCGCTGGTGATGGGTGCAGAAGGTGAAGGCATGCGTCGTCTGACTCGCGAGCACTGCGACGAGCTGGTCAGCATTCCAATGGCCGGGACCGTTTCTTCTCTGAACGTGTCCGTTGCCACCGGCGTTTGCCTGTTTGAAATCGTGCGCCAGCGCGGCTAAGCCGCATTATTTGAATGGGGTGGAAACACCCCGTTTGTGATCCCCCTCCGCGCAGAACCCGCATCTCCGTCCATACTTACCGGCATTGCCAAAGATGGAGGGAACAGCATGCGCTGGCAAACTCATACCGTTTTTAATCAACCCAAACCTCTCAGCAACAGCAATCTTTTTCTTTCAGACATCCCGCTGCGAGAAGCCGTCGCCCGGGAAGGGGCGGGCTGGGATGTTGAACTTCTGGCCAGCATCGGCCAACAGTTGGGATCTGCCGAATCTTTGGAGCTGGGCCGACTGGCAAATATCAATCCGCCGGAGCTGCTGCGGTTTGACGCCAGCGGAGAGCGCCTGGACGACGTTCGCTTTCACCCGGCCTGGCATTTGCTGATGCAAGGCCTGTTTGCTAATCGGGTTCACAACCTGGCCTGGCAAGAAGATGCGCGACAGGGCGCTTTTGTCGCCCGTGCGGCGCGGTTTATCCAGCATGCACAGGTGGAAGCGGGCACGCTTTGCCCGATTACGATGACGTTTGGGGCAACGCCGCTGCTGCTACAGCACTTACCCAAGGCATTTGAAGCGTGGCGTAAGCCCTTGCTGAGCGATCGCTATGACGCACATTTACTGCCGGGTGAACAAAAACGTGGTTTGCTGATCGGTATGGGAATGACCGAGAAGCAGGGTGGCTCTGACGTGCTGAGTAACACGACTCGCGCGGAACCGCTGGCTGGTCGAGGGGCCGGTGAGGCTTACCGGTTGGTGGGGCACAAATGGTTTTTCTCCGTGCCGCAAAGTGATGCGCATCTGGTGCTTGCTCAGGCTAAGGGCGGGCTGTCGTGCTTCTTCTTACCTCGTATTCTGCCGGACGGCCAGCGCAACGCTGTTCGCCTTGAGCGGCTCAAGGACAAGCTGGGCAACCGTTCAAACGCCAGCAGTGAAGTCGAGTTCTGTGATGCCACCGCCTGGCTCATTGGTGAGGAAGGTGAGGGCGTGCGCCATATTCTGAAGATGGGCGGGTTTACCCGTTTCGACTGTGCGCTGGGCAGCCACGGCTTGATGCGGCGCGCGTTGTCGGTGGCCTTGTGCCACTCGCTGCAGCGGCAGGCTTTTGGCAAGACGTTGATTGAGCAGCCGATGATGCGCCAGCTGCTGGGGAAAATGGCGTTACGTCTTGAGGGGCAGACAGCCTTCCTCTTCCGCCTGGCGCGAGCGTGGGAGTCCCCGGGCGATGCTCTACAACTGGCCTACAGCCGTTTGTTTACCTCGGCCGCGAAATTCAGCATCTGCAAAGCAGGGATCCCATTTGTGGCCGAAGCGATGGAGGTTCTGGGCGGGGTAGGCTACTGCGAAGAGAGCGAGCTGCCTCGGTTATATCGTGAAATGCCTGTAAACAGCATCTGGGAAGGCTCGGGCAATATTATGAGCCTTGATGTTCTGCGTGTGCTCGCCAAACAGCCTGCGGTGATGGAAATGCTGTGCAGCGAGTTTGATGAGGTTAAAGGGCAAAACCGGCATTTCGATCGCAGCTGGCGGCAGCTACAGCAGCGTCTGCACAAGCCTCAGGAGGAGAGAGGCAGAGAAATTACGCAGCAGCTGGCTACTCTCGCCTGTGGGGCACAATTGCTTAAATCCCTTTCACCCCCGGCAGCAGAAGCCTGGTGCCGCATGATGCTGGATGAACGGGGAGAATTGCTTTTGCCCGAGCAGGTCATCAATGATGTGCTGCTGCGGGCAACGGGAGGCGTGGCGTAATAAAGTGATGGGACTTTATGCGTAAAGAATGGCCTGCGCGCGCCAGCTATCGGCCAGAGAGTTTTCCTGCATTTGAATAATGCGGTACCAGGAAGCACCTTGCTCGTCAGCTTTCAGCGCGATCATACGTTCGACGTCCTGTGGGCTGCCAGCAATGTCATTGACCGAAATTAATCCGATTTCATTAAGGCCCGTTACGCAGTCCGCGCTGGCAAACTCGGCGGACTGCGCCAGAGTCGGAATGAGGCCAACAGATAACAGCAGTGTCGTTAAGGCAAGAGATCGTTTCATTGTCAGTTCCTTATCATTTTACCCCGAAGTGACAGGGCAATCCTTCGCTTACTCAAAGCTGACCCCGCTTCCTGAGGGCGAGGTCCATTGTGCATAAGAAACGATCAAGCGGCGAAAAGCTGTGTAAATATCAATAAATAACGGCTATCGGCCCGGACTATTTTCGATACAAAATAGCCTGCGAATACCACTGGCCTGGGATAACCGTCTCATCATTCATAATGATGAGATAATAATCGGCTTTTGCTGCTGCGGCTTTCTTCTTAATAATGGCTTCTGAGTCCATCGGAGAGCCACGTACCACGGCGGTCACGGTGCCTATTTTTGTTAATGCCGCAGTCTGAGAACGCTGCACTTCCTGCGGGTAATTCGTCGGCGACGGTGCTGGCTGCGGTGTACCCTGAAGCACGCTGCAGGCGCTGAGTAAGGCCGCCAGAATCAGTACGGATAGCCGTGGCATGATGGTTTCTCGTTTCTTGACGATCATAGTGTAGTTCCGGGTTTGGCCGTGCAAAGGGGGAATGTTCCCGATTTGTTATCTCTGGCGCGCTTTTGGCTGACTTTCGAATGAAAATCGCTAGCTAGATCTCACCGTTACAATAATCCCTAATCTGCGTTACTTACCCTGATATTTCACCGGAGGAGAAGAGAAGATGATCGAAATTTATAATGAGCGATTCGCCGATGTTGAAGTGTTGCATGCGGTACCTGCCGGAATGAAGCAGTCCCCGCTGCCGACGGTGATTTTCTATCACGGGTTTACCTCTTCAAAGCTGGTATATAGCTATTTCGCTGTGGCGTTGGCGCAGCAGGGATTTCGTGTTGTCATGCCTGATGCGCTCGATCATGGCGCTCGCTACAGCGGCGACGCTCATGCTCGCTTGCAGCAGTTCTGGCCGATTTTAAAAAACAGTATTGATGAATTCCCGGCTCTCTATCAGGCATTAATCAACTCCGGCGGTGTTGCCGAGGGCAGACTTGCCGTGGGAGGGGCTTCTATGGGGGGCATGACGGCGCTGGGTATCATGTCGCGGCATCCTGAAGTGCGCTGCGTCGCCAGCCTGATGGGATCGGGTTATTTTACGACGCTCGCGCAAACGCTATTTCCACCTCCGGCGGAGGTGCGTGAAAAGGTTATTGCCATCCTGAAGGATTACGATGTTAGCGAGAAGCTTGAGGCGCTAAGCAACAGGCCGCTTCTGCTCTGGCATGGTGAAGAAGATGATGTTGTGCCCGCCGTCGAAACGTTCAGATTGCAGCAGGCTTTGGAGGCTAACAAGCTGGACCAGAACCTGACTTGCGTATGGGAAACGGGCGTCAAACATCGCATCACGCCCGAAGCGTTAGATGCCACAAGCCAATTTTTTGCTCAATATCTGTAAGCGAAAAAAAGCCCCCGCAAGCGGGGGCAAGTCAAACATGGATTTTTAGGTCGTGGTGTCTTCTCAGGTGTTTACGCGTACTCTCAAACTACCGGTAGATGTCAGCGCTGACGTGCATATTGCCGTTGCTGCCCGGTTCTCTCATGATTATCGTGTGATAAAACTTCGCGTTGTGCTGGTCAGCATCCTGTTGAATGGCCGATTCCGCTTCAGAAACGGTAGCGAAGTTGTGGTTGATGTAAATAACGCCCAGGCTCTGAACATCGTCCATATTTCTGGCCTGGCGGGCGTCGATTTTTATAGCTGCGGCCGCATTGGCGCTAAAGAGCAGCACAGCGGCGAGGGCAATAACGATATTTTTCATGATGCGCTCCACTACAACAAACCTGAAATCCGTGGTCGTCGCTCCTGTTAATGGCTGTGGCGGCCTGTTACCAATAAGTGTAATTCCTGATGGCTGAATAAAAAGTGACCATTTCTGATGGTCTCTTTCAAAATATTTTGACGATCTACTGCTTTGTTTTGAAATTCACAGGCTTAGCCATTCCCCCTGTCATAAAGAGAATTTATTTGCCTGCGGCCTTGAGTTTAGCGGCTTGGGTAAGTATGATTACGCGTCAATTTTTCAGCCGCAATTCAAACACGTTCCTTGCTTCCATGGGCCGCGGCTGACCCTGACAGGAGGCTGAATAATCCGTAAGGAGCAATTCGATGCGTCATTACGAAATCGTTTTTATGGTCCATCCTGACCAGAGCGAACAGGTTCCGGGCATGATCGAACGTTACACTGGTGCAATCACTGCAGCAGCAGGTACGATCCACCGTCTGGAAGACTGGGGCCGCCGTCAGCTGGCTTACCCGATCAACAAACTGCACAAAGCTCACTACGTTCTGCTGAACGTTGAAGCTCCGCAGGAAGCGATCGATGAGCTGGAAACTAACTTCCGCTTCAACGACGCCGTTATCCGCAGCATGGTTATGCGCGTTAAGCACGCGGTTACCGAAGCATCTCCAATGGTTAAAGCGAAAGACGAGCGCCGTGAGCGTCGCGATGATTTCGCTAACGAAACCGCTGATGATGCAGATGCTGGGGATTCTGAAGAGTAATTCTGATGATGGCCAACCGCCTGGCGTTGTCTGGCACAGTGTGCAAGACGCCCCTTCGTAAGGTCAGCCCCTCAGGAATTCCTCACTGCCAGTTCGTGCTTGAGCACCGTTCTGTGCAAGAGGAAGCCGGTCTTAACCGGCAGGCATGGTGCCGAATGCCAGTGATTGTTAGCGGGCACGCGAACCAGGCCATTACTCACAGTATAACGGTCGGTACGCAAATCACGGTTCATGGGTTCATTACTTGTCATCAGATGAAAAATGGCCTGAACAAAGTGGTCTTGCATGCCGAGCAGATTGAATTGATAGATTCTGGAGACTAGCCATATGGCACGTTATTTCCGTCGTCGCAAGTTCTGCCGTTTCACCGCGGAAGGCGTTCAAGAGATCGACTATAAAGATATCGCTACGCTGAAAAACTACATCACCGAAAGCGGTAAGATTGTCCCAAGCCGTATCACCGGTACCCGTGCAAAATACCAGCGTCAGCTGGCTCGCGCTATCAAACGCGCTCGCTACCTGTCTCTGCTGCCGTACACTGATCGTCATCAGTAATCGGTCACGGTCCATTAATACGACTTTGAGAGGATAAGGTAATGCAAGTTATTCTGCTTGATAAAGTAGCAAACCTGGGTAGCCTGGGTGATCAGGTTAACGTTAAAGCGGGCTACGCTCGTAACTTCCTGGTACCACAGGGTAAAGCTGTTCCTGCTACCAAGAAAAACGTTGAGTTCTTCGAAGCACGCCGTGCAGAACTGGAAGCTAAACTGGCTGACGTTCTGGCTGCTGCTGCAGCTCGCGCTGAGAAAATCAACGCACTGGAAACCGTAACCATCGCGTCCAAAGCTGGCGACGAAGGTAAACTGTTCGGTTCCATCGGTACTCGCGACATCGCTGACGCTGTAACTGCAGCTGGCGTTGCTGTTGCTAAGAGCGAAGTTCGCCTGCCGAACGGCGTTCTGCGCACCACCGGTGAGCACGAAGTGGACTTCCAGGTTCACAGCGAAGTATTCGCTAAACTGACTGTAAACGTTGTAGCTGAATAAGTTTTTATTCACTGCTCGTAAAAACGCCAGCCTCGTGCTGGCGTTTTGCTTTTCTGAGGCTGGGTCCGTTTACTGCGCGCGAATAAAGCTGCCGTTAGGCTGGCGGGTAAACAGCACCTGCTGATCGTTACCGATATCAATGGTTAAGCCCGTTACCACGCCGTTGGCGTTTTGTCTTATCTGCACCATTTGCCCAGTTTGCAGGTTGCTCAGCGGCTTACTGTCACCTTCTACCTGCGCCATCGCGTAAACGTCCGCTGGTGGCAAATTATGATCGCGGAACAGCTGGGCCATCGTCTGGCCGGCGGCTACACGATAGGAGCGCCACTGCTGCTCGATATCATTGTTGTCGTGGGGAACGGGAGCCTGGGTTTGCTCCTCCACGCGTGGAGGCTCAACCCGTGTCGCGGGGACGTTGGAAGGCGTCAGTTCGGCCTGCATCGGTGACTGGGATTGTACGGAGAGCTGCGCATCGCGCGTGACCGGGCGGCTATCGTTATCTGCCCCAGGCAGGAGAAAGCCGAGAATCACGCACGCAAAGCCAAGAATAATGCCTCGACGGTGCAGGGGAGGTAACGGATCCAACAAGCGGATATGCTCAGGTGCATGCCAAATCCGCGTAAGCCATGGTTTAACAGCGAATTGCATGGGCAACCCTCCTCAAAAGAATACTTTCCAGTATAGACGCGTCCTGCTTCAAGCTGCCGATGTTGGCTGCAACTCGAATTATTTAGAGTGTAAACGCTAACTGTTTGATGCCTGTAACAATCCCGGTTTCCGTGATGGTGAACCACAGTTTTGCGCCTGCTTAAGCTATTGTTCCCGTTTCGTTTGCATTTGTCACCTTTCCTCCATTGTCATTTACCCTGCGGATTGACGCTGTTATGCTTCGGGCTTGCTTTTAAACATCATGAAAGGAAAATCCATGACAACCCCTTCTTTTGACAGCGTCGAAGCACAAGCAAGTTACGGTATTGGTCTGCAGGTAGGCCAGCAGCTGAGCGAATCCGGTCTGCAAGGTTTACTGCCAGAAGCGCTGGTCGCTGGCCTCCGTGACGCGCTGGAAGGGAATGCCCCTGCCGTGCCTGTTGACGTTGTACACCGCGCACTGCGTGAAGTTCATGAACGTGCAGACGAAGTCCGTCGTGAGCGTCAGAAAGAGCTGGCGGTAGAAGGCCAGAAATACCTGGCTGAGAACGCAGAGAAAGAAGGCGTGAGCAGCACCGAATCCGGCCTGCAGTTCCGCGTTATCACTCAGGGCACTGGCCCGATTCCTGCCCGTAAAGATCACGTTCGCGTGCATTACACCGGTAAGCTGATCGACGGCACCGTTTTCGACAGCTCCGTACAGCGTGGCGAGCCGGCAGAGTTCCCGGTAAGCGGCGTTATCGCTGGCTGGATCGAAGCGCTGACCCTGATGCCGGTAGGCTCCAAATGGGAACTGACCATTCCGCACAACCTTGCTTACGGCGAGCGCGGTGCCGGTGCTTCTATCCCACCATTCAGCACCCTGGTGTTTGAAGTCGAGCTGCTGGAAATTCTGTAAAGCGCTCAGAACCCCGCCTGGTGCGGGGTTTTGCATTGCCTAATAATAAACTAACGTGATTTTATCTTGCATTAACCTGTTTTAAGGGTATTTTTGTGAGCTATATCGCGCTGTGAATGCGATTTCACACTCAAATTAAACAAAAAATTAACATTACCCTTGTGCTTATTATTTATCCCGCCGATTCTTACCTCGTATCACACAAAACAACATCACGTAAAAACAGTTCACGGGCCAGTAGAGCCTGAAAAAACAGACAGGTACAGGAAAATACAAACATGGTAGATCAGGTCAAAGTCGCGGACGACGCTCAGGCGCCGACCGAGCAGTCGCTGCGGCGTAATTTAACAAACCGCCATATTCAGCTTATTGCCATTGGGGGTGCCATCGGCACCGGCTTGTTTATGGGGTCAGGGAAAACCATCAGCCTTGCGGGGCCATCCATCATCTTCGTCTACATGATCATCGGCTTTATGCTGTTCTTCGTGATGCGTGCGATGGGCGAGCTGCTGTTATCGAATCTGGAATATAAGTCGTTCAGCGATTTTGCCGCGGATTTGCTGGGGCCGTGGGCCGGGTATTTTACCGGTTGGACATATTGGTTCTGCTGGGTAGTGACCGGCATGGCGGATGTCGTAGCGATAACCGCCTACGCCCAGTTCTGGTTCCCAGGACTTTCTGACTGGGTCGCCTCGCTGGCCGTTGTGCTGGTGCTGCTGAGCCTGAACCTGGCCACCGTGAAAATGTTCGGTGAGATGGAGTTCTGGTTCGCGATGATCAAAATTGTCGCTATTGTGGCGCTGATCGTCATCGGCCTGGTGATGGTCTTGACCAGCTTCCATTCCCCGTCCGGCGTTGAGGCCTCCTTCAACAACCTCTGGAACGACGGCGGCTGGTTCCCGAAAGGCATCAGCGGATTCTTTGCTGGCTTCCAGATAGCGGTCTTTGCCTTTGTGGGTATTGAACTGGTGGGCACCACGGCTGCGGAAACCAAAGATCCTGAAAAATCACTTCCGCGAGCGATTAACTCGATCCCGGTGCGCATCATTATGTTCTACGTCTTCTCGCTGATTATCATCATGTCGGTGACGCCGTGGAGCTCCGTGGTGCCGAACAAGAGTCCGTTCGTTGAGCTTTTCATGCTGGTCGGCCTGCCGGCTGCGGCAAGTATCATCAACTTTGTGGTGCTGACTTCTGCGGCTTCCTCCGCGAACAGCGGCGTGTTCTCCACCAGCCGTATGCTATTCGGCCTGGCGCAGGACGGCGTGGCGCCTAAAGCGTTCGCTAAGCTTTCCAAACGTGCGGTACCGGCGAAAGGTTTAACCTTCTCCTGTATCTGTCTGCTGGGCGGCGTGGTGATGCTTTACGTAAACCCGAACGTGATTGCCGCTTTTACTATGATCACCACGGTTTCCGCGATTCTGTTCATGTTCGTCTGGACCATCATTCTTTGCTCGTACCTGGTGTACCGCAAACAGCGTCCTCATCTGCACGAGAAGTCCATCTATAAGATGCCGCTGGGCAAGCTGATGTGCTGGGTGTGCATGGCGTTCTTCGTCTTTGTGATTGTCCTGCTGACGCTGGAAGATGATACCCGTCAGGCGCTGATCGTGACGCCGCTGTGGTTCATTGTGCTGGGAGCTGGCTGGCTGTTCATCGGTAAGAAACGTCTGGCAAATATCGGCAAGTAAGCGGGCAGTATAAATGTTAAAAAAACCTCTCCTTTTCGGGAGAGGTTTTTTTGTAGGGCGAAGTGCTTATTTTTCTCCGCCCAATGCGCGAGGAAACAGAACGTTATTCTCCAGGCTGATGTGGTTCATCAGGTCTTCAATCAGTTCATTAATCCCGTTATACATCGCTTTCCACGTCGTGCAGGCTTCCGGCGGCGGCGTCACGTTATTGGTGGTGTGCTTGATCACTTCCAGCAGTTCGCCCGCATCATCATGCTCGCTCTCCATCACGCTGATCGGGCCTCCGGCCTGCGTGCCCATGCCCTGCTTAATCATTGGGAACAAGATTTGTTCCTCTTTCATCATGTGGCTGCTCAGTTCCTGATGCAGCATGGTGAGATATTTCGCCAGCCCTTTTGGCACGTTGGGCTTATCGGCATGGACGCGCTCGACTTTGGTCGCCTGCAGAATCAGTTCCGGCAGTTGCTCGCGGTGGCGGTCGTGGAAGCGCACAATAATGTGGTCGATGATTTCTGCCAGCGGCGCAGCGCGCCAGTCTTTCTCTGCTGGCTCTGTGGCTAGTGCGGCCAACTGAGCTTCAATCTTTTCGAGATCCAGCTCCTTACGCGTTGCTGCCCGCAGCAGCGTCTGTTTTCCGCCGCAGCAAAAATCCAAATCCAGTTTACGGAACAGTGCAGAAGCGCGTGGAATAGTCAGCGCCAGTTCACCTAAAGGTTGATCGCGGTAGGCCATAGCTTGATTCCTTATCATAAAATATAAGATGTATTTTAAATGCATCTTTATGTGAGCACTATAACCCTTTCGGGGCAGCGATCATAGCGAGATGTGGATCACAAAAAATGTTTTCCACTTAACATACTGAATGATTACAAAAAATCCCCAAAAATGGTGGTTTGTGGGTAGACGAAGCATAAATAACCAGGAGGTGCTGCCGATAGTTAGACGTCAGACAATATCTGCATAAGAAAAGGCTATACATGTTTAAAAGAATGAAAGTTATCACCTTACTGGTTACCGTGTTGATTGTGCTGGGGCTCATGCAGCTGCTGTCAGCCACGGTTTTCATCAATGCCCTCAATAACGATAAGAACAACTTCACCGTCTCCCAACTTTCCAGCCAGAACGTGGCTGAATTTACCGATGCCTGGATCGGCCTCAACCAGGCTCGCGTCACGCTGAACCGCGGCATGCTGCGTATTCAGGGCAGCATGGCGAATCAGATCAACGGTGGTCAGCTTCAGGAGTTAGTCGCCACGGCGAATTCACTGCTGGCGGAAGCGCAAAGCCATTTCGAAAAGTACCAGACGTTACCCGATACCCCAGGTTTACGTCCACACCTGAGCGATGAGCTGGAAGCGCAATACCATAACTACGCTTCAACGCTCGCCAAAATGAACACCTTCCTGGCCCAGGGCAATCTGGAGCAAATGTTCAAGCAAAATGCGGAACAAAAACAGGTGGCGATGCAGAAGGTCTACCGCGAATGGCGCGATGAGCAGGCCGAGCTTTCTAGTCAGGGCGTGCGCGATAACCAGGCTGACTACCAGCGGATTCTGTGGATCCTTGGCATCGTCATGCTTGGCGTCATCGGCGTGATTGTGGTGAGCTGGGTCGCGATGCGTCGTGTCCTGCTGATGCCGCTGCGTGAAGTGATGGATCATATTCGTGCCATTGCCGCAGGCGACCTGACCAGGCCTATTGAGGCCGAAGGCAAAAACGAAATGGCCCTGCTGGCTAATAGCGTGAAAGAGATGCAAACCGCCCTGGCGAATACCGTCAGCGTGGTGCGCGATGGGGCCGATACCATTTATACCGGTGCCGGTGAAATTTCTGCCGGCAGCAACGATCTCTCTTCTCGCACTGAACAGCAGGCGGCTTCGCTGGAGGAAACGGCGGCCAGCATGGAACAGCTGACGGCCACGGTGAAGCAAAATGCCGACAACGCACGGCAGGCTTCTCGTCTGGCGCTGGACGCTTCCACCACCGCGAAAAAAGGCGGCAATGTGGTCGAAGGCGTGGTGCGGACGATGGACGAAATCGCCACCAGTTCAAGCAAAATCGCCCAAATCACCAGCGTGATTGACGGCATTGCCTTCCAGACCAATATTCTGGCGCTTAACGCCGCGGTCGAAGCGGCCAGAGCGGGTGAGCAGGGGCGTGGGTTTGCCGTGGTAGCGGGTGAGGTGCGTACGCTTGCCCAGCGCAGTGCTCAGGCGGCAAAAGAGATTAAAGCGCTGATCGATGATTCCGGCGAGCGCGTTAATGCGGGCTCTGACCTGGTGAATGAAGCCGGTAAAACGATGGCGGAAATCGTCAGCGCCGTAACCCGGGTTACCGATATTATGGGTGAAATTGCATCTGCGTCGGACGAGCAAAGCCGGGGTATCGATCAGGTTGGGCAGGCCGTGGCGGAGATGGACCGCGTTACCCAGCAGAATGCCTCGCTGGTCGAAGAGTCCGCGGCTGCAGCGGCGGCGCTTGAAGAGCAGGCTTCACGCCTTAATGAAGCGGTAGCGGTTTTCAAAATCAGCCGCCGCGCACCGGCTCTCGCAAAAGCAGCTCACGTAAAAACGCCGCAGTTGAAAACAAAACAGGTGATGCCGGTTTCGGATGCGAACTGGGAAACCTTCTAAAAAAATCCCGGCGATATTAAGCCGGGATCTTCTTTTAAAGCCGGGCTAAGTCCCGGCTTTTTTATGCCTCGGAAACCTGAACCACCGTTACTTTCTCCGGTTTGGAACGCACCGCGAGCACCACGCCAATTGTCAGACACAGCACCCCGCCTAGCGTTAACAGCGGTGGCCAGCTCTGGCGAATCATAAATGTATAAGCCAGACCGGCTAAAGTCTCAAAGACAATCAACGGGCCGACAATGACCGTCGGCAGGCGCTGGCAGGCGATGTTCCAGCACAGATTACCCAGCCAGGAACAAAGCACGGCAATCGCCAGCATCAGGGTGATAAAGACTTCCGGGCGTGGGCCGAAGGGCAGGGTAAAGCCTGAATCATGGTGCCCCATCCAAATGCACACGGCGATATAACCGATAAGCGAAAAAGGCAGCGTGGAAAGCCCCTGAACCGTGGCCCACATCATCGGGTTTTTATCCGGGTTCTCCCGCAGCCAGCGGGCATTACGCAGGGCATACCAGGCCCAGCAGGCCACCGAAACAAAGGCCAGCAGAATACCGCTGGCGTAGCGCCACCAGCTGAAATCGGCCTGCTCTCCGCGAAGCTCGGCGGTATTTACCATGATGAGCCCGGCGGCAATCACCACCAGCGCCGGGGCAAGGCGTCGCCACGGCAGCTTGCCGTCTCTTTTGCTGTACAGCAGGTTAGCAAAAATGGGGATAACGACCGGCAGCGTGCCGATGATCATCGTCGCGATAGGCGCGCCGGTACGCTGAATGGCGCTTGCCAGGCAGACGTAATAAATCAGGTTCCCGACGCTAGAGAGCTTCAGGGCGGTAAACCAGTCCTGGCGGCTCAGCTCACGCAGGCGCTTACGCCCAAGCCACGCAATAGGAATCGCAATCAACCCAAGGGCGAGATAGCGCCCGGTCGACTGCAGGGCCGCCGGATAGTCCGGGACGATAATCGGCCCTACAAAAATTAATCCCCACATTAGCCCCGCCAGCAGGGCGTACAGCACACCACTTAACATCTTTATTTCCTGCAACAACACAATTTAGCGGCAGTGTAGAGGCACCGTACTGTGGCGTATTGTACGAAGTTGCTGTCTTGTTAGCGGGTAACCTGCTTTTGGTAACGCACGGGAGTAATGCCATAGCGCTGGGCAAACGCACGGGTCAGATGCGCCTGATCCGTCAGGCCGCTGGCGGCGGCGACCTGGGCGGCCGGCATGCCGTGGGTGAGAAACTGTTTGGCGTGCCACAGACGAATCGCCATCAGCATCTGGTGCGGGGTTACGTGGTAGCAGGCTTTGAACTGCCTTTGGAAATGGTAAGGGCTAAGGGACACCAGTGCCGCTAAATCTTCAAGGGTGATGGTGTGCATATAGTTGTCGTAAAGGTATTCGCGCACGAGGGCGAAGCGGTTTGCAGCCTCGTGAAGCCCTGGAAGGTGGCGAGCGTAAGGGCGAAACGCCTCGACGAGATTCAGCAGAAGCCCCTGCTGGGTGAGCGTATCCTCGGCCTGCCAAAGGCCCGCAATAAACTGCGAAACCTGGCGAGCGCGGGCGGGATCGTGATTCACGGCGGCGTTAAACCACCAGCTTCTTTCCCCGGTCAGCGACTCCAGCAGGTTAGGATCCAGGTAAATCATGCGGTACTGCCAGCCGTCTTCGCTGGCGGCTTCGCCGGTATGCAGCTCGTCCGGGTTCATCAATACCAGCGAGTCAGTGGGGGCAACCAGTTGCTCGCCCCGGTAACGAAAGCGCTCTGCGCCCCAGGTGATGGCGCCGATGCCGAAGGCTTCGTGGGTGTGTGGCTCAAAGGCGTATTTCGCAATATGGGCGTGATAAAGCTCAACGCCCGGCAGCTGCGGCAAATGCCGGAACTGGGCGCTGTCTCTCTCATCGCTAAACTGCTCGGGAACTCCCTGCACGCTTTCTCTCCACGCGGATCCTCCCGTTATTATAGAGATGTCCGCGTGCAGGGCTAGTTATTAACCAGCTTTTAACAATTAAAGGGCGCTTTTGACGCTGTCGTGAAGCGGCGTGGTTGGGCGGCCAATCAGTTTGCTTAGCTGGTGGCTGTCGTCAAAAAGACCGCCTTTTTCCGCGCCTGCATCGGAGTTTGCCAGCAGCGCGGCAAAACCTTCCGGCAGGCCAGCGCCCTGAAGTGCCGCTTTAAAATCGGCCTCGTTCAGGTTCTGATAAACCACGGGTTTGCCGCTTTGCTGGCTGACTTCCGCCGCCAGCTCTGCGAGCGTCCAGCCGTGGTCTCCCGCCAGCTCATAAACTTTACCTGCCTGATTATCCAGCGTCAGGACTTTAGCGGCTGCGGCCGCGTAATCAGCCCGCGTTGCAGAGGCTATTTTGCCTTCCCCGGCGCTGCCGATAAACACGCCGTGCTGAATCGCTGGCGGCACGCTGGCCAGGTAGTTTTCGGTATACCAGCCGTTACGCAGCAGCACGAATGGAACGCCGGAGGCTTTGAGCTGTTGCTCCGTGACAGTGTGTTCTTCGGCAAGGGCCAGTGGCGATTTGTCGGCATGCAGCAGGCTGGTATAGGCGATGAGTTTCACGCCTGCCTGTTTAGCTGCCGCAATAATATTGTTGTGCTGGGCGGCGCGCTGGCCAACCTCGCTGGAGGAGATCAGCAGCACTTTTTCCACGCCGGAGAACGCTTTTGCCAGCGCAGAGACATCGCCGTAATCCGCCGCGCGAACCTGTACGCCACGGTTGGAAAAATCGTTAACTTTTGACGGGTTGCGCACAACGGCCACGATCTCTTCGGCTTTCACCGTTTTCAACAAATCTTCAATAACAAGGCGGCCCAACTGGCCGGATGCGCCGGTAATCGCAATCATGATCAATCTCCTGAGTGATGTTTCGAACAAGTTGTGCCACACTAGCACCCTAACTAACTTTTAGTAAGTACGTACAAAAAGGTAAGTGTTAAATGAGTGAAATCATCGAAGCGCCCATGACGCTGAGCGAGCAGCTGCGTAACGGTAATCTGTTTAGCGACAAATGCCCCTCGCGGGACGTGCTGAAACACGTGACCAGCCGCTGGGGTGTCTTAATTTTAGTGGCATTACAGGATGGCACTCATCGTTTTAGCGATTTAAGGCGCAAGATGGGCGGCGTGAGCGAGAAAATGCTGGCGCAGACGCTGCAGTGGCTGGAGGCGGACGGTTTTGTGGATCGCAAATCTTACCCGGTTGTGCCGCCGCACGTGGAGTACACGCTGACGCCAATGGGCCATGAAATTGCCGAGAAGGTGGCCGCGCTGGCCGACTGGATCGAGGGGAATTTGCCGCAGGTGATGGCGTCCCGCGAGAAACGGGACGCCTGAGGGGCTTACTTGCTTAAATCAAGCTGATAGACAGCAAAACCAATGTCGTCGTTGGCGACTTTTTTCATTGGGTACTGACCTTTTTCTTTGATAAAGGCGGCGGCTTTGTCGGTCGGCGAGGTTTCAAAGCGGATATCCAGCGGCTGCTTGCTGGCTATAGGCGCCAGACGCCAGTTGTTGTCCGCCGCAGGGTGAATTTCGCCCTGAGCGCCGATCCAGTTAGCCAGCACCGAGCGGTTCTCATCCGGGGAAGCAAACGCGATGTGGCTGTCGCCGGTCCCGGCAAATTTGCCGCCGTAAGCGCGGTAGTTATTGGTTGCGACCAGGAAGACGGCATTCGGGTCGATAGGTTTGCCCTTGAAGGTGAGATCTTTGATGCGCTCGGCCTTCGGGTTCACCATCTGGCATTCACCGTCGTAGCGAGCCGGCTGGCTGACGTCGATTTGGTAGTTCACGCCGTCGATGACGTCGAAGTTATAGGTACGGAAGCCGTCCCAGTTGATCAATTCCTGAGGTTTAGTGCTGTTCACGTCGATCTGATTGAACTGCCCGGCGGAACATTCCAGCCACTCTTTAACTTCTTTTCCGGTCGCTTTCACCACCACCAGCGTGTTCGGGTAAAGATAGAGGTCGGCGGCGTTGCGGAAGGTCAGTTGACCTTTTTCGACCTCAACGAAGCTGGCCGGATCGTTTTTACGTCCGCCCACTTTGAACGGTGCGGCGGCGGAGAGCACCGGCAGATTCGCAAGATCCGGGTCGCCCTGAATGTATTTCTCGACGTAGGCCTTCTGCGCGTTATTCACCACCTGAACGGTTTGATCGTCCTGCACCAGCGCCAGATAGCTATACATGTTATCGGCGGATTTACCGACTGGCTTGCTGACGAACTCGCGGGTTGCGGTGTGATCGTGCTCCAGCACTTTTTTCAGGTTTTGGTCTTCTGCCGCCAGCGATTTTTTGGCTACGCTGTCATAAATTGGCCTCGCTTCGGCTTTGCTGCTGGTGACCTTCCAACTGCCTGAGTCGTTGTTCAGCACCAGATCCACCACGCCGAGATGATCGCCCCACATGCCCGGCATCACGGCAGGCACGCCGTTCAGGGTGCCTTTTTCGATATCGGCCCCTTTAATATTGGCAAAGTCTTTCCCAGGGAATACGGCATGGGCATGCCCGAACATAATGGCATCCACGCCTGGCACCTGGCTGAGGTAATAAACGGAGTTTTCGGCCATCGCCTGATAAGGCTCGCTGGACAGCCCCGAGTGGGCAATCACGACGACTACATCAGCGCCCTGTTGGCGCATTTCCGGCACGTATTTTTTGGCGGTTTCGGTAATGTCGTTCACCGTCACTTTGCCGCTCAGGTTGGCTTTATCCCAGGTCATGATTTGCGGCGGCACGAAGCCGATGTAGCCGATGCGCAGCGTCTGGGTTTTGCCGTCTTTGTCTTTGACTTCGGTTTCTTTAATCAGGTACGGCGTGAACATTGGCTTCTGGGTTTTCACGTCGATGATATTGGCGTTCACATAAGGGAATTTGGCGCCAGCGAGGGCTTTGTGCAGGAAGTCGAGGCCGTAGTTGAATTCGTGGTTGCCCAGGTTGCCGACCGTATAGTCGAGCGTATTCAGCGCCTTATAAACTGGATGAATTTCCCCGGCTTTTAGCCCTTTTGCGGCCGCGTAATCGCCGAGCGGGCTGCCCTGAATAATATCGCCGTTATCGACAAGCACGCTGTTGGTGACTTCACCGCGCGCGGCATTGATCAAACTTGCGGTGCGTACCAGACCGAACTTCTCTGTCGGCGTATCTTTATAGTAATCGAAGTCCATCATGTTGCTGTGCAGATCGGTCGTTTCCATGATCCGCAGGTCAACGGTGGCCGCATTGACGCTGGCGGCTATCAGCGTCGCCAGAAGCGTTGCGCTAAACTTAATCATGTTTAAATGTCCTTTTTAGAGGTACGCCACAAAGGGCAATGTATATACAGACTGTTGCTTACAATTTTGTGAAGTTTGCCAGAATTTAAGTCCGGTGAACCAGAAATGCTTCACAGATAGCGCATCGGGGTGCAATGAGATATAAGTAAAACAATAAGTTATTCGCTCGATGTAGCGCAGAGACACAACACGAGGTGGAGAATGTTAGAACAAATTTGCCAGCTGGCCCGCGAGGCCGGGGCCGCTATCATGCAGGTTTATGAGGGGGAGAAGCCGCTTCAGGCGACGCATAAGCTTGATGACTCTCCGGTGACGGCGGCGGATCTTGCCGCCCACGACATTATTCTGAAAGGGCTGAAAGCGTTGACGCCGGACATCCCCGTGCTGTCAGAGGAAGATCCCCAGTCGTGGGATACCCGGCAAAGCTGGCAGCGCTACTGGCTGGTCGACCCGCTGGACGGCACAAAAGAGTTTCTGAAACGTAACGGCGAGTTCACCGTGAATATCGCGCTTATCGAAGGTGGAAAAGCGGTGATGGGCGTTGTCTATGCGCCCGTGCTGAAGATTATGTACAGCGCAGCGGAAGGGAAGGCCTGGAAAGAAGAGTGTGGCGTACGCAATCAGATTCATGTGCGGGATGCCCGTCCACCGCGCGTGGTGGTCAGTCGGTCTCATGCCGCCAACGATAGCGAGCTGAAAGAATATCTCGAACAGATGGGGGAGCACCAGACCACTGCGATAGGCTCGTCGCTGAAGTTCTGCCTGGTGGCCGACGGTCAGGCGCAGCTCTATCCTCGCTTTGGGCCAACCAATATCTGGGACACCGCCGCAGGGCATGCCGTGGCGGTCGCTGCCGGGGCGCACGTTCATGACTGGCAGGGCAAGCCGCTGGACTATACCCCGCGCGAGTCGTTCCTGAACCCCGGCTTCCGGGTTTCTATTTACTGAGTAACCCTTGCAGCAGGCTAATCACCTGCTGCACTTCCTGCTGGGTTAACGGGCCATCTTTGGCAAATTGAATTCTGCCTTCTTTATCCAATACCACGATAGCTGATCCGCCCTGTTGCAGCTGCCACGCTTTCGCCGCTACGCCGTTACTGTCGACGATAAACTGTGACCACGGGAACTCTTTCTTATTACTTTCGATGCTGCTGCGCACGAACATGCCGGTGCCCACAATCGCGTCGTCGGTGTTCACAATGGTGGTGGTCTGGTACTTATCATGCGGGAATTTTGCCGCTTTGATAGCTTCGACCATGGCCGCATTTTCTTCTTTGGCGCTTGTGCGACCGGCAATATGCTGCAGAACTCTCACTTTCCCAGGCAACTGCGCGCTATTCCAGTTTTTATAACTAAACTTATCGTTATCCAGCACCAGCTCGCCCTTGTCGGTAATACCAATCGGGGACACTCGCTGATTATTTTCAAAGTTATGGGCTGAGGCCATGAGCGGCAGCAGCAGAAGAGACAGCGCCAGCGTTTTGCGCAGGGTCATCGGTGACTCCTTATTGTTGTTAGCAGGTGATCCGACCACTTGGGTCGATGTTTTAAGCATATGTGCTGAATAAGCATCTGTCCCGCAAGCAAAGTGCCAGTTTGCGGGCTGACGCACATAACCCTGAAATTTGAAGGCTTACGCTGCCGTTTTTTACATTTAAAAATATTGTTCTGCAACTTTGTAATCTTTTAGTAAAAAAACTTCTACACACTAGGTGACCTTCGATATCTGGACTATAGTTTTCGAGCACCAAACTTTTTCGCCTCATTTTGTCGGGCCAAATGTAGCTCGCAGAGGCGTTAACATGCAGGAGTAAAGAAGAATGAAAATTTTCCAACGTTACAACCCCCTTCAGGTGGCGAAGTACGTGAAGATCCTGTTCCGTGGACGGTTGTATATCAAGGACGTTGGCGCTTTCGAATTTGATAAGGGCAAAATCCTTGTCCCGAAAGTTAAGGATAAGCAGCACTACTCGGTGATGTCCGAGGTCAACCGCCAGGTGATGCGCTTACAGGCGGATATGGGCTAAGCCCAAAAATTGTAAAAAAAACGGCCCCTAAGGGGCCGTTAGTGTTTATAGAGCTTGCTTACTGCTCCTGAGGCTCTTCACCGTCAGGCAGCTTTGGCGTCAGCGCGACAGGCTTATTGTCGATACGCGTTACCAGCAGCTGATCGATGCGGTAGTTATCAATATCCACCACCTCGAACTTGTAGCCGGAGAACTTTACCGAGTCGGTGCGTTTCGGGATCTTACGCAGCATAAACATCATGAACCCACCGATGGTTTCGTAGTTACCGGACTGCGGGAACTCGTCGATATCCAGCACTCGCATGACGTCGTCAATCGGCGTGCCGCCTTCCACCAGCCATGAGTTTTCATCACGGGCAACGATTTGCTCTTCCATCCCCTGGCCGACCAGGTCACCCATCAACGTCGTCATCACGTCGTTCAGGGTAATGATGCCCACCACCAGCGCGTATTCATTCATGATGACCGCGAAGTCTTCCCCGGCGGTTTTAAAGCTTTCCAGCGCTTCGGAGAGCGTCAGGGTGTCTGGCACAATCAGGGCGTTACGCAGATGCACACCGCTGTTCAGCGCCATGCTTTGGTTGCCCAGTACGCGGTTCAGCAGCTCTTTGGAATCAACATAGCCAACGACGTGGTCGATATCGCCGTTACACACCAGGAACTTGGAATGCGGATGTTCAGCGATGGTGGACTTCAGGCTTTGCTCGTCGGCGTGCAGGTCGAACCAAATCACGTTTTCGCGTGAGGTCATGGAAGACGGCACGGTACGCGATTCCAGCTCAAAGACGTTTTCAATCAGTTCATGTTCCTGCTTACGCAACACGCCCGCCAGCGCACCGGCTTCAAACACCGCATAAACGTCGTCAGAAGTAATGTCGTCTTTACGCACCATCGGCAGCTTGAAGATGCGGAAGATAACATTAGCCAGGCCGTTGAAGAACCACACCAAAGGTCTGAAAACAAACAGACAGAAGCGCATCGGGTTGATAATACGTAAAGCAACCGTTTCGGGAGAAATCATACCGATGCGTTTCGGGGTGAGGTCTGCGAACAGAATGAACAGGCTGGTGACGAGGGTGAATGAGATAATAAAGCTGAGCTGGTCGGCGAGTTCCGGAGCCAGAAAACGCTCCAACAGAATTTTAAACGCCGGGGAGAAAGCCGCATCGCCGACGATACCGCCGAGAATTGCCACGGCATTCAGGCCAATTTGTACGACGGTAAAGAACATGCCCGGCGTCTCTTGCATCTTTAGCACGCGCTGGGCATTGACGTTGCCTTCATCGGCCAGCAGCTTAAGTTTGATTTTACGAGAGGCGGCAAGCGAGATCTCAGAGATTGAGAAAAAGGCACTAATAGCAATAAGGATAAGTATTATCAAAATACTGTTTAACATAATTTATCTGGCTGTTGTGGCCAGGTCCTCGGAAGGGAAAAGTGGATAAATCTCAGGGGTCAAACACAAGAAATGCTGGCCGCTTTTGTGAACGAGCCAGCAAATTCAAGGAGTAGTATAGCGTAAGGATGGGATGTGCTACCAGAGGCTGTAATTTAACCGGCGGTAAGCCAGGTTTTTAGTGATGTGTTTTTTGATTAATGGGCTTAACGTTTGGCGCATTGTATAAGCAGCTTTTCTTCTTTTTATCCCCGGAACTTTTCTTCTCTTTTTGCCACTCACCCGATCGGTTAGCCCACTATCAGGAGAGCGTTCACATGGTTAATTCCGTTACTTCCGTGCACAGACATGCGGCGGAACTTCCTCCCTTACCGGAACACAGCGGCCAGCGACCGGCGTCGATCGCTTCGGGTTCATCGGTGGCCACTTCTGCTGCCGTCAGCGCGCATGAAAGCCTGCATTTTGTGGGGGACAGCGTTTATGGCTCGGCCAATGAAGCTGCTATTCATCACCAGCTTGGCGCGCTGTTTGGCAAGCACATTAACGGTGATAACCATGCTGAAATGCATGCCCTGATTGAGTCGAGAACCCGTGAATTACACAAAATGGGAGAAACGCCAGCCTCTGTTGAAGCCGTGTTGACCAAAGGGCATCAACTGGACAGGCTAGGACAAGTTGCGCGAGGTGCCGCACGCGCTATTCCCTTTGCTGCTGCGTCTGTTGCCTACGATAAAGTCCCGCTGCTGAGCGCTTTTGCCCATACGGCGGCGGAAATTGGCCTCCATGCTGGCCTGCAGTCCAGCATCGCCGACACTATTGGCACCACGTTGCTTAACCGTGCCACGGCAACGAATCCGTGGCTGTCCGCCAAAGACAGCGACCTGCATCCGGTCATGCGAGAAGCGGTAAAGGAGGCAAAAGCGAGCTTGCTGACGACGGTGGCAGAAACCGGGGCAGCCATTCAGACCTATTCGGCACGTAACCTTGCGCGCCTGGCGATGGCGGCAACGCTGACGCATTTTGCCGGGGCGAAAGTGGCCGGTGAAGCCGATACGTGGCTGTCTGCTGCGGGCGGGGTGGTGGCTGGCGGCGCAATGAGCGCGATTCTCCACGCGGTGGACGAAAACAAAGGCCGAACCGGGCCGGAGTATTTGCTGGGGCGCAACGACTGGCAGCAGCGGTTCACTGAATTGAAAAATACGCACGTGGTGAGCGATACGCTTAAGAACGCTGCTCAGCGCGTGGCAAAGCTGCCCCTGGACATTGCTACGGACAGCCTGAAAGCGACGGCAAGCGTTCTTTCTGCGCCGAGCCTTGGGAAAACGGCGATGCTAGCCGGCGGCTTTGCCGGTGTGATTAGTCTGCGCAGCGCGATTGGCGCTGCTGTCACCAGCGCCTTTCCGAGAGTGAATGCCGCTTCGCTGAGCGCCATCAGCCATGCGACCAACGTCGTGGCCTCTGCCCCGGTGTTCTTCGCCGTACCTGCGGCTGAGATTCTCGCTGACGCTGTGGCGGACAAAATGACGCAAACGCTGCAGGAAAAGGTCCCGGCGGCCGTGAACTCGGCGGCAGGCTGGGTCGGGCATCAGCTGCAGGCGGCGTTAAATCGTCAGCCAGCAACCACCCTTAATGCCGCAGAGCAGCAGGTGTAAAGGAACCGAAAGGGGAGCTACGTCCACATACTGGCAGTCTATTTTTGGAGCCTGATTATGCATATTAATTCTACGGTGACGCGGCCAGCAGGTATGCCGTCGCTGACCAATACATCTTCAACGGCAGCGGTGAAAGCCGCGTCCTCTGGCCTGCACGCCAGTGATTTACACGGCGATCTCAAAAATTGGGCCGCTGCGGCTCCTACAGCGGAAGAAGGCAAAGCCAGGGCTGTCGCGAGCAGCGAAATAATGAATAACTTTCAGTGCCGTGGGGAAACATTAGATCTGAGCGAACGAGGTCTGACGGCGCTGCCCGAATCGCTGGGCGCGCTGACGCATCTCAAACATTTGAATCTGTCCGGCAACCCCCTACAGACTTTTCCGGCCAAAGCGCTTTTACAGCTGGGCTCCCTGCAAACGCTGCAGCTGGCGATGAATCAGCACAACCAGGGCGTACCGTTTCGTCGCTCGCATGAACGTTTTGCGGATGAAGGGTACAAACTGCAGTTTTTTGCCCAGGGCAATAACCGCGCGCAGGTGATTCATCAGCCACCCAGACAGAAAACTGCGTTGTTCACAACCGACCTGGCACCCTGCCTGGCGGCGATGATTGTTCAGGATGGCAAAAGCCTGGCGTTGCATATGGATAACCCGCAGCGCAGTGGCTCAGGAGGGATGCCTCTGGAAGAGATGCTGTCCCGGCATTTGCATCCGTCAGCGCGTAAAACCGAGGTATTCCTGGTCGGGGCTAACGATCAGGGATCGGCGGGTAACGTGCGGGCGATGCTGGCGGCGCTGAACAAACATGGTGTGGCAAATAACATCAGTATGGCCAGCCTCGGGAATGGACATACTTCCGCGACGCTGGATGTGAATAATCAGAAAGCGTGGGTTGGCTTTGGTTAACAACGCTAAAGAAAAAGCCAGTCGATGACTGGCTTTCAGGGTGAGTTTACTGAGGCGGCAGGCAAACGCCGATGCCACCAATGCCGCAGTAGCCGTGCGGATTCTTGTACAGATACTGCTGGTGGTCGTCTTCCGCGTAGTAGAACGGGCCCGCGTTAGCGATTTCAGTGGTGACCTGGCGTTTATCACCGGCGGCATTCATTGCGGCCTGGAAACGCTCAAGGCTGGCGCGGGCGGCTTTGTCCTGTTCCGGCGTGAGCGGGTAAATTGCCGAGCGGTACTGGGTGCCGACGTCCCCGCCCTGGCGCATTCCCTGAGCCGGGTCGTGATTTTCCCAGAACACCTGCAAAAGCTGCTCATAGCTAACCACTTTCGGATCATAAACCACGCGCACGGCTTCAGCATGGCCGGTCTGGCCGCTGCAAACTTCGCGATAGGTTGGGTTGGGCGTATAGCCACCGCTGTAGCCAGCTGCCGTGCTGTAAACGCCCGGAATCTCCCAATACAGGCGTTCTACGCCCCAAAAGCACCCCATCGCAAACAGCGCGATTTCCATTCCATCGGGTACATTTGTCATTGAGTGTTCGTTAACCGCGTGAAGTGTGGCCACCGGCATCGGCGTGTTGCGGCCTGGCAGAGCATCGGCCTGCGTCACAGTGTGAGTTTTGTCGAAGAATGACATGGTGTTGGATCTCCCGAAAATCGGCAAAAAAGCGAGCGGTTGTCATCAGACCTGCAATTGCAGACAATACATCCGAGTTACAGACTACATTACATATAAGAAAGATTTAGGCGAGTGAGTTATTTTCAACCCTCGATGTTAGGGTTTTGTTAATCCGCGGAGCGGGAATGACGTTTCCTTCCAGGGGTGGGAACAAGGATATTCAGGAGAAAACGTGCCAGTAATCCGTACTTTATGTATTACAGGCCTGTGTGTCGCTAGCACATGGGCTAACGCCGCGAGCGTGCGTTTGCAGGTTGAGGGACTCAGCGGCGAACTGCAAAAAAACGTACGTGCTCAGCTTTCCACCATCGAAAGCGATGAAGTGACGCCGGATCGTCGCTTCCAGGCGCGCGTCGATGACGCCATTCGTGTAGGGTTGAAAGCTCTGGGTTACTACGAACCCACCATTAATTTCACGCTTAAACCGCCGCCGCAGAACGGAGGGCGTCAGGTTCTGTTGGCGCAGGTTGACGCCGGGCAACCAGTGTTAATTGGCGGCACCGACGTCATTTTACGTGGTGGCGCGCGGACCGATAAAGACTATCTCGCGCTGCTGCCCAAGCGGCCCAAAATCGGCACCGTGCTCGACCACGCTGACTACGATAACTTCAAAAAAAGCCTCTCCAGCATTGCGCTGCGTAAGGGCTACTTCGACAGTGATTTCCGTAAGAGCCAGCTTGGCGTCTCTCTGGAAAGACATCAGGCGTTCTGGGATATCGACTACGACAGCGGCGAACGGTATCGCTTCGGCGCGGTGACCTTTCAGGGCTCCCAAATTCGCGAAGAGTATTTGCAAAACCTTGTGCCTTTTAAGCAGGGAGATTACTACCAGTCGAGCGACCTGGCCGAGCTGAACCGCCGCCTGTCGGCTACCGGCTGGTTTAACTCCGTGGTGGTGGCGCCTGAGTTTGAAAAATCACGCCAGACAAAAGTGTTACCGCTACAGGGCGTGGTGACGCCGCGCACTGAAAACACCATTGAAACCGGGGTGGGCTACTCCACGGACGTAGGGCCGCGCGTGAAGGCCAGTTGGAAAAAACCGTGGATGAACTCCTACGGTCACAGCCTGACAACCAGCACCAGCCTTTCCGGGCCTGAGCAAACGCTCGACTTCAGCTACAAAGTGCCGCTGTTAAAAAGCCCGCTGGAGCAGTATTACCTGGTGCAGGGCGGTTTTAAGCGAACCGATCTCAACGACACAAAATCGGACTCCACTACCGTTGCGCTGTCCCGCTACTGGGATATGTCCAGCGGCTGGCAGCGTGCCGTTAACCTGCGCTGGAGCCTCGACCACTTTACCCAGGCAGATGTTACCAACACGACCATGCTGCTTTACCCCGGCGTCAGCCTGAACCGTACCCGCTCGCGCGGGGGCCTGATGCCCACCTGGGGTGACTCACAGCGTTACTCGATTGATGTCTCTAATACGGCCTGGGGTTCTGGCGTCGATTTCGGCGTGTTCCAGGCACAAAACGTTTGGATCCGTTCGCTGTATGAAAAACACCGCTTTATCGTGCGCGGCAATGTGGGATGGATCGAAACCAACGACTTCAAAAAAGTGCCGCCGGATCTGCGTTTCTTCGCCGGCGGCGACCGCAGCATTCGTGGCTATAAATACAAATCGATATCGCCGGAGGATAGCAACGGTAAGCTGACGGGGGCCTCCAAACTGGCGACCGGCTCGCTGGAGTACCAGTACAACGTGACCGGAAAATGGTGGGGCGCGGCGTTTGTTGACTCCGGTGAAGCGGTGAATGACATCAAACGCAGCAACTTCAAAACCGGTGCGGGCGTTGGCGTGCGCTGGCAATCCCCGGTTGGGCCTATCAAGCTCGACTTCGCCGTACCGGTGGGTGACAAGGAAGAGCACGGTTTACAGTTTTACATCGGTTTGGGGCCTGAACTATGAGTCGCTGGAAGAAAATAAGCCTCGCGGTGCTGGCTGTGATTGTGCTGCTAATCGCGGCGGTCGGTTTCCTTGTGGGGACGACGCCGGGCCTGCATTTGCTGTTTAAAGGCGCTAATCGCTGGGTACCGGGGCTGAATATCGCTCAGGTCGACGGCGGCTGGCGTAATCTGACGTTAAAGAACTTGCGCTACGAGCAGCCGGGCGTCGCAGTGCGTGCGGGAGAGATTCACCTCGCGGTGAAGCTAAACTGCCTGTGGCACAGCAGCCTTTGCGTGAATGATTTCTCGCTAAAAGATGTGGATGTTGCGGTCGACACGAAAAAAATGCCGCCGTCAGCCCCGGTGCAGGAAGAGGACAGCGGCCCGCTGAATCTCTCCACGCCGTACCCAATCACCCTTAGCCGCGTGGCGTTGAACAACGTCAACGTGAAAATCGACGACACCACCGTTTCGGTGATGGATTTCTCCAGCGGCCTGACCTGGGAGCAGCGCAACCTGACGCTAACCCCGACATCGCTGGAAGGTTTGCTGATTGCGTTGCCGAAAGCCGCGCAGGTAGCCAAAGAAGAGATTGTTGAGCCGAAAATTCAAAACCCTCAGCCGGAAGAAGCGCCTCTCGGGGAAACGCTGAAAAAGTTGTTTGAGAAGCCGCTTCTGCCGGAAATGACCGACGTTAATTTGCCGGTGAATCTGAATATTCAGGAATTTCGCGGGGCGCGCCTGCGCCTGACCGGCGATACCGATTTGCTGGTCAACTCGCTGCTGCTGAAAGTGAGCAGCATCGACGGCAACCTGAAGCTGGATGCGCTGGATGTGGACTCCTCGCAGGGGCTGGTGAACGCCACCGGTAGCGCTCAGCTGCGCGACAACTGGCCGGTTGATTTAACGCTTAACAGCACGCTGAACATCGACCCGCTGAAAGGCGAAAAGGTGAAGATGACCGTGGGCGGTGCGCTGCGCGACGAGCTCAAAGTGGGCGTCAATCTGTCAGGGCCGGTGGGGATGCAGTTGAATGCCCAAACCCGCCTGGCTGAAGCAGGGCTGCCGCTCAACGTCGAAATAGACAGCAAGCAGCTTTCCTGGCCGCTGACCGGCGAGAAGCAGTATCAGGCTGACAATCTGAAACTGCGTCTGACCGGCAAAATGACCGACTACAAGCTGGCCTTTAGCACCGCCGTGAAGGGCGATCAGGTTCCGCCTGCCACCATCACGCTGGATGGCAAAGGCAACGAGCAGCAGTTTAGCCTCGATAAACTGCGCGTGGCTGCTTTGCAGGGCAATACGGATCTGAAAGCGCTGGTGGACTGGAGCAAAGCTATCAGTTGGCAAGGTGAATTAACGCTGGCCGGCCTCAACACGGCGAAGCAGTTCCCGGACTGGCCCGCCAAGCTGGACGGTAACATTAAAACGCGCGGTAGCCTATATGGCGGCAGTTGGCAGCTGGATATTCCCGAGCTGAAGCTTGCCGGCAACGTGAAGCAGAACAAGGTCAACGTGCAGGGTACGCTGCAGGGCAACAGCTATATGCAGTGGAAAGTGCCGGGTCTGCATCTGGAGCTGGGCCGCAATACGGTGGACGTGAAAGGCGAGCTGGGCGAAAAAGATCTCAACCTGGACGCCAATATTAATGCCCCGAATCTGGATAATGCCTTGCCTGGTTTAGGCGGAACGGCGAAGGGTATCGTGAAGGTTCGCGGCGACGTGAAAGCACCGCAGTTGCTGGCTGACCTGACGGCAAACGGCCTGCGCTGGCAGGAGCTGACGATTGCCCGTGTTCTGCTGAAAGGCGATGTGAAATCGAGCGAGCAAATCGCTGGTAACCTGAACCTGCGCGTAGAGCGCGTGGCTCAGCCGGGTGTAAAAGTTGATTTGGTCACGCTGGACGCGAAAGGTGATGAGAAGCAGCACCAGCTTCAACTGCGTATTCAGGGTGAACCCGTTTCCGGGCGCCTTAACCTGAGCGGCAGCTTCGACCGTAACGAAGAGCGCTGGCGCGGCAAGCTAAGCGACACCCGTTTTGATACGCCGGTAGGGCCGTGGGCGCTCAACCGCGAGCTGACGCTGGACTTCCGCAATAAAGAACAGAAAATCGCCATTGGCCCGCATTGCTGGGTGAACCCGAACGCCGAGCTTTGCGTGCCGCAAACTATCGACGCCGGGGCAAAAGGCCGGGCACTGGTGAATCTCAATCGCTTCGATCTTGCCATGCTGAAACCGGTGATGCCGGCGGATACCCAGGCCAGCGGCGTGTTTACCGGCAAGGCCGACGTGAGCTGGGACAGTGAAGCCGGTGGTTTACCGCAGGGGCAGGTGACGCTCAGCGGGCGCGGCGTGAAGGTGGCGCAGGTGGTGAACGGCAATATGTTGCCGGTTGCCTTCGACACGCTGAACCTCAACGCCGAACTGAAAAATAACCGTGCCCAGCTTGGCTGGCTGGTGAAGGTGGCGAATAACGGGCAGTTTGACGGCCAGGTTCAAATCACCGATCCGCAGGGGCGGCGTAACCTTGGCGGCAACGTCAATATTCGCAACTTCTCCCTGGCGATTGCCAATGCCATCTTCTCGAAAGGTGAAAAGGCAGACGGTACGCTGAACGCAAACTTACGCCTCGGCGGCAACCTTGAGCGGCCGCAGATGTTCGGGCAAATGCAGCTTAATGGCGTTGATGTCGCGGGTAACTTTATGCCGTTCGACATGCAGCCGAGCCAGATTGCCATGAACTTCAACGGGATGAACTCCACGCTGCAGGGCGTGGTGCGCACGAAACAAGGGCAGATTGTATTAAGCGGTGATGCCGACTGGACGCAAATCGATAACTGGCGGGCGCGCATAGCGGCGAAGGGCAGCAAAGTACGTATTACCGTGCCTCCGATGGTGCGCCTGGACGTTTCACCGGATATCGAATTTGTGGCCACGCCAAGCCTGTTTACCCTCAACGGGAACGTTGATGTACCGTGGGCGCGTATCGTGGTGCATGATGTGCCGGACAGCGCTGTAGGCGTCTCCAGTGATGAAGTGATGCTGGATCAAGATCTGAAGCCGATTAACCCTAAATCCGCCGGGATCCCGATCAACAGCAACCTGACCATTCACGTCGGCAACAATGTGCAGCTTGATGCCTTTGGCCTGAAAGCACGCCTGACCGGTGACCTGAAAATGGTACAGGACAAGCAGGGGCTCGGCCTCAACGGCCAGATCAACATTCCTCAGGGGCGCTTCCATGCTTACGGTCAGGATCTTATCGTCCGCAAAGGCGAACTGCTGTTCTCCGGCCCGCCGGACAACCCGTACCTGAATATTGAAGCCATCCGTAACCCGGACTCGACAGAAAACAACGTCACGGCCGGTGTACGTGTGACGGGCCCGGCAGATGAACCCAAAGCTGAAATATTCTCTGATCCGGCGATGTCCCAGCAAGACGCCTTGTCCTACCTGCTTCGCGGCCAGGGTTTAGACACTTCTGGTAACGACGGCGACGCGATGACGTCGATGCTTGTGGGTCTGGGGGTTGCACAAAGTGGTCAGGTTGTGGGTAAAATCGGCGAGACATTTGGCGTAAGCAATCTGGCGCTCGACACCGCGGGGGTGGGTGATTCCTCTCAGGTGGTGGTTAGCGGCTATGTACTGCCGAATCTACAGGTTAAATATGGCGTAGGTATTTTTGACTCTCTGGCGACGTTAACGCTACGTTATCGTCTGATGCCTAAGCTGTATCTGGAAGCGGTGTCTGGCGTAGATCAGGCACTAGATCTGCTCTATCAGTTTGAGTTTTAGCAATGCGAATATTTGTTTACGGCAGTTTACGACGCAAACAAGGCAACAGCCACTGGATGACCAACGCTCAGTGGCTGGGCGACCACACGCAGGAAAACTACGTGTTGTATAGCCTTGGGCATTATCCAGGCGCCGTGCCGGGTGATGGCGTGGTTTCCGGCGAAGTTTACCGGATAGACGCCTCTACGCTTTCTGAGCTGGACGCGCTGCGTACCAAAGGGGGAGAGTACAGCCGTCAGCTGATTCAGACCCCTTACGGCGGCGCGTGGATGTATGTGTATCAGCGTCCTGTCGAGGGGTTAACCCGTATCGACAGCGGGAACTGGCTGGATCGAGAAAAGTATTAAGCACACCTAAGCGGCCACGCCAACACGTGGCCGTTTTTTTGCCTGTCTGCCTGATGAGGTGGGGGGCAGAAACAAAAACACCGCCCTTGGGCGGTGTTTTTTCTTTCAGGCTGGCTAACTTACTTCTTAGCAGCGCGTTCGAAAGAGGCGATGATTTCAGCTTTAGCCGCTTCGGCGTTATCCCAACCGTCAACTTTCACCCATTTGCCTTTCTCGAGATCTTTGTAGTGCTCGAAGAAGTGAGTGATCTGCGCTTTCAGCAGTTCTGGCAGGTCGTTCACATCTTTGATGTGATCGTACTCTTTGCTCAGTTTGGTGTGCGGAACCGCAACCAGTTTTGCGTCTTCGCCAGACTCGTCGGTCATTTTCAGAACGCCAACTGGACGGCAACGGATCACGCTACCTGGCTCCAGCGGGTATGGGGTTGGGACCAGCACGTCAACCGGGTCACCGTCCAGAGACAGGGTGTGGTTGATGTAACCGTAGTTGCACGGGTAGAACATCGCGGTAGACATGAAACGGTCAACAAACAGCGCGCCGCTCTCTTTGTCTACTTCGTATTTGATTGGATCGGCGTTAGCAGGGATTTCGATAACAACGTAGATGTCTTCCGGCAGATCTTTACCCGCTGGGACGTTGAGTAAGCTCATGTCTGTTTCCTTTAACCTGGTGTATTTCAAGTGCCCGATATTATAGCCAACTGCGATTAAATGTCTTTTGCTGTTTTTTGACCGCTAACCCCCATATGGGCCAAATGCCCCGCTTCAGGCTACTCAAATCTTGAGTCATTTCATTGTCATAATTGAGTTAAACATCATGGCAACAAGCACTTAACGAACGTAAATAACGCAAATTGATTAAACATTTTCCGAAAATTGCCGATAACACGCTCACTACTTTATTCATGAGCCATCGTTAAACCGGGAATTAAGCATGTTGAGAAATTTGTCGATTCGTACGGGGCTGCTGACGCTGTTAGCGGTTATGACGTTCTTGCTGTTGGTTGTAAGCGGCATCGGCATTTATGCCCTGCAGCAAAGTTCTGCTTCTCTTGAGCGCATCAACCGCCTGCAGGGCGAGCAAATGGTGCGTATTAGCGATGGCTATATTCTGCTGCTTCGTGCCCGCAATGAGGCAAGCCAGGCGGTACGCCAGATGGAAATTGGCATGCTGGACGACGCGACAAAAGCCACGCAGAAGATCGTGGGGGAAGTTGGGCTGGCGCAGAAAAACCTGAAGTCCGTCATCGACAGCGGCGTGAACGACGACCAGGGCAACGCCTTGCTTACCGGCCTGGCGCAAAGCTTTGGTACTTATCAGACGCAGGGCATTACGCCGATGCTGGCCGCGCTGCAAAAGCAAAGCCCGGACGACTATTACGATCTGCTGGAAAAAAGCCTGATCCCGCTGGGGCAGAAGTTTGATAATGACGTGCAGACTTTCCAGCGCTGGGGTGAAACGCGCGGAAACAGCGAAGTAGCTGCCGTTCAGCTGCACAAAACTATTGTGCTGGGCTTTATTATTTTTGCCGCGCTGCTGACCGCCGCGATTATTGTGCTGGTCTGGCTGGCGCTGCGCCACCTGCTGTTGAAGCCGCTGGATGAGGCTATTCATCAATTGGAGTACGTGGCCGATGGCGACCTGACCCAGCCGCTCCCGCAAACGGGCAGAAACGAATTTGGCCGTCTTGCCAGCGCGATTGTGGCGATGAGAACCTCGCTGGTTGAGTCGGTCAGTCGCGTGCGGGATGCTTCTTCCCAGATTGATACCGGCAGCCGTGAGCTGGCGGCAGGTAACCTCAATCTTTCCCAGCGCACGGAGTCTACGGCAACTTCGCTGGAGGAAACGGCAGCCAGCATGGAGCAAATCACCGCGACGGTGAAGCAAAACGCCGATAACGCCGAGCAGGCGCACAAGCTGGCGAAAGTGGTCTCCGATACCGCCGACCGCGGCAGCGAAATGGTTTGCTACGTGATTGAGAAAATGCGCGATATTTCCGGCAGCGCAGGACGTATTGCCGACATCCTGAGCGTTATCGATGGGATCGCTTTCCAGACTAATATTCTGGCGCTTAACGCTTCGGTAGAAGCCGCCCGCGCGGGTGAACAAGGCCGTGGTTTTGCCGTGGTAGCCGGTGAGGTTCGTACTCTGGCAAGCCGCAGTGCTGAAGCGGCAAAAGAGATCCGCACGTTGATTTCTGATTCGCAAACTCACGTGGGTGAGGGCAGCGAACTGGCGCAGCAAGCCGGGGAAACCATGGACGAAATCGCCGAAGAAATTATGCGCATGACCAAACTGGTTCGCGAAATCGCCAACGCGTCTAACGAGCAAAGCCACGGTATTGAGCAGGTGAACATTGCGGTAAGCCAGATGGATGAAGCGGCACAGCAGAACGCGGCTTTAGTTGAGCAGTCCACTGCGGCAACGCATTCTCTTGAAGAACAGTCGCAGCAGCTGGTCGCCGCGATGGCTTCCTTCCGCTATTAATCTCATCACGCCTCTCCCATAAAGGAGAGGCGTATTGTGCTGGGTAAATCAGGCGTCCGGGTATTCGCGAATAAAGCGCTCTACGTCATCGACCATGTGTTTCGTGCCGACGAAGAACGGGCGGCGCTGGTGCAGCGTGGTTGGGATGATATCCAGAATTCTCTCTTTCCCGTCGCTGGCTTTCCCGCCGGCCTGTTCCGCGAGGAACGCCATTGGGTTGCCCTCATACAGCAAACGCAGCTTGCCTTCCGGGTGGCTGGCGGTGCTTGGGTAGAGATAAATCCCGCCTTTCAGCAGGTTGCGGTGGAAGTCCGCGACCAGGGAGCCAATGTAGCGCGAGGTGTACGGGCGCTTGCTGGCGGCATCTTCTTCCTGGCAGAACTTGATGTACTTCTTCACGCCGGTCGGGAATTTAATGTAGTTGCCTTCGTTAATGGAGTAGGTGTTGCCTCTCTCCGGGAAGCGCATACGTTCCTGACTCAGGCAGAACACGCCGAGAGAAGGATCGTAGGTGAAGGCGTGTACGCCGCAGCCGGTGGTATAAACCAGCATCGTTGATGAGCCGTAAACCACATAGCCTGCGGCAACCTGCTGGTTACCCGGCTGGAGGAAGTCTTCCTCGGTGACCGGCGTGCCGACTGGCGTAATGCGGCGGTAAATAGAGAAAATGGTGCCAACGGAGACGTTGACATCGATGTTAGACGATCCGTCAAGCGGGTCCATCAGCACGACATATTTTGCCTGCTCGGCGCCTTCAAAGACCACGATTTCGTCTTCTTCTTCGGAGGCGATACCGGCCACAATACCGCGCGCTTTTAACGCTGCCTTCAATTTTTCATTCGCGAACAGGTCGAGTTTTTGCTGCTCTTCGCCCTGCACGTTTTCGGCACCGCTCGCCCCCAGGATATCGACCAGACCGGCCTTATTGATATCGCGGTGGATGATTTTAGCGCCCAGCTTTATTGCCGACAGTAAAGCCGTGAGCTCACCGGTAGCATGGGAAAACTCATGCTGCTTTTCGACAATAAATTCACCTAACGTTTTCATAACACTTTCCCTGCATCATTATGTTGGATAAAGCGATCGCAACAATCTTAACAAATTTTCAAATTGTCGCGCACAGGTGAATCGCGCCAGCAAGATAAGGAATATCCTGAAATGCGTTTCGCCTCCGCAGCCATGCGGTTAGAATGTGCGCCAAACAAAGAAAGGATAGTTTCGTATGCGCATTCATATTCTAGGGATCTGTGGCACCTTTATGGGCGGCCTGGCGATGCTGGCACGCTCTTTAGGGCATGAAGTGACGGGCTCAGACGCCAATGTTTATCCACCGATGAGTACGCTGCTCGAAGAGCAGGGGATCTCGTTAATCGAAGGTTATGACGCCAGCCAGCTCGACCCACACCCGGATCTGGTGATCATCGGCAACGCGATGACGCGCGGTAATCCGTGCGTGGAAGCCGTTCTGGAGCAGGGCATTCCGTATATGTCCGGCCCGCAGTGGCTGCATGACTTTGTGCTTCGCGACCGCTGGGTGATTGCGGTCGCGGGGACGCACGGAAAAACCACGACAGCCGGAATGGCCACCTGGATTCTGGAAGCCTGTGGCTACAAGCCAGGCTTTGTTATCGGTGGCGTACCGGGTAACTTTGAAGTCTCTGCGCGCCTGGGCGATAGCCCCTTCTTCGTCATTGAAGCCGATGAATATGACTGCGCGTTCTTCGACAAACGCTCCAAATTTGTCCATTACTGCCCACGGACGCTGATCCTCAACAACCTGGAGTTCGATCACGCGGATATCTTTGACGATCTGAAAGCGATCCAGAAGCAGTTCCATCATCTGGTTCGCATCGTCCCAGGGCAGGGCAAAATTATCTGGCCGGAAAACGATGTCAATCTGAAGCAAACCCTGGCGATGGGCTGCTGGAGCGAGCAGGAGCTGGTGGGCGATCAGGGCCACTGGCAGGCGAAGAAGCTGACGACCGATGCTTCGCAGTGGGAAGTTTACCTGGACGGCGAATGCGTGGGCACCGTGAACTGGCAACTGGTCGGCGAACACAACATGCATAACGGCCTGATGGCCATTGCCGCGGCCCGCCATGTTGGCGTTACTCCGGCGGACGCAGCTCAGGCGTTAGGTAGCTTTGTGAACGCGCGCCGTCGTCTTGAGCTGCGCGGTGAAGCGCATGGCGTCACCGTTTATGATGACTTTGCTCATCACCCGACGGCGATTCTGGCCACGCTTGCTGCCCTGCGCGGCAAAGTGGGCGGCACCGCCCGCATTCTGGCCGTGCTGGAGCCTCGTTCTAACACCATGAAAATGGGCGTCTGCAAAGACGATCTGGCACCTTCTCTGGGGCGCGCGGACGAAGTGTTCCTGCTTCAGCCGCAGCACATTCCGTGGCAGGTTGCAGAAGTGGCGGAAGCCTGCGTGCAGCCAGCGCACTGGAGTGCAGATGTGGACACGCTCGCGGAGATGGTAGTGAAAACGGCGCAACCGGGAGACCATATTCTGGTCATGAGCAACGGTGGTTTCGGCGGTATTCATCAAAAATTGTTGGATGGTCTGGCGAAGAAAGCTGAACAGCAGCGTGAGCAAGCGTTTTAAACGCAGAGCCTGATGAGAAAAAGGGCGCCCCTGGTGGAGCGCCCTTTTTGTTTAATAAAGCTCAGGGGCTTTAGGATCTGGCCCGAAGCGGTTGGTTGCCGGCGTGCCGTCCTGGCAGTTGAATGCCAGAATAATCAGCCAGCCAACAATCGGGATTAACAGCAGCAACAGCCACCAGGCTGAGCGGTCGGTGTCGTGCAGGCGACGAAACTGGACTGCCCAAAGCGGCAGGAAAACCAGAACGGTATAAATCGTGGTGAGCGCCCCTTCATCTTTGGCGATGTGCAGTCCAAGCATTTTATCCAGCACGCTCAGCACGCCCGCCGAACCCAATGTAATTTCTTAATACTTTGAAATACCAATCCATTTAAGGCCTGCCTTGATTATCCGACAATCACCTGAACGGTAAGCGATCGATTCAAGAATAGTCGTGAATGCATAGGCCGTAAATCGTTGTTGTGCTGAATATTCTTAACTCTTCCTAAACCGCTCATCTCGCCCGTGCGGCTCGTCTAAATCTTGAGCAGGGCCGATGGAAATAATGCCGGTTGGGTTGATCGTTTTGTGGCTGCGATAATAGTGAGTACGAATATGCGGGAAACTCACCGTTTCACGAATGCCGGGTATTTGATAAATATCGCGAAGGAAGCCGTAAAGATTAGGGTAGTCACTGATGCGGTATTTATCGCACTTAAAGTGGGTAACATAGACCGGGTCAAAACGGACCAGGGTCGTCCACAGGCGAATGTCTGCCTCGGTTAGCTGCGAACCGGTTAAGTAGCGATGCTGACCAAGAATCTGCTCCAGGCGCGCCAGGGAGACAAAGACTTTTTCAACGGCTTCATCGTAGGCTTCCTGAGAAGTGGCAAAGCCCGCTTTGTACACGCCGTTGTTCACCGTGTCATAAATCCAGCCGTTCAGCTCATCAATCTCGCTTTTGAGCTCTTCAGGATAATAATTTCCTGCTCGCGCACCGAGGGTATCAAAGGCCGTATTAAACATACGAATGATTTCTGCGGACTCGTTGCTGACGATTGTCTGATTTTTCTTATCCCAAAGTACAGGTACCGTCACGCGGCCGGTGTAATGGGGATCGGCCTGCAGATAAAGCTGATACAGGAAGTCATGGTGATAAAGCGTGTCGCCGGTAGCCTCCGGGAAATCCTCCGCGAACGTCCAGCCGTTTTGCAGCATCAGCGGGTTTAAGACGGAAACGGAGATAAAGGGCTCGAGGCCTTTCAGCTTACGTACAATCAGCGTGCGGTGCGCCCAGGGACAGGCGAGAGACACATACAGATGATAGCGGTCTTTCTCTGCGGCGAATCCTGCTTTGCCGGAGGGGCCCGCTGCGCCGTCGGCAGTCAGCCAGTTGCGAAAGGCGGATTCCGAACGTTTAAAGCGGCCGCCGGTCGATTTGGTGTCGTACCAGACGTCATGCCAGACGCCGTCGATGAGTTGTCCCATTTTTTCTCCTCCTCAATAGCAAAAAAGCGAAGACGGTGTCTTCGCTTTCTCGGTGTTCATCAGTATAGAACGCTTACCATTTTTTATTCAGGACGCGGTCAAGGCTGATTGCGCCTGGGCCGAAGACTGCCAGCAGCAGGTAGCCACCCGCAATGGTGAGGTTCTTCATAAACATAATGGAGTTCACGCCTTCCGCGAAGTTGCTGTGGAACAGGAACGCGGTCAGTACGGTAAACAGCGCGGTGATCAGCGCGGTTGTACGGGTCAGGAAACCGAACAGGATGGCCAGACCGCCGCCGAACTCAAGCAGAATGGTCAGCGGCAGTAGTGCACCCGGCACGCCCATGGCTTCCATGTACTGCTGTGTGCCTGCATAACCGGTGATTTTGCCCCAGCCTGCGGTAATAAACAGGATTGGCATCAGAATACGAGCAACCAGTACGCCAACATCTTCTAATTTTTTCATTTTACTCTCCAGCGGTTCTTCTTTTCCGGCTTACTCGGCCAGGGCTTAAAAGGTGCGCAAACTCCAGTAATTACCGATGTTTGCTGTCGATGGGGAGGATGATAGACGGGGTGGAAAAAGATTGTTAGCAAGGAAAACTGTCTAACTTCTTCAAATATCCTGAGGAAACTAAGTCAGGAAAGTAAAAATACCCGGTATTGAAGCGTCGGGGCAAAAATAAAAAAACACCGCCAGAGGCGGTGTTTCAAGGTTAACGCGAGGGGAGGTTCAGCGTATTACGAATAAGCCGCCAGGTGCTCCAGGCGCCAAATCCTCGTTTTGCCCAGCGCATAAATTTACCGGGATGCTTCACCGTCCAGATTGCCAACACGCTGCTGGCGATCATCGCGTAGCTACGCAGGCTGACTAAGGTATTCCAGCCGCGATCGTAGGGGCTGGTGACCTGCAGCCAGTCGCGTTTTGCGGCGCTGAGATCGAGCCGCTGCTGCTGAACCTGGCTGAGCAGATAGGCTTTACGTTTATCACGTTCTGCATCGCTCATCGCTTATCCTCTTCCAGCAGGGCCCTGTCGTTTTCCAGCTCGCGCCGAGTGTGGCGCAGCAGGGTTGATTGACGGGACTTTCGCAGCGTCCAGATTCCGCCGATCAATGCCAGCGACAGCAGGACGACCGTGGTAGCAATCATGGCGTTAAGACGATACTGCGGATCAACGGCCCAGATAACCAGCACCATCAGGCTCATTAAGCCAAAGGCGGCGAACAGCATGGTCAGGCCGAGCATCAGCAGCAGCTGGACGATATGTGCTTTTTCCTCTTCCAGCTCGACGACGGCAAGACGCACACGGGTTTCGACCATGCCGACCAGAATCGTCACCAGCCGCTGGCCAACGCCGAGCACGCTTTTGCCCGGCCCCTGGCTTTGGTGAGAATCCGCCATATTAGCGACGAGCCAGCAGCACACCCAGCACGACGCCGACCGCCGCACCAATGCCTACGCCGGTCCACGGGTTCTCGCGGACATAATCATCCGCTTTGGCAGCCGCTTCACGGGTCTGTTTGGCGATGGCTTCGCTGGTTTCACCCAGGCGATCGCGGCTCTCTTTTAGCGTTTTTTCCGCTTTGGCACGCAGCTTGTCCAGTTCAGTTTTTGACTTATCCGTGGACGCACTCAGGACTTCTTCAAGCGTATCTGCCAGGGATTTCAACTCAGCGCGTAAATGTTCTGACGTAGTATCTTTTGACATAGTTCTCTCCGAGTGTTTGAGATGGATCCTTAAAGTCTGCGACTACACAATCAGTAATCACGCTTCTCTAAAGCTTTGAGGCTATCTTCTGCTTCCGCAAGTTTCTTCTCGCGTTTGGTGATTTTTTCCGGGTCACCCTTCTGACGGGCTTCGATGAGATCGGCTTTACGCTCTTCGATTTCAGCTTTCTGCTTTGCGATTTTCTTTTGATGTTCAGCGCGCAGGCCTGCGTCGCTGCAGTTTTCACGCACTTCGCTCAGGGCCTTTTTCAGGCCATCAATACGGTGCTGGTTATTGTGTTTTTCCGCATAGCCAATCTCGCGTTGAATATCCTGCTCTTTTTCGCTGCACAAAGTATTTGCCTGTGCGGCGGAGGCGAGCGTGAGTAAAGCCAGTGCCAGTACGGTGCGGTAATTCATGGTTAAACCTTCCATTGTTTGTTAAGACGAATCATAAAAGTATCAGGCGATCATACTCCATGCGTCGTTCCATTGTGGTGAAAAACACTGATAAATAGCGATGAAAACGGGTAAAGCATAGTCATGAATCGGCTAAAAACCCAGAAGATGGTAGCAAATTCAGACTGAAGGAAAGGGATCAGCCGAGATGATTGTGGTCAGGGCGCAGAATAGAAAGCCAGGCCAGAGCGTCTTTGTCTCCATCCTGTTGAGCAATAACATATCCCTGGGGCAGCGTGCGGTTGAGGACTTCTTTTGCCGCCTCACTCTGTGCACTGGAATCAAACGTGACCAATAGGGTGTTATTGAGCGGCGTAATACTTTTAAAACGAATGCCGTTGGCATCCAGGTGGTGCCAGACATAGAAGCCGTCGGGAATACTCCCGCCCTGCCGTGAGGCACGGATCTCAAGGGTGGAATCCTTATTCTGCATGCCGGACCACACCATCAGCGACGCAATGGACAGGGCACCAACAAGCAGCGCCGCCCTCAGGCGGCGAGTGAAAGCTAATTTCATCGAATTCCTCTAGCGACTTTGGCTACGTTTTTTACGCCAAAGCACGATTAACGAACCGACCAGACCGATAACCAGGAGCACCACTGGGATCAGCATCAGGCACGACATCAAAGCGTCTTCGTACTTAAGGAAGACCGGTGTTTTGCCCAGCAAATACCCCAGGGTGGTCAGAATCAATATCCACAGCAGGCCGCTCATCCAGTTGAAGAACTGAAAGCGTGCGCTATTAAGACCCGATAATCCGGCAATAGTTGGTAGCAGGGTACGAACAAAAGCAATAAAGCGCCCAATGAGCAACGCAGACAGCCCATGTTTATGGAAAAGCTGGTGTGAACGCTGGTGATAATGGGCCGGCAGGTGTGACAGCCAGTTTTGGACGAGGCGGGTATTTCCCAGCCAGCGCCCCTGGATATAACCCAGCCAGCTGCCGAGGCTTGCGGCGATGGTCAGCAGTGCGACGGTTTCGGGAAAACCCATTGCGCCTTTAGCAATGAGAACGCCAACCAGCACGAGCAAACTGTCGCCGGGTAAGAACGCCGCCGGCAGTATGCCGTTCTCAAGAAATAAAATCATGAACAGTACAAAATAGAGCATGCCAATCATCGACGGATTGGCGAGTGTTTCAAAATCCTGGCTCCAGAGTGCGGAGAGCAGTTGAGTCAGTAGTTCCATTCAGGGTTCCTGGCACTTCGTTTAGGTCGCCGGTGTAAACGGATGAGCAGAATGCAGCATGGTTGTTATTATCATTTGCTGGCTACAACTCACCGCCCGCGCCGCTGAGTCGAAACAACATGACCTGAAACGACAGCGAGGGGGCATAAAACCCACACAGACGGTGAAATTGCATCTAATTGTAACAAAACTACGCGTTATACGTCACAGTATTTGCAGTTCGTTGAGCAATGATTTTGCTTACTGGGGGAGAGGCTGGCGAGGGTATTTACAAACGCTGACACTATTTATGGTTTGCTTACCCTCGGCGGGAAAAATGACTATTTTTGACCGTTTGCGGCTGTATCAAGGTGAATGACCGGATTTTCTGCAAAGAAATAGCGGTCGGCATTGAATTCAAAATCATCGCTGGTGGCGTTAAATAGCATTTGGCGAGTGTTTTCAAGATGTTGCCACATTGCCAGTTTTGCGGCGTGAGGATCTTTACGTATCAGGGCTTTAAGAATCTGATCGTGATCATCGCACCAGTTGTCGACCGGCCGCATATCGATGTGTTCGTGCAGTTTCTTCCAGTACGGGTTGTAAATGCGGTGGCTCCACATTTTTTCAACGATGGTCGCCAGTGCGCCGTTTTGTGTCGCCAGCGCAACCTGGACGTGAAACTGAAGATCCCACTCAGAATCACGGTAAGTTTGCTCTTTTCGCGCTTTTCCCTGGATCTCCATCAGTTTCACAATATCTTGCTTGGTGACCTGGGTGGCGGCGAATTCCGCGATATTACTTTCGATAAGCTGTCTCGCCTGCAGCAGCTCGAAAGGGCCATAATTGGCAAACTCAAAGCGCTCATCCGGCACGGTCATGTATTTTGCCTGGTTAGACATGACGTGAATGCCTGAACCCTTGCGAACTTCAACGTAGCCTTCCACTTCCAGCATGATGATCGCTTCACGAACGACGGTACGGCTGACGTTTTTTTCTTCGGCGATAAACCGCTCCGCAGGCAGTTTTTCCCCGACCTGATAAACACCGGTTTCAATACGTTGTTTTAATTCGGCGGCAAGCTGCTGATAAAGGCGGCGGGGTTCTAAGGCATCCATAAGTTGCTCCGGAAGAGGGGGGGTAAGTGAATAAATTTGTTATACCACTTTTCCCGGTGACGCTCTAGCAACCAACGTGAGAATTGCCGCCCGAAGGCGGCAGCTTTACATCAGGACTCTGTCACGACAGCCGGAGCGGGAGCAACGGCCACGAGTTCGCTGGCAGGCTGGTTTTTCAGCACCGTCCAGATAACAATCGCGCCGAGAAGATCGAACACAGCAAGCGCCGCGAAAAGCGGGCTGAAGCCCATTGTGTCGGCCAGAGCACCGACAACCAGGGCAAACAAGGTACTGGCGGTCCAGGCTGCCATGCCAGTCAGTCCGTTCGCCGTGGCGACTTCGTTCCGGCCAAAAACGTCGGAAGAAAGCGTTATTAATGCCCCGGACAGGGCCTGATGAGCAAACCCACCCACGCAGAGCAAGGCAATCGCCACGTAAGGGCTGGTAAACAGGCCTATCGTGCCAGGCCCAATCATCAGGATGGCCCCCATAGTGACCACCAGCTTGCGCGAAACAATCAGGTTAACGCCAAACCAGCGCTGGAACAGCGGCGGTAAATAGCCCCCAAGAATGCAGCCAAAATCGGCGAACAGCATGGGCATCCACGCGAACATCGCGATCTCTTTCAGGTTGAAGCCGTAGGCTTTAAACATGAACAGCGGGATCCAGGCATTGAACGTGCCCCACGCGGGCTCAGCGAGGAAGCGCGGTAAGGCGATACCCCAGAACTGGCGGTTACGCAGGATTTTCCACGCCGACATCTTTTTCGTGTTATCGGTCTGGTGCTGGGCTTCCTGGCCGCTAATGATGTACTCGCGTTCTTCGCTGGTGAGTTTTTTCTGGTCGCGGGGGTTTTTGTAGAACCACAGCCAGATCATGGCCCAGATAAAGCTAAGTGCGCCGGTTATCATGAACGCCATCTGCCAGCTATGCATCACAATGGCCCAGACCACCAGCGGGGGGGCAATCATGGCTCCAATGGAAGAGCCGACGTTGAAATACCCCACCGCAATAGAGCGCTCTTTGGCGGGGAACCACTCGCTGCTGGCCTTTAGCCCTGCGGGGATCATCGCCGCTTCGGCGGCACCGACTGCGCCACGGGCAAGAGCGAGACCTCCCCAACTGCCCGCCAGTGCGGTTGCGCCACAGAAAATAGCCCAGGCGACGGCGAACACCGCGTAGCCTACTTTGGTGCCCAGCACGTCAAGCAGGTAGCCCGCGACAGGCTGCATAACGGTATAACAAGCTGAATAGGCGGCGATGATCCACGAGTATTGCTGCGTGGTGATATTCAGTTCGCTCATCAGCGTGGGAGCCGCGACGGCCACCGTGTTGCGGGTCAGATAGCCCAGCACGGTGCCCAGCGTCACCAGCGCTATCATGTACCAGCGTAAACCTTTTATTTTTCGCATTTCTAACCCCATCCCGTCTTTATTGTGAACGTTGTTTCCGATAAATCGGTTTCCGTTCCTGCTCTTGTCACCCATGGGCCGCGGCAAGCGTTGCCCGGCAAGAGGTACTGCGACGGTTTGAACGATAACTTGTCATACACCTTTATAAGTTGAGTGATATCACAAAAGCATTTTCACGTAACGTTGGGCTATATCTTGCTCTCAGGTCAGTATCGACGCGGGATTTAGTCCGTTCTATGCACATGAAGATGGAATTTATGTGTTTGTTTTGTGACCACTGACGCAAATTTGAGGTCTTTGCATAAAAATTGGTGTGATAACTTTGTGCCATAATGATGCGAATACATAGCACCGTTATCTGCAGAGGAAATCTCCTATGACCCCTTTTATGACTGATGACTTTCTCCTTGATACTGAAGTTTCCCGCCGTCTGTACCATGACTACGCAAAATCACAGCCCATTTTTGACTACCACTGTCATCTGCCGCCGCAGCAAATTGCCGACAACTATCGCTTTAAAAACCTGTATGACATCTGGCTGAAAGGGGATCACTACAAGTGGCGTGCGATGCGGACTAACGGCGTGGCTGAGCGGCTTTGCACCGGTGATGCCAGCGACCGTGAAAAGTTTGACGCCTGGGCTGCCACCGTGCCGCACACCCTCGGCAACCCTCTTTATCACTGGACGCACCTGGAGCTGCGCCGCCCGTTTGGCATTACCGGCAAGTTACTCTCGCCGGCAACGGGCGAGGAAATCTGGCAGCAATGCAACGCCTTGCTGGAGCAAGATTCGTTCACCGCCCGCGGCATCATGCAGCAGATGAACGTGAAAATGGTCGGCACCACTGACGATCCGGTGGACTCTCTGGCGCACCACGCCGCCGTGGCCAAAGACGGCAGCTTCGACATCAAAGTGCTGCCGAGCTGGCGGCCGGACAAAGCCTTTAATATCGAACAGGCGACGTTTACCGACTATATTTCGACGCTGGCCGCCGTGTCTGATACCGACATCCGCCGTTTTAGCGATCTCCAGGCGGCGCTGAGCAAAAGGCTCGATCATTTTGCTGCCCACGGTTGCAAGGTGGCCGATCACGCGCTTGATGTGGTGGTCTTTGCCGAAGCGGATGAAACAACGCTGGATGCCATTCTTGCCCGTCGCCTGGCGGGTGGTGCGGTTAACGATACCGAAGTCGCGCAGTTTAAAACGGCGGTGCTGGCCTGGCTTGGCACGGAATACGCCCGTCGCGGCTGGGTGCAGCAGTACCACATCGGCGCGCTGCGCAACAATAACCAGCGCCAGTTCCGCCTGCTGGGGCCGGACGTTGGCTTTGATTCCATCAACGATCGCCCGCTGGCTGAGCCGCTGTCGAAACTGTTAAGCAAGCAAAATGAAGAGAACCTGCTGCCGAAAACCATTCTCTACTGCCTCAATCCTCGGGATAACGAGGTGATTGGCACGATGGTCGGTAACTTCCAGGGCGAAGGGATGCCAGGCAAAATGCAGTTTGGCTCCGGCTGGTGGTTTAACGATCAGAAAGACGGCATGGAGCGGCAAATGACTCAGCTCGCCCAGCTTGGGGTGCTGAGCCGCTTTGTCGGTATGTTGACCGACAGCCGCAGTTTCCTCTCCTACACGCGCCACGAATATTTCCGTCGCATTTTGTGCCGCATGCTTGGTCACTGGGTTCAGGCGGGCGAAGTGCCTGAAGATATGCCGCTGCTGGGGGAGATGGTGAAAAATATCTGCTTCAACAACGCCCGCGACTACTTTGCTATTGAGCTGAACTGAGGCCGCGATGCGATATATCAGGATCCATGCGCTGGATAACGTTGCTGTCGCGCTGGTCGACCTGGCGGAAGGCGAAGAGGTAGGCACTCCGCCGGAAGCTTTCAGGCTACGCCAGCCGGTCGCGCGGGGCCACAAGTTTGCGCTCCAGGCGATTTCCGAAGGCGCAAACGTCGTGAAGTATGGCTTGCCTATTGGCCACACGCTTTGCCATGTTGCCGCAGGTGAACATCTTCATTCCCATAACCTGCGCACCAACCTTAATGACGTCGATGAATACCGTTATCAGCCGGAAGTCGTGCCAGCGGCGAAGCCTTTTGGCGACCGGGAAGTCAACATCTATCGCCGCAGCAACGGCGCAGTCGGCATTCGTAACGAGTTATGGATCCTGCCGACCGTTGGCTGCGTGAACGGCATGGCTCGCCAGATGCTGAGCCGCTTCCTGCAGGAAACCAATAACGCCCCGGGTATCGACGGAGCCTGGCTGTTCAGCCACCAGTTTGGCTGTTCCCAATTGGGGGACGACCATCTCAACACCCGCACCATGCTGCAAAATATGGTGCATCACCCGAACGCGGGCGCGGTGCTGGTGGTGGGGCTGGGCTGTGAGAACAATCAGATCAGTGCATTCCGAGAAACCTTAGGGGAGTACGACTCCGAACGCGTCCATTTCATGGCGCTTCAGCAGCAGGACGATGAGGTTGAAGCCGGGCTTGAGCATCTCCACGCCTTGTATGAAATCATGCGCCACGACAGGCGTGAACCGGGCAAACTGAGTGAGCTGAAATTCGGACTGGAATGCGGCGGCTCGGACGGCCTCTCCGGTATTACCGCCAACCCGATGCTGGGCCGATTCTCTGACTATATGGTGGCGAACGGTGGTACCACGGTGCTGACGGAAGTGCCGGAAATGTTCGGCGCGGAGCGGCTGTTGATGAGCCATTGTCGGGACGAAGCTACGTTTGAAAAAACGGTAGCGATGGTTAACGACTTCAAACGCTACTTCATCGAACACCAGCAGCCCATCTACGAGAATCCGTCGCCGGGGAATAAAGCGGGCGGGATCACCACGCTTGAGGAGAAATCCCTCGGCTGTACGCAAAAAGCCGGTGAAAGCCCGGTGGTTGATGTCCTTCGCTACGGTGAAAGGCTAAAACAGGCCGGTTTAAACCTGCTGAGTGCGCCCGGCAACGATGCGGTCGCCACCAGCGCGCTGGCGGGAGCTGGCTGCCATATGGTGCTGTTCAGCACCGGGCGAGGGACGCCGTATGGTGGCTTTGTGCCGACGCTAAAAATTGCTACCAATAGCGAGTTAGCCGCGAAGAAACCACACTGGATAGACTTTGACGCGGGCAGGCTGCTGCATGGCAGCACGATGCCCGAGCTGCTGGCGCAGTTTATTGAGACGATCGTGGAGAAAGTGAATGGTGCGCCAACCTGCAACGAGAAAAATGATTTTCGCGAGCTGGCGCTGTTTAAAAGTGGCGTTACGTTGTGAATGCCTTCTCTAATCTATCCCCTCTCCCTTTTAGGGAGAGGGTTAGGGTGAGGGTAAAAACCAGAAACGATGCTGCAGTTTAAGTCAGTGCCGAACACCCAGCAGGGCTCGTTAATATTAACCGCGTAACAAATCGGCCTTCGCCAGACGAGCATCTTCTGCCTGGCAAACGGCGGCAGTAAAGATAACGTCGGTAGAAGAGTTCAATGCGGTTTCGCAGGAATCCTGCAACACGCCAATGATAAAGCCGACCGCCACCACCTGCATGGCAATCTCGTTCGGTATGCCGAACATGCCGCAGGCCAGTGGGATCAGCAGCAGCGAACCGCCCGCCACGCCCGAAGCCCCACAGGCGCAAAGTGAAGCCACCACGCTCAGCAGCAACGCAGTCGGCAGATCCACCGGCACGCCCAGGGTATGAACGGCCGCCAGCGTCAGCACCGTAATGGTGATGGCCGCTCCGGCCATATTGATCGTTGCCCCCAGCGGAATCGACACCGAATAAGTATCGCGATCCAGGTTCATCTTCTGGCACATGCTCATGTTAACCGGAATATTCGCCGCGGAGCTGCGGGTAAAGAATGCGGTCACGCCGCTTTCGCGCAGGCAGGTCAGCACCAGCGGGTACGGGTTACGGCGAGTGGTAATAAACACTAGCAGCGGGTTGATGATCAGCGCCACGCCGAACATACAGCCCAGCAGCACCAGCAGCAGTTGGGCATAGCTCCAGAGCGTGGAGAAACCGGTGGTGGCAAGCGTGGAGGCGACCAGGCCAAAGATGCCGATAGGGGCGAAGCGGATCACCACCTTCACGATAAAGGTCACCGCGTCAGACAGGTCATTCACCAGGTTTTTAGTGGTTTCGTTCCCGTGGCGCAGCGCAAAGCCGAGGCCTACTGCCCACACCAGAATACCGATGTAGTTAGCGTTCAGCAGGGCGTGTATCGGGTTGGCAATAGTGCTCATCAGCAGGCCGTGAATCACTTCGACGATACCTGAAGGTGGCGAAATATCCGTGGCGCTGCTGGTCAGGTGGAGCGTGGAAGGGAACATAAAGCTAACGACGACGGCGGTCAGCGCGGCGGAGAAGGTGCCCAGCAAATACAGCACCAGGATAGGGCGAATATTGGTTTTTTGGCCGTGCTGGTGGTTAGCAATGGAGGCTATTACCAACGTGAGTACCAGCACCGGCGCCACGGCTTTCAATGCGCCAACGAACAGCGTGCCGAGCAGGCCGGTTGCGATAGCGGCAGGTTTTGAGACCAGCGCGAGCAGAATGCCCAGCACCAGACCAACGAGAATTTGTTTTACGAGGCTGCCGCGGGCAATGCGCTGCAGTAGTCCAGAAGCTTGCGAACTCATGAATACCTTCCTGTGTTTCAGTGATGTCGTGCTGTGCCGCGTGCGTAGTGAGCTACGTCTTTGCGGTTGTAAGAAAATGTGTTTGCCCGGTGAGTATAAGGAAAAGCGGGGAAGGAAAAAGCATTTCAAGCTGGAATTGCGTTAAGTGTTAGATTTCGCAACTGATCATTAACATTCATGTGACATATTCAGCAATTTGATGCGATGGCAGATTGCCAGAACGTAAAAGGGGCATTACGCCCCTTTTACGTTTTCGAACGGTGGATTACTCAGCCGACTTCTTCTGGTCGTTACGGTGGTTAACCCAGGCGTTGATAATCAGCGTTCCTGCCAGGATACCGCCCACCACGCCCAGCGAAACGGCGATAGGAATATGGTAGAAATCGACGATCAGCATCTTGATACCGATAAACACCAGGATCACTGACAGACCATATTTCAGCATCGAGAAACGCTCTGCCACACCCGCCAACAGGAAGTACATGGCGCGCAGGCCGAGGATCGCGAACAGATTCGACGTCAGCACAATGAACGGGTCGGTGGTCACCGCGAAGATTGCCGGAATGCTATCTACCGCGAAAATCACGTCGCTCAGCTCGACCAGAATCAACACCAGCAGCAGCGGTGTCGCGTACAGCAGGCCGTTCTGACGCACGAAGAAGCGCTCGTTCTCAATTTTGTCCGTCATGCGCAGGTGGCCGCGCAGCCAGCGAACCAGCGGCTTATCGCCGATACCGGTATCGTCCTCTTTTGCGAGCGCCATTTTCACACCGGTGAAGAGCAGGAAAGCGCCGAACACATACAGCAGCCATTCGAACTGGGTAATCAGCCAGCTGCCGCCGAAGATCATGATGGTTCTGAGAATGATGGCGCCCAGCACGCCGTAAACCAGCACACGTCGCTGCAGCGCGGCAGGCACGGCAAAGTAGCTGAACAGCATCAGCCAGACGAAGACGTTATCGACCGCCAGCGCTTTTTCAATCAGGTAACCGGTGAGGAAGGCCAGCGCCTGAGTATCGGCGACTTCACGGCCAGCAGTGCCGCTGAGATACCACCAGAAAGCGAGGTTAAACAGCAGGGAAAGTGAAACCCAGACCAGCGACCAGACGGCCGCCTGTTTCATTGACATGGTGTGCGAGCCGCGGCGGCCCTGAACCAGCAGATCGATCGCCAGCATGATGGCGACCACGACGGCGAAGCTGCCCCAGAGCAGCGGGGTACCGACAGTATGCATAATGAGATTCCTTGAAAACAAAAACGGCCAACATCAGAAGACGCCAGCCGCTTTCGCTTGCAACAGGGATCTCGCCTTCCGGCAAGGTCTCACTTACGACGTTTTCACGTCGCCCGGCAACCGGATGCTTGCGCATCGTAATGACGATTAACCGGCAATGAAGTTACTCCCCTTTGCAGGTAACAAAATATGACAGCGCGTTGCTGACGTCAATTGTCTTCCCGCTAAAGTTTACACAGATTTACGCGTTTACTCGCTGAACAGTACTGAAGTCTGTAATGCAACGCGCGCAACCCCTTCAGCATCGGCCGCCGGGTTGGTGATCAGCGCGGTGATGTCCGCCCAGTCGCAGATCTTAAACAGGCTGCTGCGCTGGAACTTGGTGTGATCGCCGAGAATGTATTTCTTTTCGGCATGGGCAATGATCGTCTTATCCACAAAGGCGTCAGACGAAGAGGGCGTCGAAGGCCCGCTCAGATTGCTAAAGCCGTCGGTGCCTAGGAAGCACATGTCGACCTTCACATCCTGAATCATCGACACCGCCCAGCCGCCAAATACCGACGAGCTTTTCTTACGCAGCTCGCCGCCGAACAGGAATACCTGGTTGTCCGACTGCAGCAGTACGCTGGCAACGGGCAGTGAATCGGTGAAGATCTTAAAGCCCGATCTCAGGCTTAGCAGGTTGGCCAGTTCCAGCGTGCTGCTGCCGGTGCCCACGATCATCGAGCTGCCCGCAGGAATCAGCTCCAGCGCTTTTTTAGCGATCGCTTTCTTGTAGCTGATGTTCTCTTTTTCACGCACGTGGAACGGGTTTTCGATAGCGCCCTGCTTCAGCGTGGCGCCGCCGTGGCTTTTAATCAGCAGCCCTTTTTGCTCCAGATAAGTGAGATCTTTGCGGATCGTTTCGTAGGTCACGTCGTATTGCTTTGCCAGCTTGCTGACATACACGGTGCCTTCGGTGACCAGCTCTTCAAAAATCAGCTTTCGCCTCTCATCAATCAGCAACATTTCGATCCTCGTAAGTGGCCAGCCGGAGACGGGCGCGTAAAAAATGATATGGCTCAATCATATATGTTGCTCTACGAAGCTTGCAATATATCGGGTTTGTTTTGATTGGTAATGCTTGTATTTTAAGGCATGCAAGCCTGGATTCTACTCGATTAAAATGCCTGGTAGCGGCGTAATGAGTGCTTTTTTTGCGATATAAACATCATTTTGTTTGTTTTTATTGGTTTTTAATTTCATTAAAATCAATTTGTTATGATTTTTGTGATTTAAATCACAATTGACAACCAATATTTGCCAACTTAATAATTGGCTTATGTTGAGGTTGCAGAGTGAAATGAAGATGAAAACCAAAATTGCTATCGCTTGTGATGATATTGGCTTTGAACGCAAAGAGGCGATCAAACGCTACCTGGAAGAGGAGAAACTGGCCGAAGTGGTCTTTGATCCGGTGAAAACGCCGCAGGATGGGGTAAACACCTTCGCCTCTCTGGCGAATGAAATGGCGGAATTGATCCAGAAAGATGCCTGTCGGTTGGGAATTTACATTTGCGGCACCGGCATCGGCTTCACATGCCAGGCCAACAAACACTGGGGGATCCGTGCGGTGGCGGTGACCAACCCTTACTCAGCCAAACGGGCGCGGTTAAGCAACAATGCGCAAATCATCGGCCTGGGTTGCCGGGTTAACGATCTCGAATACACCAAAATGATCGTCGACGCCTGGTATGACAACGCGTTTGATTTTGCCTCCGCCCGTGAAAACTCAAAGAAAAACCTGCTGGAAGCCGAACGCAGCGATAACGCTTTACTGACCAGGCCGTCGTTTGTTGCCTGGAACATGGGCTTCAAACCCGATACTGACAACCCTGGGACACGCTAATCATGGAAATGATAACGCAATTTATCAATGATTTAGGGAACTTCATTTTTATCCCGGTGATTTTCCTCGGGCTAATGGCGCTGCTCGGGCGCCCGCTGTCGGAATGTATTTCATCGGCGATCAAGGTCGGGATCGGTTTTATCGCCCTGACCATGACCATCAAATTTATGCTGGAGAAGATGCAGCCTGCGGTCACGGGCCTGGCTGAGGCCACCGGCTCATCGCTCAGCGCCATTGACGTGGGCGGGGCCGCCACCGCAGTGATGGGCTTCGGCTCCAGCATGGGGGCGATCATTATTCCACTTTGCGTGGCGGTCAACGTCATCATGCTGATTGCTCGCCTGACCGACTGCGTCAACGTGGATGTTTTCAACCTGCACCAAAATGCCTCAATGGGCGCGATTGTTGCGGCTTACTCCGGCAACTTCTTCTACGGCGTACTAACTGCCGCGCTGTTCCACGTTTGGGCGCTGATCGCCGCGGATATCGGCGCGAAGAATAACGAACAGTTCTTTAATCTGCCAAAAGGTGTGGCGATTTCACACCCGGTGGCAAACACCTACCTGCTGTTCGCTTATCCCTTTAACTGGGTTTACGACCGTATTCCCGGCTTCCGTAACCTGAATGTGACCGCCGAATCCATCCAGAAGCGCTTTGGCGTGCTGGGCGACCCAACGATTGTCGGCTTTATTATTGGCATTCTGTTGGGCTTCTGCGGCTACGGCTGGGAAAGCCCGTATCACACCATCATCGCCAGCCTGCAACTGGGGATGTACCTGGCCGCCGTGATGCTGCTGCTGCCGCGCATGACCTCCATCATGATGGAAGGGCTGGTGCCGCTCTCTAACGTCGCGCGTAAAAAACTGGTCAAACGCTTCCCGAACCGCGAAATCACGGTGGGCATGGATACGGCGCTTATCGTCGGTCACCCTTCGGTCATCGCCCCGGCGCTGCTGCTGATCCCGGTGATTGTCATTCTGGCGGTGATCCTGCCGGGCAACCGCGTAATGCCGCTTGGCGACCTGTCGCAGTTTGTGTTTTTCATCGCCTGCATGGTGCCGGTATTTAAAGGCAACATTATCCGCACCTGGGTGACTTCCATCTTCCTGTTTGGTGGCGGCCTGTACATTGCGTCCTGGATGGCGCCGGCGACCAACGAAGTGTTCCAGAAATTCGGCACCAACCCGGATGCCAGCGTGATGTACACCTCCCTGAACCCGTCAGCGAACCCGTTCACCGGCCTGTTCGCTGCCATGAGCCACGTCGGCATCGTCGGTTACGCGCTGGTTGGCGTGCTGTTGATTTCGGTGGGCTATTTGCTGAAACAGAAATCCCGTCGCCAGCTTCAGGCGGGCGCAGAATAAACAGTTAAAAACTGGAGATAACCAATGAAAAAGATCCTCGTTGTTTGCGGGAACGGTATTGCCTCTTCGTCCATCATGGTTTCCATCCTTCAGGACTTCCTGAAAGAAGAACGCATGGACGCGCAGGTGGATAAATCCTCCCTGATGGCCTGTACAGCCGACACGTTTAACAGCTACGACCTGGTGGTTTCCTCCACCAAGCTGGATAACCCGGAAATCACTACCCGCGTCATTGTGGGGGCTGGGCTGCTCACGGGCCTTGGCGAAGATGAAATTTTCGCGGCAGTAAAAGAAGAGCTGGAAAAACAGGACGCATGATGAAGTTTGAAATTCTGGTCAATGACGTTGGGCAGGAGATTGCCACCTGGGAACAGGCGATTACCTTTGCTGGAAACCAACTGCTCGAGCGCTGGTACATTCAGCCGGAGTACATCGCCGCCTGCCTGACCCGCGAAAAAAGCTACCCAACCGGGCTGATGATGGCTAACGGCGAAGGGCTCGCCATCCCCCATGCGGATTACCAACTGGTCAATACCAACAGCATTAGCATCGTGCGGTTTGCAAAACCCGTCGCGTTTGGTCAGATGGAAGATGCGGATCTCACGGTGGAGTGCGGCGCGCTGTTTAACCTCGCTTTCGCGACCAGCGATCAACATATGGCTATTCTGCGCAGGCTGTTTACGCTGTTCCAGGAAGTGGAGTTTGTCAGCCGCTGCCGAACGCTTGACGAGCAGGCGACCGTCGCTTTTATTAAGCAGCAGCTCAACATCGAGTAATTTAAGGGGCGCGTGCACCCCAAAAAGGTAACCCGTGTGATGACGAATCTTGCAAAGATAGTGAAGGAAATTACCGCGCTGCAGCAGGCGATTGACGAAACGCAACTCCAGGCGCTGGTGGAGGAGATCAAACCGGCGAGTCACATTTTTCTTGCGGGAGCAGGGCGCTCGGGGCTGATGATCAATGCCTTTGCCAATCGGCTGATGCATCTGGGTTTTTCGGTAAGCGTTATCGGCGAAATCAGTTCCCCGCACTCGAAACCGGGCGATCTGATGATCGTTGGCTCAGGCTCGGGCGAGACGCAGCGTCTGGTCAATCAGGCGAAGATCGCGCGGCAGAACCAGGTTCGGCTGGCGCTGATCACCTGCAGCGCGGGTTCTACGCTTGAGCAGCTTGCAGATTGTGTTGTCACGCTTCCTGCCGGGGCGGGATCTGAGCAGCCGATGGGCACGCTGTTTGAACAGGCTTCGCTGCTGGTTTATGACAGCATAGTGCTGACCTTGATGAACGATCTGGGGGAAAGTGGGCCAGGCATGAAGCGGCGCCACGCCGATATTGAGTAAAAAAAAACGGCTGAATTATCAGCCGTTTTTCCATTATGCCGTGGCCTGCTGGCCCACGTCGTCCGCCGGGAACTTCACCCCGGTCTGGCGGCGGATCTCAGTCGCCAGCGCTGAGGTGATGCGCGATGTCACCAGCCCGGCGTGATTAACCTCATTTTCTTCCACCAGGCGCGCGAACGTCTCCGCTTCGTACAGCATGGTGTTGATATGCTGCGGCAGACTCAGATCCTGCGGTTTGCCGCCGCGTGGGATAAACGTCACCCGCTGGCATTCAGAGATTTTTTCGATCACCAGCGATCCGGCTTCACCCTGAATTTCGCTTGGGATCGTCGAGTCGCTCACTTTGGAATGCAGCAGGGTCACGTCAAAATCGCCGTAGTGCAGCTGCACTGTGCCGTGCGCGTCTACGCCGCTGTCCAGCAGGGAAGCCGTTGCGTGAACGGCTTGCGGCTCGCCCCACAATGCCGCCGCCGAGGCCAGCACGTAGAAACCGATGTCCATGATCGAGCCGTTAGAAAACGCCGGATTAAAGGTGTTCGGGTTTTCACCGTCCAGGTAACGCTGGTAGCGGGAAGAGTACTGGCAGTAGTTGAGCAGCACCTTGCGAATTTTCCCCACCTTCGGCAGCGCCTGCTGTAGGGCAATAAAGTTCGGCAGGCTGGCGGTTTTAAACGCCTCGAACAGCACCACCTGATTTTCGCGGGCGCAGGCGATGGCCGCTTCAACTTCGGCCAGATTAGACGCCAGCGGCTTCTCGCAAATAACGTGTTTTTTGTGGCTCAGGAACAGCAGGCTCTGCGGGCCGTGCAGTGAGTTCGGGCTGGCGATATACACCGCGTCGATAACATCGCTCTTCGCCAGCTCATCCAGCGAAGTAAACAGATGTTCCACCGGATAATCGTTGGCGAAGCTTTGCGCCTGTTCGAGGCTGCGGGAATACACCGCAGTCAGCTTATATTTGCCGCTCTCATGGGCGGCATCCACGAACTGGCGGGTGATCCAGTTGGTTCCAATCACAGCGAAACGTATCATAAACGGGTGCGTTCTCCGGAAGTCGATAATCAATAAATCGGGGCTTTATCAAGCCGCGCCGTTAAGCGCCAGCTGGGTAAGCCAAAGTCGTGTATCGAATTCTAACTGGTGATACTGCGGTTCCATATGACAGCACAAGGAGTAAAACGCTTTGTTGTGATCCTTCTCCTTAAGATGCGCCAGCTCGTGAACCACAATCATGCGTAAAAAAGCTTCTGGGGCGGTGCGAAACACGGTCGCCACACGAATCTCCGCCTTAGCTTTTAATTTGTTGCCCTGCACGCGAGAAATCGCGGTATGCAGCCCCAGCGCGTTATTCAGCACGTGGATCTTATTGTCATAAGCGACTTTATTTATCGGGGGCGCATTGCGCAGAAACTGGTTTTTCAACTCCTGAGTGTAAGCATAAAGCGCTTTATCGGTCGCGATGTTGTGCCCCTGCGGGTAGCGTTTTTCCAGCACCGCGCCCAGGCGCTGCTCGCTAATCAGGCTGCGCACCTGCGAGAGCAAATGCTCCGGATAGCCGCTTAAATAAATCAGTTCGCTCATGCTTGTCTCAGGTTGAAGGAAAAAAAGGTATACTCTCGCCCCCGCTATGGGGATATCACCAAACTTTACCATCCAGGAGGGCCGATGAGCCAATTAGACAACGGTTTTCGTTCACTGACGCTGAAGCGTTTTCCGGAAACGGACGACGTAAACCCGCTGCAGGCGTGGGAAGCGGCAGATGAATACCTGTTGCAGCAGGTAGACGAACTTGAGCCAGTCGGCCCCGTTCTTGTTTTTAACGATACCTTCGGCGCGCTGGCCTGCGTGCTGGCCGAACACAAGCCTTACAGCATTGGCGACTCGTACTTAAGCGAGCTGGCCACGCGTGAAAACCTGCGCGAGAACGAAATCCCGGAAAACAGCGTCACCTTCCTCGACAGCACCGCGGCTTACCCGCAGGCGCCGGGGCTGGTGCTGATTAAAATTCCTAAAACTCTGGCCCTGCTTGAGCAGCAGCTGCGTGCGCTGCGCAAAGTCGTGACGCCGGAAACCCGCATCATTGCGGGCGCGAAAGCGCGGGATATTCACAACTCGACGCTGGAGCTGTTTGAAAAGATTTTAGGGCCAACCACGACCACGCTGGCGTGGAAAAAAGCGCGTCTGATTAACCCAACCTTCACCCAACCGGAGCTGGCGGATGTGCCGGAAACGTTGAGCTGGAAGCTGGACGGCACCGAGTGGACGATTCACAATCACGCCAACGTTTTCTCCCGCACCGGGCTGGATATCGGCGCGCGTTTCTTCCTCGAAAGTCTGCCGTCGGATCTGGAAGGCGAGATCGTCGATCTGGGCTGCGGTAACGGCGTGATTGGCCTGACTCTGCTGGAGAAAAACCCGCTGGCGCAGGTGGTGTTTGTGGATGAATCGCCGATGGCGGTGGCTTCCGCGCGCCTGAACGTTGAAACCAACCTGCCGGGTGACATCGACCGCTGTGAGTTTATGATTAACAACGCGCTGTCCGGCGTGGAGCCTTTCCGCTTTAACGCCGTACTGTGCAACCCGCCGTTCCACCAGCAGCATGCCCTGACGGACCAGATCGCGTGGGAGATGTTCCACCACGCTCGCCGCTGCCTGAAAATCAACGGCGAGCTGTACATTGTGGCCAACCGCCACCTCGACTACTTCCGCAAGCTGAAGAAGATCTTCGGTAACTGCACCACGGTGGCAACGAACAACAAGTTTGTGGTGCTGAAAGCCGTGAAGTTAGGTCGTCGCCGCTAAATCTCCAGCGCTAAACGGGTGCCCTGCGCAATCGCGCGTCGGGCATCCAGCTCCATTGCCACATCGGCCCCGCCAATCAAATGCACGGTTTTGCCCATAGCCTGTAAAGGCTCAGCCAGCTCGCGGCGCGGATTCTGCCCGGCGCAAATAATCACGTTATCCACATCCAGCAGCTGTGGCTCCCCGCCCACGGTGATATGTAGCCCGGCATCATCAATGCGATCGTAGCTCACGCCAGCCATCATTTTCACGCCACGCGCGGCAAGCGTAGTGCGGTGGATCCAGCCCGTCGTTTTGCCCAGGCCTTCCCCCGGCTTGCTGGTTTTACGCTGCAGCAGGAAGATAGTGCGCGGGCTTTTATGCAGATGCGGCCCTTCCGGGCGCAGGCCACCTGACGTTTGCAGGCTGGTATCAATCCCCCATTCCACGCAGAACTCGGCGATGCTTTGGCTGGTGGACGCCCCTTCCTGGCTCAGGTACATCGAAGTATCAAACCCTATCCCGCCCGCGCCAATCACCGCCACGCGTTCGCCCACCGGGGCTTTGTCGCGCAGCACATCAACATAGCTCAGTACCTTCGGATGCCCGATGCCGTCAATCTCCGGCAGGCGCGGCTCAATCCCGCAGGCCAGAATCACTTCGTCGTAGTCGTGCAGCATCTCCGGGGTAACGTACTGATTCAGGCGAACGTCCACGCCGGTGAGGGCCAGCTTCCGGCGGTAGTAGCGCAGCGTTTCGAAAAATTCTTCTTTGCCGGGGATCTGTTTGGCGATATTAAACTGCCCGCCGATCTCCGCCGCAGCGTCAAACAGCGTGACGCTATGGCCGCGTCCGGCGGCGTTGACCGCAAAAGCCAGCCCGGCGGGGCCAGCACCTACCACCGCAAGGCGCTTCGGTTGTGAAACGGGTACAACCGGCATTTTGGTTTCATGGCAGGCGCGCGGGTTGACGAGGCAAGAGGTGACTTTGCCCACGAAGATCTGATCCAGGCAGGCCTGGTTACAGCCGATGCAGGTATTAATTTCATCGGCGCGATTCGCAGCGGCCTTAGAAACAAACTCGGCGTCAGCCAGGAAAGGGCGCGCCATCGACACCATATCGGCATCGCCGTCGGCCAGGATCTGCTCGGCGGTTTCCGGGGTGTTGATGCGGTTGGTGGTCACCAGCGGCAGCGCGACGTGGCCTCTCAGTTTTTGGGTTACCCAGCTAAACGCGCCGCGCGGCACGGAGGTCGCGATGGTAGGAATACGGGCTTCGTGCCAGCCGATGCCGGTATTAATCAGCGTCGCACCTGCTTTTTCTATCGCTTTGGCGAGCGTGACCGCCTGCTCAAAGTTGCCGCCGCCTTCGACGAGGTCGAGCAGCGACAGGCGGTAAATAATAATAAATTCTTTGCCAACGCGAGCCCTTACGGCGCGAACAACTTCAACGGCAAAGCGCATTCTGCGTTCGTAGTCTCCGCCCCATTCATCGTCGCGCTGATTGGTCCGGGCGGCCAAAAACTGGTTAATCAGGTAGCCTTCTGAGCCCATGATTTCCACGCCGTCATACCCGGCGTCACGCGCCAGACTTGCACAATGGGCAAAGTCCTCAATCAGCGTTAACACTTCTTCGTGGCTCAGCTCGTGGGGTTTAAACGGGTTGATCGGCGCCTGAATGGCCGACGGAGCGACCAGCTTCGGCTGGTAGCTGTAGCGCCCGGTATGCAGGATCTGCAGGGCAATCTTGCCGCCTTCGCGGTGAACTGCATCAGTCACAATCTGATGATGCGCCAGCTGGCTTTTGTCGTTCAGCACCGCGCCGTGGGCAACGGTCACGCCGGAAGCCGACGGGGCGATCCCGCCGGTGACAATCAGCGCCACGCCGTGCCGGGCACGTTCGGCATAGAAAGCGGCAAGGCGCTCAGCGCCATCCGGCAGCTCTTCCAGCCCGGTGTGCATCGAGCCCATCAGCACGCGGTTTTTCAAAGTGGTGAAGCCAAGATCCAGCGGGGTAAGCAGCGACGAGTAGCTCATAATCGGTTCCAGTTTGTAAAATTATTGTTATGTGGTCGGATGAGTTCTAATTTAGCCGTCGCGGGGCAAAAGGGAAAAGGGGAGTGCGGCGAATGTGATGAGGGTCATATTCCCGCCTCCCCGGAAGGCAAATCAGGCGCGAGCCTCCTTCAGTAGCTTCTGAATAACCTGCTCCTGCTGCTCGTAGTTCCCCTCGCCGAAAGAGACATTGCGCAGCTGCCCGCGAACGTCGAAGTAGTAATGCGCTGGCCAGTACTGGTTACCGAAGGCATTCCAGATCTGGTAGTTATTGTCGGTGACGACCGGGTACGGCAGCTGCCACTTGCCTACCGCCTTTTTCACCGAATCCAGATCTTTCTCCCACGGGTACTCCGGCGTATGCACGCCAATCACCACCAGGCCCTGATCTTTATACTTGTTGGCCCATTCCCGGACGTGCGGCAGCGCGTGCTGGCAGTTAATGCAATCGAAGGTCCAAAAATCGACAAGCACGACTTTGCCTTTCAGCGCCTCTGGCGTCAGCGGCGGGCTATTAATCCATGCGGTTCCCCCGGAAAGCGACGGCATCGCGCTGGTGGGGGCGGGGTCCACAATAGGCTGCAGCTTAGGCGCTGGCGCGGTGGAAGGAGAGAAAGCCAGCAGGCGTTGCTCCAGCTTCGCGCCGAAACCGTTGGCATTTTGCAGCACCGCCGTGGTGCCGGAGGCGATAAATGCCACCGTGGCCAGCATTGCCACACCCGCCGCGCGACGCAACTGTGCCATCAGCGCCATTTTCTCACGCAGGCGAGCCAGCAGCCGGTGACCGCAGAGCCACAGCAGCGCCAGCATCAGCGCGCAGCCGCTGCCGTAGGCCGCCAGCAGCAGGCCGGTGGTGACAGCCGAAGAGCCGGACAACCCGAGGCCGAGAATGGCCCCCAAAATCGGCCCCGCACAGGGCGACCAAAGCAGCCCCACCGCCAGCCCTGCCAGAAAAGCCGACAGCGTGCCGCGTGCACGGTAGCTTTGGTTGTTGATGGCATTCCCCATTTGCACCGCCGGGCGCATCAGCCGTTCAGCAAGTGCGGGGAAGATGAGCGTGAGCGCGGCAAGCGCCAGCATCGCCAGGGCTACCCAGCGGCCAACCAGCGTGGCGCGCACGATCCACTCTCCGGCAGCGCCGACCAGCAAAGCCACGGCGGTGAACATGGTCACCATGCCGGCAAGCAGGGCGATGATTTGGCGTTTTTTCCCGCGAAATGCAGCGAAAAGCAAAGGAATAACGGGCAGCGTACAGGGGCTTAATAAACTGAGCATACCGCCAAGAAAGGCAATCAGAACGGGCATAACACACCTCACGGTTACAGGATGATTTCGGGGTATTTAACCCGCCTGATGTGTTCGTGATGTGTGGGAAAACCGGCCTGATTGTCAGTTTGTTTGTCGGCGACTCAGCCGCATACAGAGCGATACAATCAGGCTACAGGTAGCGTGATGCTGGCCTGCAAACCGCCCTGTGGCCGGTTGATCAGCGTTAGTTTTCCGCCTAACTGGCCGACAAGCTGGGCGGCTATCGCCAGCCCAAGCCCGGTGCCGCCGGTGTCGCGGTTTCTGGAGCTTTCCACGCGGTAAAAAGGCTGCAACACGGCGTCCAGTTCCTCTTCGGGGATCCCCGGCCCGTTATCGCACACTGCCAGCGTTATCTGGCTGGCTCTCGCCGTCAGGCTGACTTCTGCGGCAGAGCCAAACTTCAGCGCGTTATCCAGCAGGTTGGTCAGAATACGGCGCAGCGCCTGGGGACGGGTCGAAAGCGGGAGTGGCACTTCCGGCGCGGCAAACGTCACTGCTTTGCCGACGTCCTGATAATCGCAGGTAATACTGTCCACAAACGCCCTCAACTCAATACGCTGAGGCGTTTCTTCCAGACTTTCCGACGACCGTGCGTAGGCGATGCCTTCGCGGACGAGGTGCGTCATGTTGTCCAGATCCTGCATCAGCTTGTCGCGCAGTTCCGGCTCGTCGCTCATCTCCAGGCGCAGCTTCATGCGGGTAATCGGCGTCTGTAAATCATGCGAAATGGACGCCAGAATTTGCGTGCGTTCTTTCAGGTGCCCCTGGATTCGCGCTTGCATCGCGTTAAACGCTTTGGCTGCGTGTTCCACTTCCAGCGGGCCGCTTTCCTGCATGTCCACGGGGCTTGAGCTGGCGGGTTCCAGCGCTTCAACGGCGCGAGTAAAACGGGTAAACGGCAGCACCACCTGGCGCACGGCAAACCACGCGCAAAGCGCCAGCAGGACAAGCTGAATGGCAATCACTACCGGCAGCCAGGTTTCAATCGGCGGCATGCGCGGTGTGAGATCGATGGTCAGCGGCGAGCCGTCGGCCAGCGTCAAATGCGCCTGAATATGGGACCGCATACCGGGAATGGCGGTGAACTCGAGCTGATAATGCTCGCCCAGCGCCTCTTTCAGGGACGCAATGGCGTCTTTCGAACGTTCATCGGCTGGCGGCTTACCCGGTGTGCCTGGTCCAAGAATGTAGTGATAATTCTCCCGGGCGAGCCGGTCCAGCCAGGCCGGTCGCTCATTGGCAGGTAGTTTGTCGAGGATGGCGACGCTAGTAGAAACGTTGTTTTGCAGGTTATCCAGCATCACGTTGCGGGCGCTGTTCATCCTCTCGAGCGTGGTGAGCGCCAGGGTCAGGCCGTTAGCCAGCAGCAGGCCGACGAGAACGATAAGAAACAGGCGGGAAAGCAGAGTTCGGGGCCAAAGCCTCATTCTCGCGCCTCGACGATCGTCACGGGAACAGAAAGCACGTAGCCTTTGCTACGCACGGTTTTGATGTAGGCCGGAGTGCGGGCATCTTCGTTCAGGCGCTGGCGAACGCGGCTGACCAGCAAATCGATCGAGCGTTCAAATAACTCTGCATCGCGGCCTTGAGTCAGGTTCAGCAGCTGATCGCGCGTCAGAACACGCTGCGGATGATCCAAAAACACGCGCAGCAGGCGATATTCCGCCCCGCTCAGGGCAACGATCGTACCCTGGGGATCAATCAGATGCCGGGCAGAAGTATCAAGCTGCCACACGCCAAAAGCGATGATCCTGCCCGCTTCGGTCACCTGCAAATTGGGGGGCAACGCGCGGAAGCGACGTAGGATCGCCTTGATCCGCGCCAGCAGTTCACGGGCGACAAAAGGTTTTACCACGTAGTCGTCCGCGCCCATTTCGAGGCCGAGGATCCTGTCGTTGTCTTCGTTTCTGGCGGTCAGCATCAAAATGGGCAGATCTTTGTGCTTATCGCTGCGCAGCTGGCGGCACAGCGTCAGCCCGTCGTCGCCGGGCATCATCACGTCCAGCACTACTAAATCGACGTGCTGCTTATCCAGAATGGAACGCATCTCCTTACCGTTGGCCGCGCCGCTGGCCCGGTAGCCGGATTTTTCCAGATAGCTGACGATTAGCTCGCGAATGTCGCGGTCGTCGTCCACCACGAGAATATGATCGATATGTTCCACCTGGGGCTCCCGGCGCTAAAAGTGAAGGCTAAAACTAGCATAGCCGCTTGTTAGTGAACGGCTATGCTTCTTTTTTACTACAGCTTACCCGCATCGACCACTGCCTTCACAAACGCTTCTGGCGCTTCTTGCGGTGGGTTGTGGCCAATGTTTCCGCTGAAGGTTCGGTGTTCATATTTGCCGGTAAATTTCGCCGCATAGGCTGCGGGGGCAGGATGTGGCGCGCCGTTGTTGTCGCCTTCAATGGTGATAGTTGGCACGGTGATGTTCGGCAGCGCGGCCAGTTTTTTCTCATCTGCCGCATAGTTCTGCTCGCCGTTTTCCAGCCCCTGGCGCCAGCGATAGTTGCTTAAGGTAATCGCGACGTGGTCCGGGTTATCCAGCGATTTGGCGCTGGTGTTAAAGGTCTCATCGCTGAACTTCCAGCCCGGTGAAGCCTGCTGCCAGATCAGTCGGGCGAAGTCATGGGTGTTCTTCTCATAGCCAGCCGCGCCGCGCGGAGTCGCAAAATAGAACTGATACCACCACTGCAGTTCTGCCTGCGGCGGAAGCGGTTTTTTCCCGGTTTCCTGGCTGCTAATCAGATAGCCGCTGACCGACACCAGTGCTTTCACACGTTCAGGGTGGAGCGCTGCCACGATATCCGCCGTGCGTGCACCCCAATCGTAGCCAGCGAAAATGGCCTGTTTGATGTGTAACGCGTCCATCAGCGCCACCGTATCCTGAGCCAGCGCCGCAGGTTCACCATTACGAGGTGTGGAAGGGGAAAGGAAGCGGGTGCTGCCAAAGCCGCGCAGGTTAGGCACGATAACCCGGTAACCCTGCTTTGCCAGCTCAGGCGCTACCGTATCAAAGCTGTTGATATCGTAGGGCCAGCCGTGCAGCAGAATTACCGGCTGCCCGTCTTTCGGGCCAAGATCGACATAGCCGACGTTCAGCACGCCCGCGTTAATCTGTTTTATCTGATTAGCATCGAAACCCGCCGCTTCTGCCTGGCAGGCGAAAACCACTGAGAGGGAAAGAGGGGCAATCAGCGCAGACAGGGTCAGTTTGTTGAACATGATGTTTTCTCCAAATCTATTAGAAAATGTTCGGCTATCACATCACGGGATTGTAGGCGGCGTGTTTTCCAAACCGCTTTTTTTGCATGGCGGCGTATCTGGCGGGGGCGTAGATACAGTGTGATACAAAGTGGCTTGTTTTACCCTCACCCTAACCCTCTCCCTGGAAGGGAGAGGGGATAAAAGATATTCCGTGTTGCTTGTTTTCTCCCTGGCTTTTAGGGATAGGGGATAACAAACCACTCAGTTCTGAATTCCCCCTCTCCCCTTTGGGGAGAGGGTCGGGGTGAGGGGAAAATTACCCTACAGCCCTCGGCGCGAGCCCCGGCGCCTGCCACATCGACGTCGTCAGGCCGCTGTCCACCAGCGTTAACTGATCGGCATACACTTTTTGCCACTTGCGCTTCATCTCGTCGTAAAGCTCGCGGTGCGCCGGGTTCGGCGTGAACTCCCGCTGCCACTGCACCAGACGCTCGCCGGTATTGGCCAGCGAATCGAAAAGCCCGGCACCTACGCCTGCGGCAATGGCGCAGCCCAGCGCCGTTGCCTCTTTGACCACCGGCACACGCACCGGCAGGCCGGTGACATCGCTCAGGATCTGGCTCCACAGTGCGCCTTTTGAACCTCCTCCGGCGAAGACGAGCGAGTCGAACTTCACGCCAGAAAAGCCGGAAATCTGCTCCAGATTACAGGCTGAGACAATCGCCGCGTTCTCCTCTAAGGCGCGGAATAGCGTCGCTTTGTTGCATTTCTCAGGGTCAATGGAGAGGTTAATGAACGACGGCGCGGCGTGATACCACTGTTTGAAATGCATGGCATCAGAGAAAATGGGCATCACCCCGTGGGAGCCCGCAGGTACACGGCCCGCCATCTCTTCCATCAGCGCATAGGTATCCACGCCGAGGCGCTCGGCCAGCAGCTTTTCTTCCGCGCAGAAGGCGTCCCGGAACCAGCGCATCGTCAGGCCGGTGAAGAAGCTAATGGACTCCGCCTGCACCATGTTGTGGATGACGTGCGGGTTAATGCGGATGTTCATGTCGGGGTCGGTTTTGATTGCCGGCAGGTTTACCACCTGCTGCCAGAATGTGCCGCCCAGCACCGCCGTCTGCCCGGGCCTGACGATGCCCAGTCCCAGGCAACCAAGCTGGACGTCACCGCCGCCCATCACGACCGGTGTGCCTTTCCGCAGTCCGCTTTCTTCGGCCGCCTGCGGGGTTATGCCGCCCAGCACGGTGCCGGTTTCTTTGACCGGGGAAAGTATGTCGGCGCGCAGCCCGGCCATATCCAGCAGAGCTGGCCGCCAGTCGCGGGTTGCCAGATCCAGCATGCCGGTCGTACCGGCGTTAGAAGGATCAACCGCCAGCTCGCCGGAAAGTTTGGCCGCCAGCCAGTCGCTGATCATGGTGATGGTGGCGGCTTTGCGGTAGATGTCCGGCCGATGGTGCGCCAGCCAAAGCAGGCGCGGCATGGCGCTCAGCGCCAGTGTCTGGCCTGAAACCTGGTACACCTCGGACTCAAACTGGAAGTCGTGGATCTCTTTCAGCTCGCTGACTTCGCGGCTGGCGCGGGCATCCACGTTTGCGCAGGCCCAGATTGGCTCGCCGTGGCGATCGTAAAGCACAATCCCTTCCCGCATAGAGCAACAGGCAACGGCGCTAATTGCCGAAGAGGAGAGGTTGGCCTTGTGCAGGGCTTCGCGGATGCAGCGGCAGGCGAGCTGCCAGTTAACGGCGAGATCGAACTCCATCGATCCCGGCACGTCGGTCACGCTTAAGTGCTTCCATTCGGCCTGGCCAACGGCTATTTGCTGGCCAGAAGTATCGAAGATCACGGCGCGGATACTGCCCGTTCCGGCGTCCAGTGCAAGTAGATAACTCATCGCCTCTCCTCATTGTGAGCGCGGTCGGAGACGCGTTAAAACTAACTCGCCAGGTTCAGCACCGCCCGCGCGGTTTCTTCTTCCGTCACTAGGCCGTTAATGTGGCGGCCCAACAGTGCGGCGTAAATCGCCTCTGCTTTATCCTCCCCACCCGCAACGCCAACGATGGTGGGTAATTGCGCCAGATCGTTAAGGCGAACCCCAAGCAGCTCTCGGTGGATCTCCAGGCCTTCGACCATTTCGCCATTGGCCTGCAGGAAGTAGCCGAGAATATCGCCGACGGCACCTTTGCGTGAGTACATCAGCTGTTCGCCTTCACTGATGTAGCCGGAACGCATGATGGTGGCGTCGCGCTTCTGGTTGATAGCGCCAATTCCCACCACCGCAACATCTGCCGCCATCGCCGCAAGGATCACGTCCCGAACGCTGGATTCCATCCTTAAAATCTCGGCAACCTGCGGGGAAGACACGCGCAGCGGCGCCGGGATCATGCTGACGTTACAGGCCGCATCTAACTGCCCGATGCCCGTCATATACGGCCCTACGCCGCCTGAGAGCGTGACCAGGCCAATCTGTTGAGAACTGATAAAGCCGCTCAGGTGCTGCAGGCAGCTCATGGTGGTTTCACCGAATCCAACCGCTAACAGCTGCCCTGGCGTTAACAGCCCCATCAGCGACTGCGCGGCACCTATGCCGAGGCGCGTGCTCATCGGCGGTGCGCTGTGGGCTGGCAGAACGCGCGCTAACTTCAGGCTAAAGCGCGACTGCAGCGCCGTTTCCAGCGCCAGGCAGCCTTCATAGCGGGAGTTTATCTGGACGCGAATCACCCCAGACTGGCGCCCTTTCTCCAGCAACCGTGAGACTTTGAGCCTCGGTAGCCCTAGCCGCTCACCGATATCATTCTGAGTCAGGCCGTCGTGGTAATAGGACCAGGCCACTCGCGCCAGCAGCTCTTCTTCCGCCATCGGCAGCCCGGAGAACTGACTTTCTTCTGTCGAACGTTTCTCGCTCATAGATGAACTCTTATTAAAATTTAGATCAGATGTTCGCGGTTACTCGTAAATAAAATGTGAAGCGCCCGGCAAAAAAGATCATTTATTACTCCCGAATGATTTAGCCGATCTATTTAAAATTTTGTGATCGCCGCCCGGTTGTAATCATATATCCCCGTCTACGCTTTTGAACATTATTAATTCAATTTCTCTTTTGTTCAAATGTGGAGTCCAGATGCTAAACGCCACGCCGCTGCTGCAGGTTCATCAGATCCGGAAACAGTACTCCGGCGTTAGCGTATTGAAAGGCATCGACTTTACGCTGCTGCCCGGCCAGGTACATGCCCTGATGGGAGGTAACGGCGCGGGCAAATCGACGCTGATGAAAATTATCGCCGGGGTTGAAACGCCCGACGGCGGTGAGCTTGAGCTGCACGGCAGGCGTTATGACAGGCTGAAACCCGCTCAGGCCCATGAGCTGGGGATATACCTGGTGCCGCAGGAACCCATGCTGTTTCCAAACTTAACCGTGCAGGAAAACATTTTGTTCCGCCTCCCGCGCACGGGCAGCTTACTGGCTAAGCTGGCGGAAAAGATGCAGCAACTGGACTGCACCATCTCCCTCTCTGCCGCTGCGAATACGCTGGAAGTGGCAGATCAGCAGATGGTGGAGATCCTGCGCGGCCTGATGCATGAAGCCAAAATATTGATCCTCGATGAGCCCACGGCGTCATTAACGCCGGGAGAAACGGCACGTCTATTCCGCCAAATCAGCGCCCTTCAGGCGCTGGGAGTGGGCATTATTTTCATCTCCCACAAGCTGCCGGAAATCCATCAGATCGCCAGCCATATCTCCGTGATGCGGGATGGCGCGGTTGTGCTGCAGGGAGAAACGCTGGCGTTTACCGACCACGAACTGATTACGGCAATGACGCCGGGGAGCCGCGAACACACGCTGAGCGATACCCAAAAGCTTTGGCTGTCACTGCCCGGCAACCGCCGTACTCAGCCACAGGACTTTCCGGTATTGCGCGTGGATGGGCTAACCGGAGAAGGCTTTATCGACCTGAACTTTGAGATATATGCCGGAGAAATCGTCGGCCTGGCGGGGCTGGTTGGCTCCGGGCGAACCGAGCTGGCAGAAACGTTGTACGGCCTGCGCCCACCGAGAGGGGGGAGAGTTTTTCTCGAAAACGCTGACATCACCGAAAACAGCACGAAATCCCGGCTCGATCGTGGGCTGGTTTATTTACCGGAGGATCGGCAGGTTTCCGGGTTATTTCTTGACGCACCTATTCGCTGGAACACGGTGGCGTTAAATGCACCCGGCCTTTGGCTTCAGCCTAAGCGTGAGGCAGCCGTGGTGGAGCGTTACCACCGGGCGTTGGGGATCAAACTGCACGACGTCGATCAGGCCGTGCGCACGCTGTCCGGGGGAAATCAGCAAAAGGTGCTGCTGGCCCGATGCCTGGAGGCTAATCCTCTGTTGTTGATCGTGGATGAACCGACGCGGGGTGTGGATGTGGCGGCGAGAGCGGATATTTACCAACTGATCAAAAGCGTGGCGCAGCAAAATGTGGCGGTGCTGATGATCTCCAGCGATCTGGACGAGTTCGCGCCGCTGGTGGATCGCGTGCTGGTGATGCACCAGGGGGAAATCGGCGGCGAAATTCGCAGCCCGGCGATTAGCGTGGATCGCATGATGAATATGGCATTTGGCGAGGGGAAACCATGAGAAAGCTGCTGAAAAACCGCGAACTAAGCGCGCTGCTGGCGATTCTGGCGCTGTTTGTGGGGCTGGTAGCGCTAAACCACGACTCTTTTAGCCTGCAAACCGTCAGCATGATCTTCACCAGTGCGCAGATCCTGATCCTGCTGGCGATGGGAGCCACGCTGGTGATGCTGACGAGAAACATTGACGTTTCCGTGGGATCTACCGTGGGGCTTTGTGCGATTGCCGTGGGTGTGGCGTTGAATGCCGGTTACAGCCTGCCGCTGGCTATCCTTTTTGCGCTGGCGATGGGTGCGGCGGCAGGCTTCTTTAATGGCGTGCTGGTGGTCTGGTTACGTATTCCGGCGATTGTTGCCACGCTCGGCACACTGGGGCTTTATCGTGGGGGCATGCTGCTGTGGACGGGCGGGAAATGGATTGAAGGGCTACCGGCGACGCTCAAATCTTTGTCCGAACCGCTTGTTCTCGGCGTTTCTTTCTTTGGCCTACTGGTGATTGCTTTGCTGGCGTTTGGCTCGTGGGGGCTGGCGAAAACCGCATTCGGGCGTGATTTCTATGCCGTGGGCGACAATCTCGCCGCCGCCCGGCAACTAGGCGTATCGGTGAACCGTACCCGGCTGCTGGCCTTTACCTTCAATGGGCTTCTGGCTGCGCTGGCCGGGGTACTTTTTGCCTCCCAGATAGGCTTTGTGCCCAACCAGACCGGCAGCGGCCTTGAAATGAAGGCCATTGCTGCCTGCGTTTTAGGGGGAATTTCGCTGCTCGGCGGTACAGGCACGCTGGTAGGCGCCTGTTTGGGGGCTTTCTTTCTGACCCAAATCGACACCGTGCTGGTGCTGTTTAAGCTCCCGGCCTGGTGGAATGATTTTATCGCCGGGCTCGTACTGCTGGGAGTACTGGTGCTTGATGGTCGCCTGCGGCAGGCGCTGATGCGCCACCAGCGCGCGCAAAAATATGCGCGATTTGTTCCCCCTCAGCACGGGAGCAAAAATGTGGCTCCCTTTCCTCCGCGTAAAAAGAAAGAGGTCGCTTAAATGAAGCTGCGTCTTAACTGGGAAAGCGTTTTACTCCTGTTGCTGGTGGCGGAAATTCTGCTGTTTGGCGCTCTGAACCCGCGCATGTTGGACATCAACATGCTGCTGTTCAGCACCAGCGATTTTATCTGCATTGGCATCGTCGCCTTGCCGCTAACGCTGGCTATCGTCAGTGGCGGAATTGATATCTCTCTCGGGTCAACCATCGGGCTTTGCGCTATCGCGCTTGGCGTGATGCTGCAGGCGGGGCTGCCCGTGCCGGTAGCCGTGGTGCTCACGCTTGCGCTGGGGCTGCTGTGTGGTGCCCTGAACGCGGCGCTGATCCACTACACCGGTATTAGCCCGCTTGTTATCACGCTGGGCACCCTTTACCTCTACGGCGGCGGGGCGCTGCTGCTTTCCGGTATGGCAGGCGCAACAGGCTATGAAGGCATTGGCGGTTTCCCGGATGCTTTTACTAACTTCGCCAACCAAACGCTGTTCGGACTGCCGGTGCCGCTGGTGTTATTCGCGGTGATTACTTTGCTGTTCTGGCTGCTTGCACACCGCACTCGCTTTGGCCGTCACGTGTTCTTAATCGGCCAGAACCCACGCGCGGCGCGCTATGCGGCTATGCCGGTCAACGGCATGCTGTACGGCGTTTATGGGCTGGTTGGGTTGGCCTCGGCCATCGCGGCGGTGGTGCTGGTTTCCTATTTTGGCTCTGCCCGTTCCGATCTCGGACGGGATTTGCTTATGCCGGCCCTGACGGCGGCGGTTTTAGGCGGCGCGAATATTTACGGCGGGTCAGGATCGATGTTGGGTACCGCCCTGGCCGCGCTGCTGGTGGGATATTTGCAGCAGGGATTACAGATGGTTGGTATCCCCAATCAGGTATCGAGCGCGTTGTCCGGTGCGTTGTTGATTGTGGTGGTGATTGGCCGTTCGCTGAGTTTACACCGTGAAATGATCCGGGCGACCTGGCGTCGCCTGCGCGGGCAGAAAAAACTAACGGGGGTTTAAGTATGAAGCATGCAACAACACGCATCCTGCAGCTAAGCGCGCTGGCGCTGGTGCTCAGCGCCGCTGCGGCTCAGGCAGCAGACCGTATTGCTTTTATTCCAAAACTGGTTGGCGTGGGCTTCTTTACCAGCGGTGGTAACGGCGCCCAGCAGGCCGGAAAGGATCTCGGCGTGCCGGTGACCTACGACGGCCCGACCGAGCCCAGCGTGGCGGGGCAGGTGCAGCTGATCAACAACTTCGTTAACCAGGGCTATAACGCCATTATCGTCTCTGCCGTTTCGCCGGATGGACTTTGCCCGGCGCTGAAGCGCGCGATGCAGCGAGGCGTGAAAGTGCTGACCTGGGATTCAGATACCAAGCCGGATTGCCGCAGCATTTATATCAACCAGGGCACGCCTCAACAACTCGGCGGCATGCTGGTTGAAATGGCGGAAAAACAGGTCACGAAGCCGGCGGCGAAGGTGGCCTTTTTCTATTCAAGCCCGACGGTGACCGACCAGAACCAGTGGGTGAAAGAGGCGAAAGCGAAGATTGAAAAAGAACATCCGCAGTGGCAAATCGTGACCACGCAGTTTGGCTATAACGATGCCACCAAGTCCCTGCAAACCGCCGAAGGAATTTTAAAAGCTTACCCGGATCTGGACGCGATTATCGCGCCGGATGCCAACGCGCTGCCCGCCGCGGCCCAGGCGGCAGAAAACCTGAAACGGAGTGATGTCGCCATTGTTGGGTTTAGCACGCCAAACGTCATGCGTCCGTACGTTGAGCGTGGCACGGTAAAAGCGTTTGGCCTGTGGGACGTGGTACAGCAGGGCGAGATTGCGGTCAACGTTGCCAATGCGCTGCTGAAGAAAGGCGATCTTAACGTTGGGGACAGTGTGGAAGTGGCGAAAATCGGCCCGCTAAAAGTTGAGCCAAACAGCGTGCAGGGCTACCAGTATGAAGCGAAAGGCAACGGGATTGTGCTGCTGCCGTCGCGCGTGGTGTTCACAAAAGACAATATCGGCAATTACGATTTCTGAGGGAGGAAACCATGGCAGATCTGGATGATATTAAAGACGGGAAAGACTTCGGTATTGGCCAGCCGCAGGAGAACCGGGCGTTTTACCTGAAGGGTAGCGGGGCGCTGGACTGGGGCATGCAGTCGCGGCTGGCGAGGATCTTTAACCCCAACACCGGGCGCACCGTGATGCTGGCCTTCGATCACGGCTATTTTCAGGGGCCGACCACCGGGCTGGAGCGTATTGACCTCTCCATTGCGCCGCTGTTCCCTGAAACCGACGTGCTGATGTGTACCCGCGGTATCTTGCGCAGCGTGGTCCCGCCTGCGACCAACAAACCTGTTGTGCTGCGCGCCTCCGGCGGCAATTCGATCCTCAGCGAACTCTCGCGCGAAAGCGTCGCCGTGACGATGGAGGATGCTTTGCGCCTCAACGCCTGCGCGGTGGCCGCGCAGATATATATCGGTAGCGAGTATGAGCACCAGTCGATCAACAACATCATCAAGCTGGTGGATGAGGGGACGCGCTACGGTATTCCTACGCTTGCCGTCACCGGCGTAGGCAAAGAAATGGCCCGTGACGCGCGCTATTTCTCGCTGGCAAGCCGCATTGCCGCCGAGCTTGGGGCGCAGTTTGTAAAAACCTACTTCGTTGAGGAAGGTTTTGAGAAAGTTGCCGCCAGCTGCCCGGTGCCGATTGTTATTGCCGGAGGTAAAAAGCTGCCCGAGCAGGAGGCGCTGGAGATGTGCTTTAAAGCGATAGACCAGGGCGCATCCGGCGTAGATATGGGGCGCAATATCTTCCAGTCTGAAGCGCCACTGGCGATGCTGCAGGCGGTCAAGAAGGTGGTGCACGAGAAAGCATCTGCCCGCGAAGCCTATCAGTTCTGGCTTGAGGCGAAGCATCAGGGAGGTAAGGCATGAACGTCACGCTGGTGGAGATCAACATCAAGCCAGAGCGCGTCGACGAGTTTCTGGACGTGTTTCGGTCGAATCACGAAGGTGCCATCAAAGAGCCCGGTAACTTACGCTTTGACGTGCTGCAGGACCCGGAGGTTTCAACGCGATTTTATATCTACGAGGCTTATCAGGATGAGGCTGCGGTGCTGGCGCACAAGAAGACCCCGCACTATCTCGCCTGCGTTGAGAAGCTGGATGAGATGATGTCTGAGCCGCGTAAGAAGCAGAGTTTTATTGGGCTGCTGCCGTAGGGTATGCCCCTCACCCTGACCCTCTCCCCACGGGGGCGAGGGGATAAAAAAGCGATCAGCAAACACGGATAGCTCCCTCTCCCTTCCAGGGAGAGGGTTGGCGTGAGGGTCAATCAGCTTTCCTGCGCCTCTGCCGTCTCATCCTGTGTCACTCTTAGCCTGTAAAGCGCGCGCTTCGCGCACTCAAGCACATGCTCGCACTGCTCAATAGTCAGCGTCAGCGGCGGCTCTACCCGAATGGTTTTTGAGTTATTCAGCGTGCCGGCCACCAGCACCTGCTGGCGGAACATCTGGCTGGCAAAGTCGTAGCCGATGTCGTTGTCGCGGAACTCAATCGCCATTAACAGCCCCTGGCCGCGCGCCTCAACAACCAGATCCGGGAACTCACGGGCCAGCGCCCGGAAGCCATCCAGCAACAGTTGGCCTTTTTGCGCCGCCTGAGCAGGCAGATTTTCTTCCAGCAGATAGTGAATCGTCGCCAGCGCCGCAGCGCAGGCCAGCGGGTTGCCGCCAAACGTGGTGGTGTGCAGGAACGGGTTATCGAACAGGACGGAAAACACCTCTTCCGTCGCAACCGTGGCGCCAATCGGCATCACGCCGCCACCCAGCGCTTTCGCAAGGCAGAGAATATCCGGCTGCACGTTTTCGTGCTCGCAGGCAAACATTTTGCCGGTGCGGCCCATCCCGGTTTGTACTTCATCCAGAATCAGCAGCACGCCGTACTCGTCGCAAAGCTGGCGTACCGCAGGCAGGTAGCCCGGCGGCGGCAGGATCACGCCGCCTTCGCCCTGAATTGGCTCCAGGATCAGTGCGGCCACATCATCGCCGGTTTTACGGCATTCGCTGAACTGCGTGCGTAATGCCTCGATATTGCCAAATGGTACATGGCGGAAGCCCGGCAGCAGCGGCATAAACGGTTTGCGGAAAGTGGATTTCGCCGTGGCGGAAAGCGCACCCAGCGATTTACCGTGAAACGCGCCGCTGGTGGCAATAAAGGTAAATTTGCCTCGCGGTGACTGGTACGCTTTGGCCAGTTTTATCGCGGCTTCCACGGATTCGGTACCGCTGTTGCTAAAGAAGCTGTATTTGAGTTTGCCCGGAGTCAGTGTGGCAAGCGTTTTGGCAAGCATCGCCCTCAGAGGGTCGAGCAGTTCCTGGCTGTGCAGGGGCTGCTTTTCAAGCTGATGCTGGACGGCGGAAACAACGACTGGATTACGGTGCCCCACGTTAAAGATGCCGAACCCACCCAGACAGTCGATATACTCTTTGCCCTGGGTGTCGACAAGCGTATTCAGACTGCTCGCTTGCCACTCTACGGCTCCGTAATCCCCGCCGGCGGTAACGGACTTGCGGTATTCAAGAAAACCCGGATTAACATGCTGCTGGAAGCTATCAATCACCTCCCGGTTTAGCGCCTTCATCTCCTCATGGCTAAGTGACTTCTTTTCGATAATGTTCAGTGCGTGCGCCGTACAGGCAAGGGCCGAGGCGCTGGAAGGTAACCTGTTCAAAATGTGCTCCTGGGTGTGGCGTATCACGCGATACACAAAATAAGTATTGCAGGGATTGCGCCAGGTAGCGCGCCGTAAGTGAAATCGGGATAAACGCCCGCAGGAGTGTGTTTGTGCAATAATTAATCACAATAGATTACATTTTGCGTGTTTTAATGCTGAAGGCCGAGTGAGCGATCATGACCTTGAGAGAAGAGATTTGCACCATTTTGGGGCGGCATGTTTCCGTATGGCGCAAAAAGGAAAATAAAGACGAGGCTTATTATTGTTTAGCATTTCTTAATGGTTAATAGATGCTTATTTATTCTGAAATACCGTATGACAATAAATGTCCTTATTCGTAAAGTTTTTAATATGGATTCATCGTTTAGGCTTTGTTTAAGTTATGATTCGGCGTGAAAATTAACCCGCGATATTCGTTATCATCAGGTGGTGGATATTAATTTGACCCGTTAAACACAAGGTGTGCACAGCGTGACTATCAATATAAAGGACATCGATAGCTCTTTATCAGAGCTGAATATTGCCATCCGCGATCATTATAATTGGGCAAATAAATGCCTGCGCCTCAGCCTGCTGGGCGGTGAACCCGATAAAGAAATCAACGATCGGCATTCCCATCATCATTGCCGTTTCAGCCGCTGGCTGGGCCAGCGTTTACAAGGTGTGAGCCTGGACCGGGAGCTGATTCTGCTGATTGATAAGCACCATACCGCTATGCACGACGCCGCTCGGGCATTAATGTTATCTATTATCGCCAGACAGGTTAGCGAAGAATTACTGAATCATTACAATGAAGCGCAGCAAAAGTTTATTTCCAGTATCGACCAATATAAAGAGTACCTTTTTTCCTACCGTAATTTGTATGACGCTTTAACCGGCCTGCCGTTACGCCATTTAATGTATCAGGAATTTCCGCTGATACGCTCTCGCTGCGAACGTGCGGAGCGCAGCCTTTATTTACTGATTATGGATATCGATCGTTTTAAAACGATCAATGACACCTGGGGGCACAACGCGGGGGACGATGTCCTGCGCAGCGTCGCGTCCATTCTTAAAGGGGCTACGCGCAATGAGGAGCGCATTTATCGCTTTGGCGGCGAGGAGTTTATTATGCTGCTGGAAGCAACCAGCCGTGAGCAAGCCGGGCAGGCCGGGCAGCGCATTTGCCAGCACTTAGCCAGCCACCCCGTCAGCGTGGACGACCAGGCAATCCGCGTGACGGTAACCGGGGGACTAACGCTTGTCAGCGCGGATGATTCCCTGCACAGCGCGATTGGTCGCGCAGACAAAGCCATGTATTACGGCAAAAACACCGGCCGCAATCGTTGCATTCTGGCTTTGTCTGACGAAGAAATGGTCACGCTGGCATAACGCGTTACGCGTGCGCCATCCTGTGTTCGCCATTCACCAGCGCAGCGCGATCGAAGCTGCGCTCAATCACCCCGTTGGCCATAAACGCCGCGCGGTCGGACATATGCGCAATCACGTCGGCATCGTGGCTGACCAGCAGATAGGTCATGCCGTGCTGCTGCTTCAGGCGGTTGAGCAGGTTGAGGATCTCAGCCTGGACCGACATATCCAGCGCGGAAGTCGGTTCGTCGAGCAGCAGGATTTTCGGGCGTAACAGCAGCGCACGAGCAATAGCCACGCGCTGGCGCTGGCCGCCGGAAAGCTGGTGCGGATAGCGTTTTGCGGCGTCTGCAGGCAGTCCAACCTGCTCTAATGCTTCCGCTACGCGGGCTTCAATCTCGCTTTCACCGTGGATTTTCAACGGCTCGGCCAGCGTGCGCCAAATCGTGTGATTGGGGTGCAGCGAGGCATACGGATCCTGAAACACCATCTGCACTTCGCGGCGCAGCGCGCCCTGGAAGCGCTTCCCTGCCGCAATGCGGTTGTCCAGCAGCTCTACGTCACCTTTCCAGTCACGCTGTAGCCCGGCCAGCACGCGCAGAATGGTAGATTTCCCGCAGCCGGAAGCGCCAATCAGGCTAAACGTTTCGCCCTGTTCAAGGGCGAAACTGGCCCCGGCGACGGCGGTTTTGATCCCGCCTTTGGCGGCAAACTGTACGCTCAGATTATCAACCTTAACGATCGCCATAGGTTTCTCCTGGCTGAAATTCACTGCGGTTCAGCGTCGGCAGCATCTGCCCGTAGGTATCGGCATTTGGACGGCATGTCCAGAGAGTGCGCGTGTAAGGATGCGTGGCCTGCGGCAGCTCGCTTGCCGCCATTTCGTCGACTTTTTGGCCCTGGTACATCACCAGCACGCGGTGGCAGTGTTCGGCTACCAGCGGCAGATCGTGGCTGATCAACAGCAGCGCCATTTGCCGCTTTTCGCACTGGGCTACCAGCAGTTCAAGGATTTGGTTGCGCAGGCGGGCGTCGAGCGCCGACGTGGGTTCGTCGGCGATCAGCACTTTGGGATTATTGGCGAGCGCAATGGCGATCATCACTCGCTGACCCATACCGCCGGACAGCTCGCCAGGGTAACGCTGCAGCACAGCGCCCGGTAAACCAACGGATTGCACCAGTTCATGGCAGCGATCGCGGCGTTCGGCTGAGGAGAGCTTCTGGTGCAATCGTAGTGCTTCGTCAATTTGCTGCTGTACGCTTTTGACCGGGTTCAGCGCATAGCGCGGGTCCTGCAACACCATGGCGATATCGCTGCCGCGCAGCTGGTTCCAGCTTCGGGCATTCATGTCGAGCAGGTCGTGCCCCATCACGCTGAGCTGCTCTGCGCTCACTTTGCCTGGTTTACGCACCAGCCCCATCAGCGCGCGAGCCGTCATGGATTTTCCTGAGCCGGATTCGCCGACCAGCGCCAGGCGTTCATTGCCCAGCGTGAAGGAGAGGTTGCTGACTACGCGGCTGCCTGGGTAGTCGATATTCAGCCCGGACACGGTAATTCTGTTAGTCATGTTGCGGCTCCAGCACGTCGCGCAGGCCATCGCCCAGCAGGTTAAAGGCCAGGCTGCTCAGCAGAATGGCGGTGCCCGGAATGGCGGCAATCCACCATTGGTCGAAAATGACCTGCATTCCGTCGGCAATCATCGCACCCCATTCGGACATCGGCGGGCGGGCGCCTAAGCCGAGGAAACCCAGACCGGCGGCGGCAAGAATAATCCCGGCCAGATCCAACGCCAGGCGCACGATGGCGGAAGGCAGGCACAGCGGCAGAATATGGCCGACCAGCAGCCGCAAGCCTTTGATGCCCATCATTTCTGCGGCGGCGAGATAATCGCTGTGGCGCAGGCGCTGTATTTCACTTCTTGCCTGGCGAGCGTAGGCGGGCCACGTGGTCAGTGCCAGCGCCAGCGCGCCGTTAACCAGCCCTGGGCCGAGCATTGCCACAAAGGCAAAGGCCAGGATCAGGCGTGGCATCGACATCACCACGTCGGTAAAGCGCATCAGAATACGCTCCAGCCAGCCGCCGTAATAGCCGGACAGAATGCCAATCAGCAGCCCAACCGGCAGGGTAATGATGGTCACCAGCAGCACAAGGCCCAGCGCCGGGCGAGTGCCGTAGAGCAGGCGAGAAAGCAGGTCGCGACCATAGCTGTCGGTGCCCAGCAGATGTTGGGCGTTGGGCGCCTGCAGGCGCGCGGCGGCATCCTGCCAGTTAGGATCGAATGGAGCCAGCAACGGCGCAAACAGCGCGATAAGCACCAGCCCGGCAATGATAATCAGCCCGCTAAGGGCCGCCGGGGAGCGCAGCATGCGTCGCAGAAAAAGAGAAGACGGCATCAGCGGATCCTCGGGTCGGTGGCACGCACCAGTATGTCGGTCAGGTTATTGATCAGTACAAACGACACGCCAATCAACAGCGTACCGCCCATGATTGCGGTGGTATCCCCGGCAAACAGCGCGGTAGTGAGATAGCGGCCAATGCCCGGCCAGGAGAAGACGGTTTCTGTCAGCACGGCACCTTCGAGCATACTGGTGTAGGCCAGGGCGATCACGGTGAACAGCGTGCCGCGAATATTGGGCAACACATGGCGCAGCAGAATCGCCATGTCGCCTGCGCCTTTCGCGCGGGCAAGCGTGATGTACTCTTTGTTCATTTCGCTCAGGCAGGCCGTGCGGGTCAGGCGGGTGATGCTGGCGAGAGAATAATAGGCCAGCAGCAATACCGGCAGAATCAGGTGGTTAATGGCGTTGAGAAACGCGCCTTTATCGCCGGAAAGCCAGGTATCGATCAGCACGAAGCCGGTTTTAGCCTCGACGCTGTACTGGTAAATATCGTCGAGCCGCCCAGGCCCGGCGCTCCACTGCAGGCGAGCATAAAAAAGCGCCAGCATCAGCAAACCTAGCCAGAAAATAGGCACGGAGTTGCCCAGCAGAGTGAAAGTGCGCACCACGAGATCCAGCGGCGAACCGGCGAACCGGGCGCAAAGCACACCAAAAAGTACGCCAAGTACGCTGCCGACGATGAGCGCGAGGGTGGCTAGTTCCAGGGTGGCGGGGAAAGCTGAAAGCAAATCATGCAGCACCGGCTGGCCGGTTGAGCTGGCTATGCCCAAATCGCCGTGGGCGAGATTGACCAGATAATGCCAGAACTGCACCGGCAGCGACTGATCCAGCCCGAGCTGATGGCGAACCTGATCGTAAGTTGACTGGCTGGCGTGGTCGCCGACGATTTGCAGCACTCTGTCCACCGGAGAAAGCGCAGACAAAGCAAAGGTAATCAGCAGCAGGCCAATCAGGGTCAGGGCAAGGGTAAATATTCCCTGAAGCAGGGTGAGCAGCGGACGCCGCAGACGCTGCGACGAAGGCGAGACTTCGGACATGGGTAACTCTTTTATGCGCTAATGGTGATTAACCCCCCGACCGGCCTCTTTCACGACGGAAAGGGCGGGGCGAGGGGCCGTTCAGTTATTTCGTGACGTTATCGTAATACACCATATCCGCATTCAGGCCCTGCTGGTAGCCTTTGATGTTATCGCGCACCACAACCTGAGTTTTACCCTGGTCAATAAACACATACGGGGAGCTACGCTGCAGCTCTTCCTGCAGTTTGGTATAGAGATCTTTGCGTTTAGCCGGGTCAGCTTCTGCGACGGCAGCCAGCGTTTGTTTATTCAGTTCCGGGATCTGCCAACCGTTCAGCCCGGCCACGGTGCTGGCTTTGCCGTCGTTATAGGAGAACGCGCTGGCGTTGGAGTGGGCGTCGAAGTAATCCGGGATCCACAGGCGAATGGCGGCCTGGTGCTGTTTCGCGCGCACGCGGGCATACACCTGGCTACCGGCAGCTGGCAGCAGATCCACCTTCACGCCGCCCTGGGCAAAGCTTGCCTGCATGGACTGAGCGATGGTGATAAACGGCGGTTTGTTTTCCACATCCAGCGAGAAATGCGCGTCTTTGATGCCCGCTTTCGCCAGAATTTCTTTCGCTTTCGCCGGGTCGAATTTGAACGGGGTGTTTTCCAGCGCACCCGCGAAGCCGACCGGCAGGAAGCTCTGGTGAACGAAGTACTGGCCTTTCAGCAGATCCTTGGTAATGCCCTGGTAATCCACCAGGTAGCGAGCCGCTTCCCACAGCGCCGGGTTTTTCAGCAGCGGGTTGGCGTTGTTGCCGACGTTAAACACCAGATAGTTCTGCTCGGCGGAAGGGATGCTCAGCACCTTCACGCCCGGTTTACCTTCCAGGGCGCTGGTCTGGTCAGACCCTAAATCGCGGGCGATATCGGCGTCACCCTGCTGAATCAGCAGGCGGCGAGCGGCTGGATCGGGCACGTTTTTAATAATAATGTTTTTCACTTTTGGCGCGTCGCCCGGAGAAGTCGGGTTGGCATCCAGCACGATAGCCTGGTGCGGCTGATAAACGCGCATTTTGAACGGGCCGCTGCCGGCAGAGTGCATTTTCAGCCATTCGTTGCCGAAGTCACCGGCTTTCACGTTTGGCTCAACCGCTTTTTCATCCACGATAGATGCGATAGGCGTGGAAAGAATATTCAGTGCAACCGCCGGGCTGACGTCCGCGGTCCAGTGCACTTCCAGCGTGTGGTCATCCACTTTCTTCAACTGGCTGGCGATGTTGTCCGGCTGCCAGCCCAGCACGTTCAGGATAAAGGCCGGGGATTTGTTCAGTGTGACCGCGCGGGTGTAGGAGAAGATCACATCTTCCGGGCGCAGCGGGTTACCGGAGGCAAATTTAGCATCCGGGCGCAGCTTGATGGTCAGCTTCTTATTGGCCGCATCACCCTGCCAGCTTGCCGCCAGAATCGGCACGACTTTGGCCGGGTCCGTGCGGTCTGCCTGCACCAGGCGCTGATAAAGGCTTGGTACTGTCTGAATACTTGAGAGTTCGTTGGCTTCAGCCGGGTCAAGGCTGACGATGTCATCCAGCCCTTGAGCAACCACCAGGGTATCCGGCGGCGTGGCAGCGTGGGAAGCGGCAGACAGCGCCGCCAGCAGCAGTAATGGCAGAACTTTTTTTTGCATGTGTGTACCCTGTAATTGTGTTTTTTATCGACTTTTCTCTGTGTATTTACGTTAGGTGAGTTATCTCAATTCACAAAGTCAAAATTGCGCTTTGCATATAAATATACGATATATCCAATGCGATAAAGTGATGAAAACTTGGGGGCGGGGTTTGCTTTCAGGACGGCAGAGGTCCTCTGTGAAGCTTTGGCTTAAGTTCCGTTCACCCGTATCTCTGTTTTCCCTACATGTCCAGAGACAGTGAACGTGTCAGGGGGCATTACGCCATGCCCCCTGACAACCCCCGGCGCCCGGCGAGCTCATCGCCGCTGAAGCGGTAAACTCACCGGCTATCACCCAAACATTCGGGGTCGTTCGCGATTCGTTCCCGACGATCGCTCTCTTTCGCTGTTCCCGACAGCTCAACCCCGCCTGAGTTGGGTCATAACCGGGGGCGATGAGAGCCGGGGACAAGGGCGTGGCTGTTAGACCTGAAGCGAATGGACGTTCCGTATGGCTGCGGATTTAAGCCGGAACCGTGCCTCGCTTTATGTTCAGCACTGACTGTAACCGCAGCGTCGCTTCTGGTTTTTACCCTCACCCTAACCCTAAAAGGGAGAGCAGCTGTGTTTAAAGTCAAGGGTGGCGCTATGTCGTCACCCATTCTTTATTATCCCGAAGCATTGCATTCAGGATGGTCACCAGC